>CAJOKE010000008.1 GCA_905235225.1 Paludibacteraceae bacterium
TCTGCTTTTTCACCAGTCAGTTCAACCATTTCGGTTGCCCAGTCTGTGAATGCACCGGCAATGTACCATTTGGTTACTACAGGATCAGGTTCGGGCATTTCGACAGAGATTATGTTGTTCTCGTTCTTCTCGAAGATAAAGAGGTATTCGCCTTCCTTCGAAGTCTGGAGTCCGAGATCTTTGTCACCTTTGAGCCACCAGCCTTTACTGTTATCATAAGTCATTGTAGCCTCTTCAGCATTACCGTACCATGTAGTATCTGTGCCAATGACTTTTACAACTTTGAATTTATAGTAGGTATCGGCATCAAGGTTAATAGCAACAGTCATGGTGTCACCGTTTCCGGCAGTCATCTTAACCATATTGTTTTGCCAATCGGTCATTGTACCGGCAATATAATACTCGGTGTCATACACTTTCTTAACGAGACGAACGGAGTTACCACGGCGTTGCTCACGAGTCCAAACAGCAGGTGCGTACCATTGTGTTCCTTCTGCATCGGAAGAAGGGAGGATAACATAATCGGCAAACGCCGCTTTGGTGGTTGTATTGAGCCAATAGTAGCCATACCAATCCACATTATCCATCCAGCAGTACCAACCTGTCTTGGGGTTCTTCATATCTGTTTCTGTTTTACCGTCGCTGCCGATAGTATTACCTATATGTCCGGCACGTGATCCGGCAGCACGAAGGAATACAGCTCCAGCCTTTTCCAATTCGGTCCACTGTGCAAATGTGAATGTATTGGCTTTGAGGTCGGCGGAATTGTCGAGATCATAGAAGCCATACTTAACAGACATACCGGCAGGCAAAGCCCACTCATCTGGGAAGATAGCCAATCCGATAAGCGTATCCGCGCTGGCTTCTTCGGCAATGAGTCCAATCATAGCCCAAAGCTTATTATCGCCTTGTTTACGCGCCATGAGGTAGTTCCATTCCGTTTTGCTAAGCGTACTCCAACCGCCTTCGAACAAATCGCCCCAGTCTTTAAAGTCGCCTGTATAGTCGGCATCTTTGTTAGAAGCGAGTAATCCGTAGTTCGAACTTTCGCAACTCCACCCGAACATATCAACAGACCCCATATAATTGTTGTCGCCGAAATTCAAGTTAGCGTCACCGAGACATTCGTACTGTTTTTCAGCAGTGAACCACTGTTTAGCAGCAAAGTTATATTGCAAATTACCTCTTGCAAACTGTGCCGTTGCATTGTCGGCAATAGAGAATACGCCTTTTAATGCTTCAATCTTAGTAGCAGGAACTACAGCTCCACCTTCAGGAATAACAACGGAAATGACATTGTTTTCATTTGCCTCGAATGAGAACTTATATGAAGCTTCGTTGGTCGTATTCAGTCCGACATTTTCGCTACCTTTGAGCCACCAACCTGTACTATTACCATAGATCATGGTTGCAGCTTCTCCGTTACCATACCAAGTAGTATCGGTGCCCACCACTTTAACGACCTTGAATTCATAATAATAATCAGCCTTGAGCGGGAGTTCCGCATTGAAGATATTTCCTTCTCCGGCAGTCATCTTCACCATATTGTCCTTCCAGTCGGTCATTGTACCGGCAATGAAGTATTCGGTTTCGAAGACTTGAGCGATATAGAGCAGGTCTTCTCCGGCTTTCATTTTGAGATAGAAGTCATATTCGCCATCAGCGAGTACTTCGATTGAATCAGCTTCCGCTTTGAAGTTAGCTTTGGCACCACCATCTTCGATAGTCGGTACCCAACCACCATTGCAACTGAGGTTAGCGATAAGGAATTTATCGCCTTTCTTCAAAGTAATGCCTTGAACAGCATACTGTTTATAGCCAAGTGCCTCAATGACATCATCCTTATAATATTTCAGGGTATCAGCTTTAGCACCGACCTTAACGCCATAAGGACCATCTTGGCATACGGGTGTAGCACGGAGAATATTGAGCTGATATGTATCGTTATGCTTAGCAATCGCACCGGTAATATCATAGATACGATTCTCGTTGAAAGAATAATCCCAAGACCATTGTTTGTGAACATTCAGGTCTTTGTTATCCCATTTAGCAGTGATTGAGGGATTTTCGGAATCCAGTGTACCAGCGATTGTTACATTTTTGAAGATAACGATTTGGTTGAGGTTATCATCCGCCGGCAATTTCGTTGCCTCGGGAATAGCCGGAGTTTCTCCTTCTTTAACCGTCCAATCTTCGGGTTTATTAGTCGGAACGAATTGCGGCAGTCCGTAGAACGGAGCAGATGTACCAACAATACCAGAGACTTTGTCGCCGGCTTTGAGTCCGTGTTCATAGAGGTATATTTGCGCGCTACCAGATTCATCGACAACGAATGCCGAACTACCGGCAGTGTAAATAACCGTTACTTCGGCCATATTGGCGGATTTGCCTTCAGCGAGTGCATTGATTTCAGCGCAGTTACGCAGAACGACAAACTCGTCCCAAGTACCAACGGATTTAGCGTTATCACCTTCGCCCCAACCCGTGATAGTATAAGTCTTGGTAGAAGCAGAAAGGGTAAGATCTTCCGTCTGGTTCCAAACCATCTTAGGATCAGCTTCAGCAGCGTCCCATGCAGGAATGGTAGCGGCACCATTGAAGCGAACGAAGATAACTTTTTCCGCATTGGAATCCACCATTGCAGTGAGTGTGTCGCCTTCGCCAGTCATGAATGCAGACCATGAAGATGAGCCGTCCGTCTCGTTCCATGCAAATACAGCATATTTCTCATCTGCATCGGCACTATCCCAGATATTGGGAACGAGGTTAAGTGCGCGCGGGGTGTATGTTCCTTCCGTATTAACACCAAAGAGCAAGAAGCGGTAATCCGCTGTAGCAGTGAAGGTAACTTCTGTTTCCTCGGTTGTGTTAACAGCCACAGAATAGTAGCCAGTCTCTTCGGGATCACCTGCAATATTATATTCAGAACCTGAACCAGATACACCAGTATCACTTGTCAAGTCAAGATTAGCAAGAACTGTTTCACCTGCTTTGACAGCCAATTTTACCGCTTTACCAGTCCATCCAAGCGCGTGGAAGTGTAGGTTCTTGACATTAGCAGGAACGGTAATAACAACGACACCGGCTTTAGAACCTGTACCGGCTTTGATAGCATCGTATTCACCGCCAAGCACTTTGGCTTTTCCGGCAGAAGCAGACACATTACCTTCGGCATCAGCAGCGAGGGTAACATTGCTGGTATAGGTATCAGCGAGTGTAGCACCAGGCAGTTTGAACCATTTAGCAACCACATCAGCAGCATTATAGCCACGGTTGTCTATATCATCGCCATCAGCATTAATTTCCCTGTATTTCCAAGCAGGACCGCAGCAGTATTTATATGAAGCCGAGTCAGTCGGGTCACCGGAAATCTCGTAGGAGAACTTGTTATCACCGGCAGCGGTCATAGCAACTTGAGTCCAACCGGTAAAGTTACCGGCGATGTAGCAAGCCGTTGTGCCATCCGGAACAGTAACGGTGAATGTGGTTTTACGTTCTGCAAACGTACCGTTAACAACGATGTTTTTGCCATCATAAGAGACAGTTACATCGTTCGGGGTAGCAACCGTGAACTCTATATTATGATCGGGATCGCCGCCATCATATATAAAGTCAGAAGACTTAGCGGCATCCAGTGTTTCATAACCAAGCCATTTGGAAACACCGTCTGTTACTTTGAGTACATAGTCACCGGCAGGGAGGCTTGTGAACTTGTATGTACCATCAGTCATTTCGATAGCGTCCACCTTCCATTCTTTTTCATCGCCAACGAGTGCGGCATTACCTGTGATGTAGTATGTCGGAATAACGGGGTATTTTGACCAAGAGCCGTTATATTTACCCTCAGATTGATCACCAACGGTAAATAAATTTTTCCCGGTAGGAATCTCCTGGTCAGTTGTTTGATTCCAAACGACAGACCAGTCACCAGTATCCCATCCCGGAGCTTCAGCAGCAGAGTTATTACGAACAAATATAACTTTGGAATAATCAGCAGGGATAGTTGTCGAATACATATTCGTTTCTCCCTCTACAGCAGTCATGAATGACGACCAGCCATTGTCAGAGTCGCTTAAATAGTACACCGAGAATTTCTCTGTATATCCCACCCAATCACCAGTTAACTGGAGATAGATAGTCTGTGTGGTAGGAGTAGCTGCAACTTCTTCATACTCGATTGTGAAAGACTCACAATATAACGAGTTTTCAGTTGCGGCAATAGTGATAACCACTTCTTCATCTTCTTGGATTTCATAATTATCATCTTCCATGTCCGGTGTAATAGTGACATAGGATGTTGACCATGCCCCATTCCAAGAAGCAGTATTGAACTTCGCGTTCGCAATAGAAGCAATCGAAGTCGAACCAGCCATAACAGTCAATGATCCTCCACCTTTGCTGGTATTGGATTTCATTGAAAGTGAAATCCCAGTAATTTTATACCCCTCATAGCCGGACAATGTCAATGTCATTGAATTGTCCATAGTGGCTTGTGATACCGTGTTGCCTGTTTGTACATAGGTAGCAGTAGCACCTGTCGGAGCAGTCCCAGTAACGCTTACCGAAGTTTTTGAATCAACGGTGTACGTGACTGTTGTCGCCCACAAGCCTGTGCAAAGGAATAATGCACTGAGAATAGAAAGAAACTTTCTCATAGATGTTTGTGTTTTAGTTAATAATAAGGTTAATTATAAGACGCAGTATCACCCTGCGCGATTTGCGCAAGGTGATACATTGTATATTAGCGAACGAATTTATGTCCGTTTTGGATTACGATACCTTTGAAGTCAGCGTCCACTTCGACACCAAGAACGTTGTACATCGGAGCGTTGGTATTGAGTTCGAAGGTAATGTTTTCAACCGCATCGGCTTTGATATAGTCCACAGCGAGTTTCTGTGTTGCAGGATTCCAGATGAAGGTACAAGCGGTACCCGCTTCAGGAGCAACAAGGTTTTCGCCGAAGTCCATCTCGTTATCAGCGATATAGGTAGCAGTCTCGTCCACCATTTCGGTATTGATGTTAGCACCACCGCCGACCCAAGTAGCGTCATATGACCAAGTGCCGTTTTCCTCTTCGAGCATCTCGTGCCATGTCCAGTCATTTTCAGCAACGGGCAGTTTGATGAACCAAGTGTCGCCTACAATAGGTATAACGGGGTCTTGTCCGCACCATGAAACGGTGAAGTACGGTGTTTCAAGTTCCCAATCAACGAAAGCAGCGGTATCGCAAGTGATGAACTCATCGTGAGACTGGTTCCAAACATTCTTGTTTTCACCTTCCCAAACGAGAGCGTTCCATCCTTCAACACCGGCAGCGGCACGTACAAAGATGAGGGAGTCGAGTTCAGCAGCAATTTGTGCGGTATAAACGCCTTCTTCTTTAAGTGTCATAGTAGCGTTACTGGGTACCATGTCGTTACCAAATCCAAAGACGATGAGTGTAGCATTGTCACCGGCAACTTCCCCAGCGAGGAATACTATTTCACGTTTTTCACGATTGTCAGCAGGATATTGAATGCTGAATTTAGGTGCGATGTTTTCGCCATCCTTGTTTGTTACGTCCACTGTGATAACATATTCACCGGGCATAGCGGTTTGGAGACCGACATTAGCCTGGTTGTCATTGCCTTTAGACTCATAGCAAACCCATCCTTCGACAGACGAAGTCACTTTTTCCCAAGAGGGCAGACCGAACCAAGTCTCATTACCGCCTTCACTACGAACGATTTTGAACTGGTAGTATTTGTTAGCCTCAAGGGTAACGGCAACAGAGAGAGCAGTCTGGTCATCACCAACGAGGTTGAAGGCAGTAGCCCACTCGTCCACGAAATCGCCTTTGAGGTACCAAGTCACGGGTTGCGGTTCGTCAGTAGCTTTCCATTTAGCAACTACATCAATTTCACCGGTATAGGTACGGTCATTAACATTTCCGTTGTCGGCGGTTACCTCAACATTATCCCAAGATGCGGCAGAGCAGTATTTGTATTTGAAGGAAGCGAGTTGGTCTTTAGCCAAATACTCGAATTGGTGGTCAACAGCGTTCACTGCTGTCATTTCTTTGAAAGTCCAGTTTCCATTAGCATCCCAGTCACCAGCGATGTAGCAAGCGGTTGTACCTTCGGGAACAGCAACTTTATAGGTAATATCTTCCTTAACAACAGCACGTTTTTTGAATGTAGCTTTGAAATTGTTACCATCATTGTTGTCGTAAATTTTGCCATTTGCATCAGCTTTAGCGTCTGTGCTGGCTTTGTAAAAATACACTTCAATAGTGTGGTCACCATCCGCCAGTTCGTCAAAACCTACAGCAGCCACTTGTGCGGTATTGTCATTAGCACCGAAGAAATTGTTATTATTCTCGTACTTAAACCATTTAAGTTCTACATTTGTCCATGTTTCAGAATCATCAAAACGGTAAGACATAAATGCAGGATTATTTTCTCCATCGCTATCACCATAAGACTGAACTTGTCCGGCAATTTTAAGCGATTCGATTGTTCCCAACGCATCGAAAGCAGGGTTACCTTGTCCAGAAGCGTTGTACCAAGCATCGTTAGCCACGATGTAGGAATTTCCCATCCATGAAGCAGCTTGTCCAAACATTACGAGTGAGGAGCAAAGTGCCAATGTGAATAAAAAAAGTTTTTTCATGATTGTAATAAATTTATTGTTAATAAATTAACGGATGAATTTATGTCCGTTTTGAATAACTACGCCGTGATAATCATTATTGACCTGTCGTCCTATAACATCGAACATCGGTGCATTGGTATCGAGTTCATAGATGTTTTCGATAGCCTGGTCATCCCCCGGGTTGTCGCCCGGAGTGTCTCCGCACGCTTCATCAGAAATGACGAGAAGGGTTTTACCTTCCAGCGGTTCGCGTGAGAGTTCAACCGTACCATCACCGTTATCATAGAGGTAAAGCGTGTAACTACCGGCAGGGATATAGAGTTTATTGCCATTTGTGCAGATACCGCAGTTAGACATGGTAGCATGTGTGACATCAAATCCGAGCCATCCGTCAGTCATATATTGCACGCCGGGTTGTCCAGTAACCTGATAAACGAGGAAGAGGTATCCAGTCTCACCAACTTCAACGGAAGCCAGTCCACACTGGAATACGTTATATCCGCCTTGCTCGTTATCAATATTACTTTTATCCACTTCGCCTTTGAAGTACCAGTAGGTGGTTCTTGTCTGCTCACCACCTTGGCCACCTCCTTGTCCGCCACCGCCGGGGTTTTCGCCCGGGTCAGCATTAGGGTCATAGGTTGACCAGTTGCCATCATTATCCCCCCAGCCGGTAATATTGTATTGGTTTTGTCCATCAGGGATCTGGAGATCGCCAGTCTGGTTCCACTTCGTGTCCCAGTTGAGTGCAGTCGAACCCTCCGGCATACGTACAAAGACCACGTTGTTATGCGCGTCATTAATTTCCGCGGAGAAGATATTGCCCGCCACATTAGTCAATTGCACATCGGCATTGTCCTCAGGAGTGGACCAAGTGTGTGCGAAAAAGGCGGGATTAGCCTGTCCCCACAAATCAGCACCTCCGGTATGGAGGTAGAGTGTTTTTGCACTGAGCGACACAGCACATACAGCCGCTGTCGCAAGAAGAATAAACTTTCTCATAAGCAATAGAATTAAATCGGTTAATTGTATTAATTATTGTTATAGTATTTGTGTCCGTTTTGTATAATAATCCCATGATATGTTTCATCCACAGGTTGTCCGAGCACATTATACATAGGCAATTTTGTATCCAGTGCAGGAGGTTGCTGCTGCATATTATCAATATCCTGCGGTCCGTCTCCGGTATAGTAGATAGCATATTTGGAGCCTTTGACCGCCTGAATGAATCCTGCGGGAGCGGCTTTGTTGGCAGACGATCCGAGATAGAGGATGAGTTGTCCGTATTTGCCGGTCACCGTTGCTTCATAGTAGCCGTTACCCGAAGTTTCGGAAACATTACTTTCGGAGTGTACACCAGCTTTTTTACGGGCAGTAATCATTTTTTGTATGTCAGCTTTGTATCTATACCAATGCGGCCAGAACACACACGGAATACCGGGCATGGAGAGCAAGTAGGCATTGCATTGCATGATCAGCTCTTTGTTATTGAGGGATGATTTTCCGTCCTTGCTATTGCCGCAATCGGCATTATTGATGTCGGCACGATTGAAGGTGTCGTGGTTATCAATGAAGTTAACGGCATACTTGGCATAACCTTGTCCTCGCAGACCGGGATTAACGAGTTTACCGTAGTTATTGGAAGCAATGCCCTGCTGGTAGCAGGTATAGAATGAAGCGAAGTCAAACGTAAGGGTATTCTTTGACGCCTCATCAATGCGCGCTTTGAGCGTAGCGGGATTACCGTTCCAGTACTCCATAACGGAGAAGTACGGTTTGGCATTGGAAACATAGTCATTGATATGGCTGACATGGTATCCACCGCAGTAGTCGAACCTGAATCCGTCATATCCCATCTCACCTTTGAGGAATTTTAGGTATGCACGGCACATGTCTTGCACCTGGGGGTTTTTATGATCCCAGTCGCGTGCATCGGGGTAGTTGGCATTCGATTCCTGTCCGTCATCGGCATTTGATCCGAGTTGTCCTTTTCCCTGTGCCTCATCGTTGGAAGTGATCCACGTGCTTTGCGGTGAGAACTTGCCGTATGTACCGAAATCCATATCCATGAAGTCCACCCATGAGCCTCTGTTTCCGCAGTGGTTAATGACAACATCGGCAACCACTTTAGTTCCACCGGCATGAAGTGCTTTAATCAGGTTTTTGAGTCCGGCTTTCATGCCCATTTTGCTGTTCTGGTTATGGTACTCTTTTGGCAGGTATCCCATTTCGTCATTGGCGTTACAGGAAGGCGGCAGCCACACTATATCGAAATATGAGGAGATTTCGGAAGCCTGTGATGAGAGTGTCGCCCATTGTGAACCGCCATAGGTCATGTCCGATTTGGAATTCCAATAGAAAGCCTGCAGCATGACATCCGTACACTGCGAAGGTACGGCAGACGAGTAATCCTGCGGTTGTGTCGAACCGCCCTGATTATCTCCGCCACCCCCCTGTTGTCCGAAGACAGACCATTCGCCGACGGATTTGTCGCCGCCCCAATCGGAGATGGAATACTGGTTATAATCGCCGGAGACGGTGAGGTCTTCGGTTTGGTTCCACTTAGCATCCCAGCCGGGTGCAGCGGCAGCGGAATTGAGGCGGACGAATATAACGGTTGTATAAGCGTCGGGTATGTCCGCTTTGTATGTGTCCGCATCGACGGAAGTCATAAAGTCAGACCATCCGTTATCAGAGGCACCATTGAAATAATAAATAGCAAACTTAGCTCCGTCGGTGTTCCAAACTCCGGGAACGAGGTACAAGGTCCGCGCACCGAGTGACAGCGCGGCAAACAGAGCGATAAGGATGACAGATATTTTTTTCATGGCAATGTAAATTTCGGGGATTATTTAACCTGTGTTCCGGTGATATTATACATTTTATTATTTATAATAATATATAGGTGTCCGTCGAGCAGAATCTTCTCACCGTTGAGTTTGGTGTCATCGATATTGATTTGCTCAATGCCTTCATCGATATTTCCATCACAATTAGGACTAACGAAAGCCTTTCCCCATGTCATTTCGGGATCATTCCACTTCCATACATAGCAGACATCTTCGAAGACGAGGAGGTCTTTAGTCTGTACGGCTTCGTCGCCAATCTCCTCACGGTCACCGTTATTGAAGATGACGTAGAACTCTTTGAGGTCTTCGCCGTTGAGTTTCTCGGGGAAGGTATAAGTGAGCCATCCCTGAGCGTCGATTGTAGTCCAGAGTTTTCCGGGCCATTTAGTTCCTTTGTCCCCGACGAGGAAAGGCGTATCCTTGTAAGTAGATCCGTCCTTTTTGCGTGTGAAGGCATAGATATAGCATTTCTGCCACTCGGCGGGTTGTTTGAATTTAACGGTAATAGCCCCTGTTTGGGGTTCTTTGTAGGTATAAACGCGCGTATAAACCGGTGTTTTTTCCGTTTGGGATTTTACAGCGAATGCTTTAACGGTAGTTGTCTGTTTGATATTGAAGGTTGTTATTCCCTGCACATTGGTAGAATGTGTGTTCGGTTCCGAGCCATCCAAGGTGTAATAAATCATTGCATTCGGATCGCCGACTGTATTGATTGTTATATCCAGTCCTTCTTTTTTATCCCGGAAGACAGACGACTCGGGAGCGATAGAGAGGTCAAACTTAGGATGTAGTTCCGTTTCGCAGTCCATGACTTCCGCCACGTTATCGGCGTCGTTCCACTTGTAGCACACATCTTCGTCGGTAAAGAGATCTACGGAGCGTTTACCTTCTTCGCCGCCATTGATACAGAAGTTAATTTCTTTGAGTCCTTTGTCAAACTCATAAGTGTACCAACCGTCCTGAGCCTGATAGATCCGTTGTCCGGGATAAGCCCCGAGCATATTGTTATTGTCCTTGTCCCAGGCATAGAGATAAGCCCCTTCCCAATCATCGGGTTTATTGAAGCGGACGATAATGCCGGTCTGTTGCGGCTCCTTATACGTATAAGTATAGGTCAGGACTTTTCCTTGTGCATTTCCGCAAACGCCCATGATTTTGAGGGTAGTTGTCTGGTTAAATGTAAAGGATTTCTTTCCGCTGAAGCTTGCGGATGAGAGTGTAGGATTAGTGCCATCGGTGGTATAGTAGGCAACAGCTTTTGAGCCATATCCGGTTGTACCGCGTACAACGGCAACCACATTGATACCTGCAGCGGCATCTTTGAAGGTGGCGGACGGTGTCACGATGACAGCAGGAGCATGTTCAGCCGTGGCATTGGTCCACATAGCATATCCGTTACCGTAAGCGATTTTCTTATATCCATAAGGTGCATAATCGGCACCGGCTTTATTACCGAGAGCGAGGATGAGGTTTCCGCGTTTACCAACGATGGTAGCCTTGTAGCCGCCGGTCTCCGCCTCTTCGTCAATGACGGCACTCTCGGAGTGAACTCCGGCAATATGGCGGCAGTCGATCATAGGTTTAATCTGGTCTTTATACTTTGCCCAGTGGGGATAGAACACAGACGGGATACCGGGCATACCGAGCAGGAAGGCATTAGCCTGAAGGAGCCGGTCTTGGAGTTCGGGGGTCATGGATTTGCCGTTACCGCCAAATTCCTGTCCGTTATCGCGATAGAACCAGTCGTGGCTGTCCACGAAGGTCACAGCGTATTTGGCATATCCTGCACCGAGCAATCCGGAGCCTTTGCAGCGGCTGTAGTCGAAAGCAGCGATACCATCAAAGGCGGCGTATTTGGTTTGGAAGTCGAGTGCCATGGTGTTCATTTTGGCATCGTTGATATTACGTATAATATCGTCATTGCCGGACCACATTTCCATGAAGGAGATATAGGCGTTCCCTGCCTGATTGTAGTCATCAATATGGGAAGCATGGAATCCCTTGCAGTAGTCATATCGGAAGCCGTCATAGTGCATGACATTGGTCATCCACTTGGCATATGCGCGGAACATCTCGCGTACATTTTCCTGATCGTGCGCCCAGTCGCGTGCGGCGTCATAGTTCGCCTCGGGTCCATAACCGTCATCAGCGGCACCGGTCGCCAAGCCGAAGCAGTCATTTGCTTCCTTTTTATAAGCGGGATTATTCATTTCATCGGTTTTGCAGATCCACGAAGCGTCTGGGTCAAAGACCCCGTATTCGCCGAAGTTTTGGCGCATGAAGTCGCACCATCCAGCCGCCGCCTCGATGTGATTGACAACCATATCGGCTACGACTTTGGTATTTTGGTTATGGAAAGCGGTAATCAGAGCTTCGAGGTCAGCGCGTGACCCCCAGTCTGAGTTTTGGTTGGAATACTGTTTGGGATGGTATCCGACGCCGGAAGCGTATGCACTGGGCGGAAGCCAAATAATGTCGAAGTAGGCACCGATTTCGCTGGACTGTTTGTACAGCGTTTTCCAGCGCGTGTCTCCGTAGATAGTAGTCGGATAATCGGCAGTGTCCACATGATAGGAATTCCAATAGAATCCCTGCATCATCACATCTTCACACTTTTCGGGAACTGAACTTGCATAGGCAAAGCCTACGCCTAACACACTCACTAACAGAAAAATAACTTTCTTCATGGTAGTATCATAAAACAATTTTCGTTCAAAAAACGCGCAAAGTTACAAATTATTTGCCGAATATGCAAGAAAAAAATATCACTTTTGTAATTTTTTATCACTTAATGTGATATATTGCACATAAAGTTTACCATTTTCCACAGAGAAGGCAACATTGTATCCGTTGTAATCGAGTTTGTAAACGCGCAGGGGGTCGGAGTGGTAGGCAGGCCGGGGGTCCTGAGCGAGTATTTCGCGGAGTTCATTCCGGGTAGAAGGGGGAATGGCGAGGTATTCCTGATTGTTCAGCCCCACGACTTCGAGGGTGTAGTCTTTGGTTGTTTCGGCAAATCCGTTTACGGCGTCCGGGTGGGAATCGGAAAAGGCGAGATAAGGCTTAATATCATATATAGGTGTGCCGTTGAGGAGGTCGGCACCGGTAACGACGAGGACAGGTCCCTGCGAGGAACGCTCCACGCGCAGGAGGCGGACAGAGGTCAATCCGATAGGGTTAGGGCGGAAGGGGCTACGGGTTGCAAAGACTCCCATCCGTGTATTTCCGCCCAAGCGAGGAGGTCTGACGGTAAGGTTATCGGAGGAGTTGTTTTGCGAGAATCCCCAAATGAGCCAAAGGTGGCTGTACGATTCTATTCCCCGGATAGCGTCCATATTCCGGAATCGTGGTTCAAAGAGAATGCGTGTTTCGACGAGGGATGTGTCACGGCTCTGTCTGGGTATGCCAAACTTGTCTGTAAAACCATTGTGTGCAGTGGCGATTTGTTGGAGAATCATGTGGTTAAAGTATGATTTTTGGTGCAAAGGTACGATTTTTTCAAAAAAATTGCAAAAAAATTTTGGTAATTCAAAAAAAAGCAGTACTTTTGCACGCTTTTTCGACGGAAGTGGCACAAATGATGTCCGTTAAAGGAAAGAAAAAGCACAAGGTACCTTAGCTCAGGTGGTAGAGCAATGGACTGAAAATCCATGTGTCCTTGGTTCAACTCCAAGAGGTACCACAGATGCGGCAGCAATGCCGCATTTTTTTGTTGTATCTACCGTGTAATTCTCCTGTATTTTGCGAATATTGTGATGCCTTAAAGAAGCGCACTATCGTTCGGTTATCCTTCGGTTATCGTTCGGTTATCCTTCGGTTATCGTTCGGTTATCCTTCGGTTATCCTTCGGTTATCGTTCGGTTATCGTTCGGTTATCGTTCGGTTATCATTCGGTTAAAGTAGGGGAAAAATGAGGGAAAGTGGAAAATAGAAAGAGCGGGATGGTGATTATTTTTTCGTACTGACGGAATGGCGTACTGACGTACTGATTTTTTCGGGATGACGGGGTGGCGTACTGATTTTTCGGGCTGACGGGATGACGGGAGTATGAAATTTTTCTCAAAAAAATACCCGAACGCTTGCACATGTGCAATTTTTGTTGTAATTTTGCGCGCTAATTTTCGGGAATAGCAGATAGATGGAATATAAATATCTGAATAATATAGACAGTCCGTCGGATTTGAAGAAGCTGCCAGTGGATGTACTTCCTGAATTATGCGGGGAGTTGCGCGACTTTATCATTCAGGAGTTGAGCCACAATCCGGGGCATTTGGGATCGTCTTTAGGGGCGATAGAGATTGCCGTGGCTGTCCATTATGTATTCGATACGCCGTATGACAAGGTAGTGTGGGATGTCGGTCACCAAGCGTATGCGCATAAGATACTGACAGGCAGGCGGGAACGGTTCCATACGAACCGCCAGTTCAAGGGTTTGGCCCCCTTCCCCACTCCGGCAGAGAGTGAGTATGATGCGTTTATCGCGGGGCATGCAAGCAACAGTATTTCCGCGGCATTGGGCATAGAGGTAGGCGACTGCTGTATGGCGGCAAGCGGATCGGATGGAGGAAGTTCTGAAGCAGTCGCAGGAGAAGTTAGCGGGGTAAGAGGCAGCAGGAGCAAACCGCATGTAGTAGCCGTTATCGGTGACGGAGCGATGACCGGCGGATTGGCATTCGAGGGGCTGAACAACGCCTCGATGACCAAGAACGACCTGCTGATTATACTGAATGACAACAACATGGCGATAGACCCGTTGAAGGGCGGTTTTACGCAGTATTTAGTAGATATAACGACCAGTAAGCGTTACAACAAATGGCGTTGGAAGCTGTATCAGATGATGATGAAACTGCACCTGATGGATGAACACAAGACCAATGCCGTGCGGCGGTTCAGCACGAACCTAAAGACGATTCTGACGCGCCAGCCGAATAATATATTCCAAGGGCTGAACCTGCGGTATTTCGGTCCGGCAGACGGTCACAGTGTGGTGGATCTTGTTCGGATACTGAAAGAGATAAAAGACCATCGCGGTCCGAAAGTGCTGCACCTTATAACGAAGAAAGGAAAGGGTTATGCGCCAGCGGAAAACGACCAGACGACCTGGCACGCTCCGGGTGAGTTCAATGCGGTGTCGGGCAAACGGTTGAGCGACAGTGTTCCGTCGGCAGAGACGGAAAGTGCCAAAGTGCCGCCGTTATGGCAGGAAGTGTTCGGTGAGACATTGTTAGAACTGGCTCGTGAGAACAGCAAGATAACGGGTGTAACGCCAGCCATGCCAAGCGGTTGCAGCATGTCGATCATGCAGAAAGAGCTGCCGGAGCGGGTGTTTGATGTGGGGATAGCCGAAGGGCATGCGGTGACATTTTCTGCGGGTCTTGCCAGTACGGGTGTTATTCCGTTCTGCAATATATATTCGTCGTTCCTGCAACGGGCGTATGACAATATTATACACGATGTTGCATTGCCGAAGCAGCATGTAGTGCTGTGCATTGACCGCGCGGGAATAGTCGGCAACGACGGCGCGACGCACCACGGTTTGTTTGACCTTGCGTACCTTCGTCCGATACCGAACCTTGCTATTGCCGCTCCGCGGACGGCGGATGATTTACGTGAACTGATGCGTTTGGCGGTCGATTATAACGGTCCTATAGCCATCCGTTATCCGCGCGGACGTGTGTCAGGATGTGTATCCGAGACAGAGCGCGAGGCTGTCACGTTCGGGAAAGGCGTGTGCCTGCGTGAGGGGAAAGGTGTGGCGGTACTGAGTATAGGAGCCATCGGCAACACGGTAGCGGAAGCGATTGCGGCAGCGGAAGAAACCGGCACGCGGTCCGGGGATTTTGCGCACTATGACATGCGCTGGCTAAAGCCAATAGACACGGGCATACTGGATTATGTCGGAAACCATTTCGGGCAGGTAGTGACGGTAGAAGACAGTGTTATAAGCGGTGGTTTGGGCAGTGCAGTGCTTGAGTACTTTGCAGAAAAGGGGTACAATGTGCATGTGACACGATTAGGTGTAAACGATCAATTTGTAGAACACGGCAGCACGAAGGAGTTATACCGCATGCTGCGATTAGACAAAGAAGGCATATGCGAATCATTATTACAGGTGCCGGCGAAGTAGGGACGCACTTGGCGAAACTACTGTCGCGTGAAGACATGGAAATCAGTCTGATGGACGAGAAAGCCGAGAAGTTAGGCGATCTTGATGCCGAATATGATTTACTGACGAAAGTTGGCAGTCCGACTTCCATTCATGATTTGAAGGACATCGGTGTAAACGGTTGCGATTTGTTTATATCGGTAACACCTCATGAATCGGAGAACATGGCGGCGTGCCTGATGGCGAACCAGTTAGGCGCCAAGAAGACGCTTGCCCGCATAGACAACTATGAATATCTATTGCCGGAGAACAGGAAGTTCTTTGAGACGATGGGACTGAACCACCTTATTTATCCAGAGGTGCTTGCTGCGAACGAGATTATCGAATCGCTGAAAGTCAACTGGCTGCGGTACCATATTGTATTGTGCGACGGTGCGTTGGAACTATGTGTAGTAAAGATCCGCGAGGTGTGCGAGGCGGTCGGCAAACCGTTCAGTTCGGGGTATTTCGGTCACGGGCGGTACCGCGTAGTCGCCATCAAGCGCGGCAACGAGACCATTATTCCGACAGGCAATGACGAGTTACAGATCAATGACATGGTCTATATCGTCTGCACGCCGGACAACATCAGTTTTATGCGCGAGCAGTTAGGGAAGACGGAACGGGAGATAAGGAATGTCATTTTCTTCGGCGGCAGCCGGATTGCGCAGAAGGCAGTACAGAACCTGCCGAAGGAGATTAATATCAAGATACTGGAGGTGAACAAGGACTTATGCTACCATTTGAGCCAGAAGGTAGATAACGCGCTGATTATCAATGCGGACGGTTCGGACATGGATGTTCTGAAGGAAGAAGGCATACAGGACACAGACGCATTTGTCGCGGTGACAGAAAGCAGCGAAGCGAACATATTCGCGTGCCTTGCCGCCAAACAATTCGGTGTAAGGAAGACCATCGCCGAAGTGGAGAATATTGATTATATACAGATTGCCGAGGGACTGGATGTCGGTGCGGTACTGAACAAGAAAACGATTGCAGCGTCGTATATCTACCAATTGCTGCTGAACGCCAGCGTGCTGAATGTGCGCAACCTGACGAGTGCGGATGCCCAGATAGTGGAGTTCAGTGCGGAGGAAGGTTCGCGTATTACGCGGTGCGAGATCAAGCGAATGGGTCTGCCCAAGGACAGTACTATAGCAGGCATCGTGCGTGCGGGCGAAGGCATATTAGTGAACGGCGACACGCAGATACTACAGGGCGACAAGGTTGTCGTATTCTGTAAGAGCCATGTAATCAGGAAGTTAGAGCGTTTCTTCAAGGAATGACAAGAGCATTTAACACACGATTGGTAGTCAAGACAATGGGCGCGCTGCTGCTCATTGAGTCGGTGTTTATGATGATAGCGACCTTCGTGTCGTTCTTTTACCACGATGCGGATGACGGAGCGTTTCTTATATCCACGCTACTGACGCTGTCAGTCGGGTTGTGGGGACTGTTTTTCGGCAGGAAAGCGACCTCCCATGTCGGCGAGCGCGAGGGTTATGTGATTGTAGCCCTTGTTTGGGTAGTGTTCTCCGCATTCGGTCTGCTGCCGTACTACTTGAGCGGTCAGATTCCGAGTTTTACGGACGCATGGTTTGAGACGATGTCGGGGTTCTCGACAACGGGTGCGACGATACTGGATGACATAGAGTGTCTGACGCACGGGGCGTTGTTCTGGCGGTCGATGACGCAATGGCTCGGCGGTATGGGAATCATCGTGCTGTCGATTGCGCTGCTGCCGATGTTCGGCTTGGGAGGAATGCAGCTGTATGCGGCGGAAGTGACCGGTCTGAGTTATGAGAAACTGAGTCCCCGCATAGCCGATACCGCAAAACACTTGTGGATAACCTATATTCTGCTGACCGTGTTAGAGGTCGGTCTGCTTTGGGTGGAAGGAATGCCGGTATTTGACAGTGTATGCCATTCATTCTCGACGGTAGCCACGGGAGGATTCTCCACGAAGAATCTCAGTATAGCCTATTATACCAATCCGGCAATCCATTACACGATAGCACTGTTTATGCTGCTATCGGGAATCAACTTTGCGCTGATTATATTAGTGTTCCGCGGCAAGCCGCAGCGGCTGCTTCAAGACGAAGAGACACATTGGTATTTGGGAGCGGTGATTGTTGTGACGGCGGTGCTGACTATCGGGTTGATGGTACAATGGCTGACGGACAGCAATTTATCCTGCGGAGCCAGAGAGTTTTTCAGTCACCTGGAGCAGTCATTCCGTGAGGGATTTTTCACAACGATAGCAACGATGACCAGCAGCGGTTTCGGAATAGCCGATTACATGACATGGGCACCGTTTCTGTGGGTAGTAGTATTCTTTTTGATGTTCACCGGCGCGTCTTCGGGCAGCACATCGGGCGGCATCAAATGGGTTCGTATTATGATTTTCGCCAAGAGCGGAATAGCGGAGTTCAAGCGTCGTATTCACCCGAATGCCATTGTTCCGGTCAAGTTGAACGGCAAACCGATTACGCAACAAACGACTAACAATGTGATGGCTTTCATGGTGATTTATCTGATGATCCTCGTTGGCACGACTCTGGTATTCTGTGCGACAGGAGTGGATTTTGACGAGTCGTTAGGTGCGGCAGTATCGGCAATCGGCAACATAGGTCCGAGCATCGGACAATACGGTCCATCCGGGACTTACGCACATTTCCCCGCCGTAGCCAAATGGGTTATGACCATTGTCATGCTAATCGGACGTCTTGAGATATTTACGGTCATCTTATTGTTTACCAAAGCGTTGTGGAAGAAATAATGCGAGAGATGCGACCTCGACATATTGTATGTTTTATAGCCGTATGCCTTGTTTTGTTAGGCGGCGTATGTGCCGTTGCGGAATATGACAAGCAATGGCTGTCGCCTTTGCGTTTTCCGACCTTAAGCAGCATGCTGCCCACGCGACCAGCGGCGGTTCCGGACACAACGAATATACAAGACACCGTTGCAGAACCGGCACTGTTTCTCAATGATACCATAACATTAGTGGCGGAAGTGGCAGAAATGGGGGAAGATACCACGACAGCTGAAGATTCAAAGCAAACAGGAGCGGCAGATACGCCCCGCGTCAGAGCCTTCCCCGCAGACAGTCTGCCGCCTGTCAAGCCGTCCGTCCAGGCCCTTGACGCATTTATCAGTGCCTTATCGGATGCGGGAATGAAAGCCGTCCGCGTAGTCCATTACGGTGATTCCCAAATAGAAGAAGACCGAATTACCGCTACGATCCGCCGTAATTTACAAAGGCTGTACGGCGGTGGCGGTCCCGGATTAATTCCGTTACTCCAAACCATCCCGACGCGGACCATCAAACAGTCCCTTACATTAGACGGCAAGCCTGTTAGTGCCAAAACCGGTCCGCAACGATACCTTGTCTATGGTCCTAAAAGCCAGCAACGCGACAGCGACAATTACGGACCGATGGGACAGGTAGCCATAATGGATACTCTCCGGCGTGCAGGATCCAACCATATCGTATTGCATGTCGAACCGTACGGAAAAACAAGTTCTGCCAACTATTTCAGCCAAGTGCGTCTATTATGCACCGACAGCATAGAGGTTAATGCGCGTTCGGAAAAGATTCTGACTCTGCCGGACAGCAGCACGGAATGCACGATAGAGTTTTACGGTCAAGGCGAAGTGTATGGTATATCCTTGGAAACGCCCGCGGGTGTAATCGTAGATAACATTCCCATGCGCGGCGGTTCGGGCAATGTGTTCACCCACATCAACCGCCAGCAATTGGAGTCCTTCTTCCGCGAAACCAACACACGGCTTATCATTCTGCAGTTTGGCGGCAATGTCATGCCTTGGGCGGATACGCCGGAACGTGTCCGGGGCTATGCAAACTCCATGCGCAAACAGATCCGCTACCTTCGCAGTTGCGCACCAGAAGCGAGCATTTTGTTCGTCGGGCCATCGGACATGACAACAGTTATCGAAGGCGAGAGGACCAGTTATCCCATGCTGCCGCTTATGGACAGGCAGTTAGCCCGAATGGCTTCATTGGAAGGGATTGCCTATTGGAGTCTATATGAGGCGATGGGAGGATGGAACTCCATGATGACATGGAACGAGAAAGGTCTGGCAGCCACTGACGGCGTGCATTTTACGCAACGCGGTGCAGACAAAGCCGGCGGATTGCTGTGGAAGTGGATAGAGAAGAAAATCACAGAAGGTCAAAAAGCAAAGTCAGGAAGCAATGAGTGATATATTGCGCAACATATTCATGTACGACACAGCACACCCGCTACTGTTCACCCAGTTCTATTTTTGGGCGTTCTTCGCGGTAGTGTATGCTTTGTTTGCGCTGATTATGGAGATTGGTGCAAAGCAATCCGCGGCAGCCCGCGGCAGACTGCACCTGCGTAATGTTTTTCTGATGGCAGTGAGCTGGTTCTTCTATTACAAGACAAGTGGCATATTCCTGCTGATTCTTGCCTTTGTCACATTGTCCGACTGGCTTATAGCCCAGCGTATCGACGCTCACCGCGGTCATCCTGCCGCAAAAGCATGGCTGATTGCGAGCGTGGTGATAGACTTGGGCTTGCTGGCATACTTCAAGTACGCATATTTCTTTACGAACATGCTGAACGATATGTTCGGCACGGCATTCCATGTATTCGATATTTTCGCATATATCGGGAACGGATTCAGCGAAAACGGTCGGTTCATGGTGGATACGATTATTCTGCCTGTCGGTATTTCGTTCTATTTATTCCAAGTCATTTCCTACACAGCAGATGTGTATCACGGTCGCATCAAACCGGTCAGGAACATCCTTGATTTCGGATTTTATGTATCGTTCTTCCCGCAACTGGTTGCCGGTCCGATAGTCCGAGCGTCGGAGTTTATACCGCAGTTATATAAGCCGTTTCATCTTGGTCGCAGGCAATTCGGGATTGCAGTATTCTGGATGCTGAACGGATTGGCAAAGAAGATTATTCTCAGCGATTATTTAGCGGTAAATCTCATTGACCGCGTTTTTGACAACCCGCTTCTGTTCTCGGGTTTTGAGAATCTGTTTGCATTGTTCGCCTATTCGATGCAAGTGTATGCAGATTTCTCGGGATATACCGATATTGCAATCGGAGTGGCGATGCTGATGGGATTCTATCTACCGAAGAACTTCGACTCACCATATAAGTCACAAAACCCTCAGGAGTTCTGGCGCAGGTGGCACATGTCACTCAGCCGCTGGTTAAAGACCTATTTATATATACCGCTCGGGGGCAATAGGGAAGCGACTTTCGGCACCTATTTCTGGATAGCACTGATTGCATTGATAGCCCTCGTTCTGACAGGTTCGTGGATAGCAACCGCAGTGATAGGCGTTATCGGTCTGACGGTTGCATTAGTGGCATTGACAGTCCCCTCTCACCGGAAGCTGCTATACGCCAACCTCAATTCGTTTATTGTCATGCTGTTAGGGGGTCTATGGCACGGCGCAAGTTGGAACTTTATGATCTGGGGCGGATTGAATGGTATCGGAATGATACTCAACAAGTTTTGGAGAATCATGAACTGGCATATCCGTATGGCGGCGATGCTGGTTATTACTGCCGGTTTTTATGTCTCGGACATGATTTGGGCATTACCCGTTTTACATATGTTCCGGATGTGGACGCTGATTCTGTGTGCAGGCACGCTGATCCGTTATATCGCATTTTTGTGCGGCAAATGCAGTACAAGACTATCAAAAGCAAACGATTATCTGGCACAAACCATCGGCAGCGCATGGGCTGTTCTGCAGACCTTTACTTTTATTACTTTTACCCGATTATTTTTCCGTTCGTCAAGCAATCTGGATCCGGAAACGGCAAACCAGGTTGCATGGGAAACAGCGACCAATATGGTCAATCAGATCGGCGGGGCATGGGACAGCAGTATCATTCTGCCCTTTATGTGGGAGTACCGATATGTGGTTATCATGTTCCTTATGGGCATGGTTATTCACTGGCTTCCGACCAAGTTCAAGCAATGGTACCGCATCAATTTCGCTTTGATGCCGCTGTGGCTGATGGTGCTTTGCGTTGTAGCGGCGGTAATCATTATCTACCAGTTCATTACTGCTGACATGCAGCCGTTTATTTACTTCCAGTTCTAAGTATGTTAATCGGCATAACAGGTGGCATCGGCAGTGGCAAATCCACGATTGCGGCGGAATTAGTCCGTCGCGGGTTTCCTGTGTACGATTCGGACAACGAAGCCAAACGGATCATCATTCATAATCCGGCTGTGCGTTCGCAAGTAGAGACGCTGTTCGGTAGCGATGTTTTTCAGGGCGACACGTACCTGACGGCAAAAGTCGCCGCACAGGTTTTCGCGCAGCCGGAGTTACTGCAAAAGTTAAATGCCATTGTCCATCCAGCCGTCAGATTCGACCTGCAACATTGGGCGAAACAGCAAACGAATTTTTGTTTTGTTGAGAGTGCGATTTTGTTTGAAAGCGGTTTGAATACGCTATGCAACAAAACCATCTATGTCGATGCGCCGGAAGATGTGCGTATAGCCCGGACTTTGGCGCGTGACCACTGTACGGCAGAGCAAGTACGCGCCCGTATTCGGCAACAGGACGACAATGCCCGCCTTCTGGCAGACATCGTTATAGACAATGACGGCAACACATCCATCAAGGACCTTGTTGACTATTTTCTATCCCAATTGGGAAAATTCGGCGAAAACGGCCATTCTACAATTCAAATTTAACATCACATGCACCGTTTCGACCATAAAATGGGCAAAGAATACATTTTTATTTGCATAGTTGTATTTATTTTTGTACCTTTGCGGTCGAATTTGGAAAACTATTGAGATTATGACAGACTACACTCCGAAAAATGCTGCTCTTGAGAAAACTGTAATGGGTACCGGAGTCGTACAAAAAGAATTCTTTACAGCCGATGAAGCCATCGCGTTTATTGAACCTCGTATTCGAGCCATGTTCAAATGAAAGAAATTCTTTACTCCCGACAGGCACTCTTGCAATTAGAAGAAAGTATCAGTTCTCTGGTAGAGAAAGGCTATTTTAGCGATGAGGAATACGCTGTGCAGTATATTTCTGACATAGTCCGATATTTCTCGCTTAATCTACAAAATCTTGTTGCCATCTCAGCTCCGAACTATTTCAATCGTTATAGTGTAAGCGGCAAGAATGTAAGTTATGTCCGCTATCGAAAAAACAGTCGCACAACATGGTACGCTTTTTATGAAGAATTAGAAGCTATTTTCAGCATTGATTTTTTGGGAAACAATCATTTCATCGGTCACCTGCTGGAAATTACTTTATAAAGCAACAGTCATCCCACTGACATTAAACAGGGGAACAACAGAGAGTGCTCTGTACATATTATATCGCGTAATAAGCCAAACTTGATTTGTTGAAACCCTAGACAAGTTGAAACAAAATCACTATTAGTTCAAGCATGGTTTATGCACGCTCACGTATCAGCGTGAGTTTTCCGTGCATTTATTTGAACTAATAAGGTAAGTCTAGGACCTCAACAAATCAAATGAAGCAACGAAAGCCCGCGCTTTTATGCTTATATGCGTAAACAATAAATATATGAACGGAGTGTGCCGAAAATCCGAAGAAGAGTAGGCTTATTATGTATTATATATTATGGAATTATCTAAAGAAGAGCTAATAGCAATAATGAAAATTGCAAAAATCATGGCAATGGCAGATGGGGAAATGAGTAATAATGAAAAAGCAGTAATAAGAGAAGAGTTGCGTTCTTTTGGTATAGAAATAAACTCTACAATGTATTATGCAATAGATCTTGCCTCGGAGGTGATGGAAGGAAAAGAGACGCTCATTATACTATCTAAGATGACTGAGGAACAAAAAAAATACGTATATGGTTATTTACTAACACTTATGGTGGCGAATGGAGACAATATGGATAGTGATACGTTAGAAAAACAGCATTCAGTATTATCAGTACTAACAGAATATGCCCAATTCCCTACAATAGAAGAATGGATGGATGCAATACAATACTATCAAGACAATACCTACTAAATAGGCAATAAATTTTTTATTTTATATCTTATGGAAAATAATAATTACCAAAATTTAACTTTATTAGAAAAAAGGGCTTTGCAAGTGCAAGATGCACTTATGAGTGGCGATGAGTCTAAAATTGACATGGCCGTTTTTAATTTTGAGAAGTCAATTGCATTTGCGGAATTAGATGCTATCACGATGCAAAATCATTATTTATTATTAGGTAGCTCGTTACTTTATGTTCTTACAACGATCAAACCAGACGATTTGATGTATGTTGCACGCTATAAAAAAATTCTATATACAACACAATATTGTTTGTTGAGATATATTCGTGATGTCGAAAAAGGGAAAATAGAAACGTTACAATCCGAATATGTTGGGGCAGTGAAAAGAGCGTTTATATGTTCTAAAATGTTTAATGATGTTTTAACAATGGATGTTTATTCATTTATTTCGGGAGATTTACATATGGGACAGGTAGTCATAGACACACTCTATCTCAAGTTGAAAAAATCCGGTATAGAAGTAATGTGCGATAAGATAACAGAGACTTTATATACAAAGCAAATTTCTCAACAAAATACATCGTTAGTTGAAAAGTACAGTGATGCGGAAGAGAACATCGTGAATAATTTTATTGATAAGGTTCTTTTGGAATACGAAACAAACGTGCTTGTCGATGTCATCGAGAGAATACTAGATGAGTATTACACTTATATTTGATTTACTATGGTTATAATATTTATCGTTTTAGCAATCGTTTTCTGTGGCTTTGCAATATATTTACACAAATCAGCCGATGAATTGGACAAACAAATTCATGGAGGACATCCTAATGCAGCCCTTTTCAGTTCGCAATATCCATTAGAATCTTCATCGAAAAAGAGGAGAAGCATAAAGTGTGTTAATTGTGGTAGAGAAATTGATGTTGAATCCAAATTCTGTCCATTTTGTGGTTCAGAACAATATACTATTTTGGAACACCACAAAAATTATTATACGTCTGACGAAATAAACTCCTTATCTTGGTATGAATACAATAAGTTAATGGCTGATGAGTTAAATGAGAATGGTTTTGAATGCTATATAATGCATTCGTTAATAAAGAAGTTTTATGTGAGTAAACCGCAATTGGGAAGCCCCACATATCCTTTGATTGATCAAGTAACCCGCTATGAGCAATTAGCTTTTCTCAAGCAAAAAGGGTTAATAAATAATGGCAGATGCCCGAATTGTGGTAAAGAGATTACATCTAACGATATTGGGAAATACATATATACAGATAGTAGATATAAGAATTATAGTTATCATGTTTGTAAAGATTGCTACAAAATTTTATAATGTTCTCGATATGATGACAAACTATTTAAGTGTGTGGAATCTCAAAGAGTACAAGTGTTAGAATATGTTAATTAATACGGGGGCAGAAACCAAATGTACAACTATGTATAACAGGTTAAATATGGCGCAATGCCTTTATTTATAAGGGATTAGACGGTATTTGAGAGCGTGACACGGCATAAAACCAAACAACCAGATCCTCATTCTCCGTGGTGACAAAACCTACTCTATTGCCGGGCAGGAGATGGAATAATCGCGTCCCTATGGTAAAGAAATAAAGCACAAAATACAAAGTGCTACAAAAAGAGGGGTTCGGGTGACATTTTGATAAATGGAGACGGCGGCTAAGTGGCGGCTAAATGGCAGCACTTTGAGTCGGAAGTAAAAAATAGCAAAATGTCAACAAAAACGGTTATTTTGTGACACTTTGATATGTAGGACGAGGAGATGATAAGGAAGAAAAAAAAGAGAGTGTGCCATTTGATTATGACACACCCTCGTTTTTTTTAGGGATCAGTCGGACACCGGCTGTTGCGGAGCTATATTATGCTTTGACCGCCTTAAAACTCATATCAAGGCTCTTGACGGAATGGGTCAGTGCACCGACAGACACAAAGTCCACACCACAAAGGGCATAGTCACGGATTGTGTCAATCGTTATTCCGCCACTTGACTCAATCTCCATGTGACGACCAACTTTTTTCTCCCATTCACGGATATGGCAAACCGCCTCTTTGGTACGTTCGGGGGTAAAGTTATCCAGCATGATACGGTCAGGGATATTGGTTGCCAACGCCTCATCAATCTCCGCCATATTCCTTACCTCTATTTCGATACGCAGGTCTTTTCCTTTCTCACGGCAGTAATCCTTGGCACGGGTCAGCGCGTTGGCTATCCCACCTGCAAAATCCACATGGTTATCCTTCAGCAGAATCATGTCAAACAAACCTATACGGTGATTCATTCCGCCGCCGGTTTTGACCGCTTCTTTTTCCAGATAACGCAAACCGGGGGTCGTTTTGCGGGTGTCCAGCACATGACATCCCGTATCCTCGATAAGGCTTTGGTACTTGTGCGCGGTAGTTGCCACTCCTGACATCCGTTGCATGATATTGAGCATTGTCCGCTCAATCTGCAATAGGCTCAGTTCCTTGCCATAAACGCGGAAAGCGATGTCACCCGGCTTGACCGCATCGCCGTCATGCAGGAACTGCTCTACACGGCATTCCGGATCGAAGTAATTGATAATCTCCTTCGCTACCTCGATACCCGCGATAATACCCGTATCCTTCACTATCAACTGCTGGCATCCCATTTGGGTTGCAGGGATACAACTTAATGAGGTGTGATCACCATCGCGTATATCCTCCTCAAACCAAAGTGCAATCAATTTGCGTAACTCTTCTTTTTTCATATAATCATAATTTTTGCGCAAAATTACTGTTTTTTTTTCACATGTGCAAGAATTATTTGCATATGTCAAATAAATAGTGTAACTTTGCGCGTTTTTTAGTGTAATAAATATGCGTATTGCGATTATAGGTTATGGCAAGATGGGCCACATGGTTGAACAGATTGCCCGCAAAAGAGGACACGAGGTTGTCTGCATTGTCGATGTCGATTCTCCCGAAGATATTTATTCGAGTCCGCAATTCCGCAACGCCGATGTCGCTATCGAGTTTACCACTCCTGCTACGGCGGAAGCTAATATCCGCAAAGCATGGGCGGCAGGGGTGCCGGTTGTCAGCGGAACAACGGGATGGAACGGTTATGACCTGATGGACGAAAAAGGCACTCCGGGATTGGAATGGAGTCCGAACTTCTCAGAAGGAATGGGAATGGTCATCGGATTTATCCAAGAAGCGGCAAATAACATCCGCGAAATCGGATTGCATTACAGGGCGTCTATCACTGAGACACACCATGCGAGGAAACTTGACAAACCATCCGGCACCGCGTTGGAATTGGCAGAGACATTTTCCCGCCTCACAAACACTCCGATGGAAAATATACCTATCGAAAGTATCCGCGAGGGCGATGTTCCGGGTACACACACCATGACATTGGACAGCGACGAAGACACCATCATCGTTACACACATCGCCAAAGGTCGCGAGGGATTTGCACTGGGTGCAGTAATAGCAGCAGAAAATTTTGTCGGTTAGCGGATTATAGAATTATGAAAGAAAGACTTCAGAAAGTTACCCGGAAGGGCTGGATAGCCGCAGGGATATGGTGCGGCATATATATTGCTTTTATAGTGTGGCTGGCATGGGATGACCCTGCATCTTTAGGATGGTTGGCTTTATTACCGGTCATTGCCGATGCTTTTACGACCAAGTATATCAACTGGTCATGGTGGCGCAAATACAAACCAGCCGGCAAAGGGGAGCCGGAGAACCCGCAGGCTAAGCCGGGGCTATATACGCTTTGCTCATGGATTGATGCGATTGTGTTTGCGTTGATTGCCGTATATTTTATCAATCTGTACATTTTCCAGAACTACCAGATTCCGTCATCTTCCTTGGAAAAAAGCCTGCGCGTAGGTGATTTCCTGTTCGTGAGCAAAATGAGCTATGGTGCGCGCGTTCCCAACACGCCGCTCTCTATGCCGCTTATGCAGCATACATGGCCCAAGTGGCTGGGAGGAGGAAAGTCGTATTTCGACAATCCCCATTGGGACTACAAGCGTTTGCGCGGATGGGACAGCCCGCATAAAGGGGACATCGTGGTCTTCAATTTTCCGGCAGGCGATACCGTTTGCCTCAAAATGCAGAATCCTGACTACTACACCCTTTGTCACTATTACGGGGCGCAGGTCGTTAATAAACGCAAGGATATTTTCGGTGACATCGTTGTTCGCCCTGTTGACCGCCGCGAGAACTATGTAAAACGCTGTGTCGGAGAACCAGGGGACAGCCTCAAAGTGGTTAACAATCTTGTCTGGACCAAGGTCATGAATGAGGATTGGCAGGTGGAGCCGTCCTTGGAAGGGGTTCAACTCAACTATCTGGTTCGCACTGACGGACATCTACTGTCACGTACCTACCTTGATAAAATCGGCGTTTCACACGACGACCAGCACCAAATCGAACCGGGTCTGTACCATTTCCCGATGACCGAGAAAATGCGTGCCGAACTGGAAAAGAACCCGCACGTGGTTTCGGTCGAAGTGGAGCCGGAGCAGGCCGGCGGAGCTGTATATCCGCTCGGACAAACAGATTGGACACGCGACAACTATGGTCCTATTTATATTCCACGCAAGGGAGACCGGCTGCTTATCACGGTGGATAACTACCCTATTTACCGCCGTATTGCAGAGGCATATGAATTCAAGCCCATGCGTATCGGGGATGAATATGAATTTGACATGAACTACTACTGGATGCAAGGCGATAACCGCCATAACTCCGCAGACAGCCGCTACTGGGGCTTTGTGCCGGAAGATCATATCGTCGGCAGACCTGCCTTCATATGGCTTAGTATAGAGAAAGACAAACCGTGGTTCAGGGGTCATATACGTTGGAACCGTTTGGGAAAGGCTGCGCAAAAGTGATTATCCCGACGGCATATCTCGCACCCGCCTCATATTTCAAGGCGATCCTAAGCGGCGATTACACGGTCGAACAAATGGAAACATTTGAGAAGCAGACCTTTCGCAACCGTTGTCTTATTCGCAACCCGCAAGGCGGTATGATTCGGCTCTCCGTGCCGGTCGGAAAAGTGGAACACAAACAACTGACACGCGATATCCGGATATGTTACCAGTCCAATTGGCAGCACCAACATTGGATCGCCCTTGAAAGTGCTTATCGCCATAAACCGTTCTTTATGTATTACGAGGACTATTTCCGCCCGCATTACGAACGGCAATATGAATGGCTCCTTGACCTCAATGACGCACTTACTGAAACACTGTTGGCATTGCTCAACAACCACCCGCCGGGGATTACAATGCCGGCAAAACACACTGCCGATTGGAGCGGGCAGACTTGGACTGACCGACATCCGTGGCAAAATGAACTGAGTATAATTGATTTATTGTCCGAAAAAGGACCTGAAACTATAATATGTCTATAGATTGGAGTACATTAGGATTCCATTACACCGAGCCGGATTACATTGTCCGTGCCGCGTGTCATAACGGCGTTTGGGAAGAACCTTACGCCACGGCGGACAAATATCTCCACCTGCATGTTAGTGCCACTTGCCTGCAATACGGGCAGGAGGCGTTTGAAGGACTAAAAGCTTTCCGCGGTATTGACGGCAAAATCCGTATCTTCCGCTGGCGAGAAAATGCACGCCGGATGGCACGAAGTGCCGAAGGATTGTATATGACGCCTATACCGGAGGCACTCTTCGGCAAAGCCATTGAACTGGCTCTGCAAAAGAACATGGACTATGTGCCGCCATATGGTACCGGCGCAACACTCTATTTCCGTCCATTGCTTATCGGAACGACTCCGCGACTTGGTGTCGGACCCGGTCGGGACTTTGAGTTTATCGTTATTCCCTCACCCATCGGACCGTATTACCCCGGTAAGTTTCATTGTACAACTTTTATCGTCAACCGCCACGTGGATCGGGCGGCTCCCTATGGAACCGGACAATTCAAAGTAGGCGGCAACTATGCCTCGTCGTTCAGAGCTACCGAAGCGGCTCACGCCATGGGCTTTGACTGCATCTTCCTTGACGCCCGGTTCCATCACTATATAGACGAATGTAGTGCCGCCAACTTCATTGGTATTAAACATGTCGGCGATGAGACGGAATACCTGACGCCACGCTCATCTGCCATCTTGCCTTCCATAACCAATGACAGCCTCATGACGCTGGCACGCGAACAAGGACTAAAAGTTACCCGGCGGAGAATCGCTTTGGAAGAACTGTCAGACATGACCGAAGCGGCAGCATGCGGTACCGCCTGCG
Source organism: Paludibacteraceae bacterium (assembly GCA_905235225.1). GTDB lineage: Bacteria > Bacteroidota > Bacteroidia > Bacteroidales > Paludibacteraceae > Colicola. The sequence continues at coordinate 29,928 of CAJOKE010000008.1, forward strand.
TTATTTCGCCTATAGACCGTGTCATTGACCCTGACCACGGCAAAACATATGAAATCAGCACTAAACCCGGTCCCGTGCTTACACGGCTTTACCGCTTACTGCAGGACATTCAGTTCGGGCGGACACCTGACACACATCATTGGTGCGATATATATTAACTAAAAACAAATACCATTATGTTCAAAAACCAACCAAAAGGGCTCTTTGCTCTCGCTCTCGCCAACACCGGCGAACGTTTTGGCTACTACACCATGTTAGCCGTCTTTGCGCTCTTCCTGCGTGCCAACTTCGGATTGGATGCCAACGCGGCATCACGAATCTACGCGATTTTCCTGGCTGCGGTTTATTTCCTGCCGCTGGTCGGCGGTATCATTGCCGACAAAATAGGTTACGGCAAATGCGTTACAATAGGTATTTTCATTATGTTTCTCGGATATATCTGTCTTGCCATTCCGTTAGGCGGAGACGGCGTCGCTATGGGAGTCATGCTACTGGCATTACTGCTTATTTCATTTGGAACAGGTATGTTCAAAGGCAACTTGCAGGTCATGGTTGGTAATCTGTATGACGACCCGAAATACGCAGACCGGCGCGATGCCGCATTCTCGCTGTTTTATATGGCGATTAACATCGGTGCCATGTTTGCTCCGACGGCTGCCGTCAAAATCATGGCTTGGGCGCAAGAGGCTCTGGGTTATTCCGTTAACGACAGTTACCACTTCGCCTTCATGGTGGCGTGCGCTTCACTTATCCTTAGCATTGTTATCTATTACGCCTGCCGCCCGTGGTTCAAGCACGTTGAGAATTCGGTAAAACAAACCGCTTCTGCCGGAACTGAAAAAGTTGAGCCGCTAAGCCCCGAACAGACAAAAAAACGCATTGTTGCGCTTTGCCTTGTTTTTGCCGTTGTTATATTCTTCTGGATGGCGTTCCACCAGAACGGCCTGACCCTCACTTTCTTTGCCAACGAGTTTGTCAACCCGATTTCAACCGGCATACAATCAATGGCATTTGACATCATCAACCTCGTTATGATTGTCATCATCGTGTATGGACTGTTCGGTATCTTCCAATCCGATTCACGCAAAGGCAAAATCGGTGCCGGAGCTGCTGCTTCCCTCGCTGCCTGCGTTCTTGTATATAAGTATTTCCACATCAATCCCGAAGGCGTTACAGTCTCTGCCCCTATTTTCCAACAATTCAACCCCTTCTACGTTGTGGCGTTGACACCGGTCAGCATGGCTATCTTCGGAGCATTGAACAAAAAAGGGAAAGAGCCTTCCGCACCACGCAAAATTGCCTATGGTATGGTTGTTGCCGCTGCTGCTTATATCCTGATGGCTGTTTGTTCCATCGGGCTGCTCACTCCCGCTGCACAGGAACTGGCTAAAGTTAGCGGGGACCCGACATACGTCAATGCCAATGTACTCATTGTCACCTATCTGATTCTGACATTTGGCGAACTGCTGCTTAGTCCGATGGGGATATCCTTTGTCAGCAAAGTTGCACCGCCGCAATATAAAGGAATGATGATGGGCGGGTGGTTTGTTGCCACCGCCATCGGTAACTACCTCGTCCGTATCGGCGGTGGTTTGTGGGGCAATATTCCTTTGTGGATCGTTTGGTCGGTATTCGTTGCTGTTTGCCTCGTTGCTGCCATATTCATGTTCGCGATGATGAAGAAACTTGAGGACGCCACAAAATAGCCCTATTTACGCCATTCTTATCGCACTATTATTGCACTATTATTGCAGTATTATTGCAGTATTATTGCAGTATTCAGCAGGATGTTACCGTCGATTGAAGAGACCATAATATACCACATGTAAAATGAAAGAATCATTATTAAAAATATCCGAGTACGTGGATGCTTTGGAGCAACGCCTTGCCGATATTGACAGACAAATGGCGGAAACGAAAGCCACGATCGAAGAATTAACGCTCAAAAATACCGAACTGGAGAAACGAATTGCCGAACTCGAAGCGCGACCTGTTCCTGAAACGGAAATTGAAATGGACTGGCTGGAAGAGGAACAGGATGCGTCCCAACCACTGCCTTTCGATGAAGAACCGGCTCAGGAACAACAGGAGCAGGAAGTTGAAAAAGAGGAACAACCGATAATCCCCGAGCCTCAGCAAACCAAGTTGCCGGAGCAGCAGGAAATTTCCTCTCAGCCTGAACAACCTGAGATTCCTGCACAACAGGAACAGCAAGTTCCCCCCGCACAACAGGAACACCCCGAGGCACCGGCTGCAAAAACCCAGACCAAAGCAACCCCTGTGGCTGATATTCGACTGGCTATTTCGCTCGGTGACCGCTTCCTGTTCCAACGCGAGTTGTTCGGTCAGAACGGCGAACTGATGCAGAAAACCCTCGAAGCTCTCAACAACCAGCCGAACCTGAGTACCGCCATGGCATACCTGGACAAGAACTTCGACTGGGACAAAGATTCACCCACCTACGAATTATTTATTAACGCTCTTCGTCGTCGCTTGGCATAATATGCTATATCTCGTACCCACACCGGTCGGCAATCTGGAAGACATTACACTTCGTGCTTTGCGGATCCTCAAAGAGGTTGAACTCATCCTCGCTGAGGACACCAGGACTTCGTCCGTTTTGCTCAAGCACTATGACATACACACGCCGCTCAAATCACATCACAAATTCAACGAGCATGAGACCAGCGAACACCTTGCCGAACAAATTGCAGCGGGTATGCAAGTCGCACTCATCAGTGATGCCGGCACACCCGGAATATCAGATCCGGGCTTTATGCTGGTGCGTGCCTGTGTGGAGAAAGGGGTAGATGTCCAGTGTCTCCCCGGAGCAACGGCATTCGTGCCGGCGTTGGTTGACAGTGCCTTGCCTTGTGACCGATTCTACTTTGAGGGATTCCTGCCCCAGAAGAAAGGACGCCAGACCCGTTTGCAGTTTCTTGCCGAACAACAGCATACGATGATTATTTATGAGTCGCCATTCCGCTTGCAAAAAACATTGGAGCAGCTGGCGCAATTCCTCGGAGCGGACAGACAGGCAAGCGTCAGCCGTGAAATCAGCAAAAAGTTTGAAGACACCCGCCGTGGCACATTAAGCGAACTTATCAACCACTTCAAAGAACATCCCGCCAAAGGAGAAATCGTTATTATTGTAGATGGCAGACACGACTAACATGAAATCACTGGCGAAAGACACCGCGATTTACGGTCTTTCATCCATTATCGGCAAGTTCCTCAACTACCTGCTTGTCCCGTTGTACACCTATGTATTGGCGCGTACTTCCGACTATGGTATTGTAACCAATCTTTACGCATGGACTGCTTTGTTGCTGGTCATCTTGACATATGGAATGGAAACAGGATTCTTCCGTTTTGCCAATCGCGAAGGTTATGATTCCAAGCAAGTTTACCGGACTGCCTTTATTGCCTTGCTGACAACCAGTACCGTTTTTGCCGTACTATGTTGCGTCTTCCGGCAACCGATTGCGAATGCCATGGGCTATTCCGGTCACTCGGAGTTTATCGCCATGCTGGCGGTTACGGTCGCCATGGACGCATTCGCATGTATTCCCTTTGCCTACCTGCGCTACCAGAAGCGTCCCATCCTATTTGCGGCGCTCAAACTGCTGTTTGTCATACTCAACATCGCGTTCAACATACTCTTCCTTGTGGTTTTGAAAAAGAACGATGTCGTTTATGTCTTTGTGAGCAATATCATGGCAACCGGCATACAGACATTATGCCTGCTGCCTTTCACTTTACCCCGAGGAGCGCGCTTTTCATGGACTGTCCTGCGGGAAATGCTGCGTTATTCGCTCCCGCTGCTCGTTTTAGGCGTTGCCGGCATCATGAACCAGACGCTTGACCGTATTCTCTTTCCTTATTTATACCCGCATGAAGATGCTGAAGCACAACTTGGTATCTATGGTGCCTGCTTCAAGGTCGCGATGGTCATGATGATGTTCACACAGGCATTCAGGTATGCGTATGAACCATTTGTTTTCTCCAAGCACAAAGACCGGCAGTCTGTCGAGGCTTACGCGGATGCCATGAAGTATTACATCATCTTCTCCTTCCTTATTCTGATGATAGTCGTCTTTTATCTGGACATTTTCCGCTATATTATTTCCCCGGCATACTGGGAAGGGCTGAAAATCGTGCCGGTTGTATTGTGGACATACATTTTCCAAGGTATATACTTCAACCTCAGTTTCTGGTACAAACTGACCGATGAAACAAAGTGGGGGGCATGGTTCTCGCTGATTGGCTTGGTTATCACCTTCGTGCTGCAAATCGTTTTTGTCCCCCGCATCGGATACTGGGCATCATGCGGCAGCAGCCTCGTTTGCTATTTCTGCATCATGCTCCTGTCATACTTTATCGGACAAAAGAAAGCACCGATTCCTTATGACCTCAAGCGGATCGGCGTATATACTATGCTGACAGTCATTCTGTGCGGTGTTTTCTATGCTTTCCGTTTCTATGTAACAGCCAACATGTGGCTCGACATGGCAGTTGGAACCGTACTGCTATGTATTTATCTGCTTGTACTGACGCGGAAGGACTTTCCCCTTTCCGGATTGCCCGTCATCGGCAAATATTTCAAATGAATCAGAAATACAATAACAATATAATCGACAAATAATTATGTTTAGTGGAATAGTAGAGGCAATGACGCCCGTCATCAAGATTGAAACCGACCAAGGCAATAAACACTTCACGCTCCGAAACCCCTTTTCGGACGGAACAACGATTGACCAGTCCATAGCCCATAACGGCGTTTGTCTGACTGTCGTCAAGAATGAAGGAGACCTATATACCGTTACAGTCATGCAGGAGTCGCTTAACCGCACTAATCTCGGCGTTCTCAAAGAGGGTGATTTCGTCAACCTTGAGCGCGCTATGCAAATCGGTGACCGCCTTGACGGGCATATTGTACAGGGACACGTTGACCAAACTGCCGTATGCACCGAGGTGCGCGAGACCGAAGGCAGCTGGTATTTCCGTTTTGCCTATGAAACGACAAGAGACGCCGTCTCACGCGGATACTTCTGCGTTGACAAAGGCTCTGTCACCATTAACGGTGTCAGCCTCACCGTCTGCGACCCCGAGGTCGAGGACAACAACACCGATGACCAAAAACTCAAATGCTCCGTCAGCGTATGTATTATCCCTTATACTTTCGAAAACACCAACTTCAAATATATCAAACAAGGCTCAATCGTTAACCTTGAATTTGACATCATCGGCAAGTATATTGCCAGATATAATTCCTTGATGCAAAAATAACTTAATATAATCAACAATGAACAACAGTTTATCCTTTCAACTCGGCACATCCGTAGCGCAATATCTCATGCAGTACGGACAAAAAGAACTTAACTATGATGAATTCAAACAGGGAGTTGATTTCGTCATGAACGCCTCTGTCAAAGCAAAAGAGGAAGGCGAGAAATTCCTTGCGGACAATGCCAAACGCCCGGAAGTAAAAACAACACCTTCAGGATTACAGTACGAAGTGCTGGACGCCACACTCGGGCAAAAGCCCAAAGCGACCGACACCGTTCGCGTACACTATGAAGGCACGCTTATTGACGGCACGGTTTTTGACAGCAGTTACAAGCGCGGACAATCTATCTCCTTTGCCCTCAACCAAGTCATCAAAGGCTGGACAGAAGGGTTGCAACTCATGTCAGTCGGCAGCAAGTACAAACTGTATATCCCCTACCAATTAGGATACGGTGCCGCCGGTGCCGGCGCAGACATACCGCCTTATGCAGCACTGATTTTTACCGTTGAATTGCTCGGTATTGAATAATTAACATAAAAACAACTACAAAATGAAAAAGATTTCGATTCTCGCCATCGCCGCGATGGCTCTAATCTCATGCGGTAACACTTATACCGCCAAAAATGTCGAACTGACTAACATGAACGACTCCATTAACTTCGCCCTCGGATTGGTTAATGGCGCAAACATCAAAATGTACCAACTACGCGGGGACAGTTCTGAAACCGCCATCATTGAGTTTATGGACGCCCTGCAGCGAGGATATGACGGCAAGATTGAAGACCTGAGCGAAGCTGCTACTATCGGACGAAACATCGGTAACGCCATCAAGGCATCCGAAGAAATCGGTCTGGCTGAAAACACAGCCTGGACACTGAACGAACGTATGTTCTTCCAAGGACTGGTAAACGGCGTTTACGGAGACACCGTTGTTATGCCGGTTGAGGTGGCGCGTACCTATTTCCAAAACGCATACCAAGCTTCAGCAGAGAGCGGCAAGACCGCCGGAAAGGCTATTCGCGCAACATGCCCGAAGACCGTCAAAGCTGTCAAACTGAACTGCGAGGCCGACAGTTTGAACTATGCTTTCGGTCTGCTCAACGGCAGCGAAGTAAAAATGTATGTCTTGGCTAACGACAGTGACGGAAGCATGGTTAAAGAATTCATCGCCAATGTCAACAAAGGACTCAAATCACATGTCAAGAATCCCCAACTCGTCAATATGGGCGAACAGGTCGGCAAAAACATCAGGGAGCAGGAAGAAGGCGGTCTGATCGGCGAACCCTCACTCGTGACTGACTTTGCCCTTATCAAACAAGGTTTCATCAATGGTCTCTACGGGGAATACGACCAATTTGACCCCTCTGCAGCAGGCGCATATATCCAATCCACACTTGCTTTCATCAAATACGGGAACACCAAAGCCGAAGGCGAACAGTTCCTCGCTGAAAACGCACTCAAAGAAGGGGTAAAAACCACCGAGAGCGGTCTCCAGTACGAAGTTATCAAAATGGGCAAAGGACCCAAACCGTCTGCTACAGACCGTGTTAAAGTCCACTATCACGGTACATTGATTGACGGCACCGTCTTTGACAGCAGCGTTGACCGCGGCGAACCTATTGTCTTTGGACTCAACCAGGTTATCAAAGGATGGACTGAGGGCGTGCAGCTTATGCCGGTCGGCAGCAAGTTCCGCTTCTATATTCCGCAGGAGTTAGGCTACGGTGCGCAGAATGCAGGCTCCATTCCGCCATACAGCACGCTCATCTTTGATGTTGAACTGCTCGGTATCGAGAAATAAACAGCTGTTCATTGGGAACGATCGCAAAGCAATCATTTAGAGGAACTATCGTCACGTATATCGGCGTGGCGATAGGCTTTGTGACGACTTTTTTCGTGCTGACCCGTTTTCTGGCGGCAGAAGACATCGGGTTGGCACGTATTTTGATTGACACCGCCACCCTATTCGTAGGGCTGGCGCAGTTAGGCACTAACTCAAGCATTATACGCTTCTACCCCTACTTCAAGTCCGGCAACACTGACCACGGTTTTTTCTTCTACACCTTGGTCATTCCCTTCCTCGGGTTTCTGCTGTTTGCCTGCATTTATTGGGCTTGTTCTGTCCCGTTAGCCGCATATTTCGGTGAGAAATCGCCGCTTTTTGTGGACTACTACTATTTCGTACTGCCATTGGCGTTTTTCATGCTCTACCAGACTATCTTTGAGACAAACGCCAATGTCCTTATGCACATTGTCGTTCCGCGGGCTGTGCGCGAAATAGCAGTACGGATCGGCTTGCTGGTCAGTTATCTGCTTTACGCTTTCCGCGTGATTTCAATGGACGGGTTTGTCATCGCATTATGCCTGACATACGGCATCGCCGCACTCATCAACATTGCCTACCTCTTTTCGCTTGGACATATATCCCTGCGTCCCGATTGGACTTTTATCAAACAAAACCCGTCCCTTGTGCGTAAATATGCCTTATACACCGGATTTCTCATTGTCTCGGCGTTGACCTCGGTACTCGCACCTATTATGTCATCCTTTATCATTACAGGCAAACAGGGATTAGCCTCTACCGGCATTTTCGCCATCGCAACCTATATGGCGGCAATGGTCAGTATTCCGTCCCGATCTTTAATCGCAATTACTCAACCCGAACTGTCACAAGCCATTAAGGACAATGACCGCACAAACACATCGCGTCTCATTGCACAGGCAAGCAACAACCTGCTGCTTGCCGGCGGATTTATCTTACTCTTTATCTGGCTCAATATTGACCTCATCTTCGATATTCTGCCTAATGGGGACACATACGCCACCGCCCGATACGCCGTCCTGCTTTTGGGCTTCGGACAACTGTTAGTCGGCACTTTCGGCATTTTCCTGCCTGCACTCAATTACTCCCGGTTCTATGCCTTCTCCCTTTTGAACTCACTCGTACTCACCGCCAGCGCACTCATTCTCAACAACGCGCTTATTCCGATTTTCGGCATAACAGGGGCGGCTCTTGCCACTCTGCTAAGCGATATCGTTTATTACATATTAGTCGTTGCCGTCACCTGCAGCGTGCTGCATATTATGCCCTTCAAGCGGCAGCATCTTGTTTGCGTACTGCTCTTTGCCACCATGTTTGCGCTTAACTGCGCATGGCTCAAACTCGCTCCCGCTTTCACTACCGGATGGCTCGGACTCATCCGTTTCTTTGTCATTGCCGCTGCAGGGATTGCCTTCGCATGGCGGCTCAAACTCTCACCGGAACTACATGAGATTCTTTGTCGAATTCGCATATAACGGCACACACTTTCACGGCTCACAGCGGCAACTTGATGCCGCCAGTGTACAGGAAACAATGGAGCAGGCTTTCACTACCATCCTGCGCCAAACGGTGAATCTAACCTTCGCCGGACGGACAGACGCAGGCGTACACGCAGAACAGATGTTCGCACACTTTGACTTAAACAACCACATACCTTCAAACCTTCAAACCTTTACAAACTCACTCAATTCGCTCCTGCCGACGGACATTGCAGTAAAACGTATCTTCCACGTCGATGAACAGTTGCACGCGCGATTCTCGGCTCTCGAGCGCACATACGAGTACAGAGTCACAACGCGCAAAAACCCCTTCCGGCAAAACCTTGTCACACGCGTTCCTCCGGGATTGAACTATGAGGCGATGAACAACGCCGCACAACTGCTTCTCGGCACACATGACTTCACATCCTTCTGCAAAGTGCATACCGATGTCAAAACAACTCTTTGCACCGTCACACGCGCCGATTGGACAACTTCAAACACCGCAACAACTTCAAACGGCGATGCCGTCTTCACCATCTCCGCTGACCGATTCCTCAGAAACATGGTCAGGGCGGTCGTCGGGACTCTACTTGAAGTCGGACGCGGAAAAATGACCGTCGAACACTTCCAAAACATCATCAACGCACATAACCGCTGCGCCGCAGGACAGTCCGCACCACCATACGGACTCTTCCTCACACATATCCGCTACGCCTGACTCCCCTCAAACCCCACACCTTTTCCATTTAGTATCTCCAAGTACTAAAAACGGCTCAATTTTAGTACTTACAAGTACTTTTTTACCCCAATTACTATGCAACATAACCGATTTTAGTATCTCCAAGTACTAAAAACGGCTCAATTTTAGTACTTACAAGTACTTTTTTGCGCCTTTTCTTGCATATTCCAAATATTTGCTGTACCTTTGCGGCCTAAAAAAACAAAAAATGCTATGGAACACCAAGATTTACAACCCATTATCAACACGTATCACAATTTTCTTTCTACAGTCACGCTGGATTACGTAAGACCTTTGATGAATAAAATAGATTGGGAAGATCGGTTGATTGAAATTAAAGGCTCCAAAGGCGTCGGCAAAACGACTCTGATATTGCAGCACATACGGATGGCATTCCCCAATGTGGATGACACCTTATATGTGTCGTTGGATAACCTGTGGTTTAAATCCCATACATTAAAAGAGCTTGCCGATTGGTTGTACGCTCAGGGAGTGCGGTTTTTGTTTTTAGACGAGGTGCATTATTACCCTCATTGGCAAACCGCTATCAAAAACCTGATTGACGAATATGCAGAGTTGCATATCGTTTTTACCGGATCTTCTATGCTGCAACTCGAGGTTGGAGAGGGCGATTTGTCACGCAGACTGATTGATTACCATCTTCCTGGATTGTCTTTCCGTGAATATCTCCAATTTGAAGGGATTGCTGATTTTCCATCCTATAACTTAGACGATATTCTTCTGAAACATGTGTCTGTTTCTTTTGCGGTAAAAGAGAAATTAGGCAGTATCCAACCGTATTTCAATGAATATCTGGAGCATGGGTATTATCCCTTTTACAAAGCTGTCCGTTCCGGTTATGAAATCCGTCTCCAACATATTGTAAACCAGATTCTGGAGCGCGATTATCCTATGATCGACGAAGTGACTGTTCCTACAATAGAAAAAACCAAAAAGATGCTGATGGTATTAGCGCAAAATGTGCCGCAAATGCCTACTATGAGCAGCCTGTACGGACAATTGGAAACAGGAAGAAATCAAGGATTAAAAATGCTATATGCACTCCAACGTGCAGATCTGTTGATGCTTCTTACTGACAACACGAAGAACTTGAAGACACTCGGGCGGCCGGAGAAGATATTTCTCCACAACACCAACCTAATGTACGCATTAGGCGCAAAAATTGAAATTGGCACCGTGCGCGAAACCTTCTTCCTTAACCAATTATCGGAGGTTCTGCCCGTCTGCTATCCTGCTAAAGGAGATTTTTTGGTGGATAATAAATATCTGTTTGAAGTAGGCGGAGCAAACAAAACCTTTGAGCAAATCAAAGACCTGCCCGATTCATTCCTTGCAGTAGATAATACCGAAACGGGCTACAAGAACCGCATTCCTCTTTGGCTATTCGGGTTCCTCTATTGATTCGACAATATATCAATAATCACTTTATCTTTCAGTCAGACTCGCCCGGGCGGGTCTGTTTGTTATCAAATGTTTTAGTTTATTGGGTAATTCGCGACGTACACGTTTCATTATGTCCTTAGTGCATTGCGCCTTTACTTGGGATTGTGAAGCGTTCTCATCAACCAATACGCGCAAATCTTCTATAGGATAAGTAAGCAACACATTGTGTTTATCATCAAAAAAAATCAAACGTAAACTTGCGCTGTACTCATATAAATTTCCCAAATCACCTTGAACAAATCCTTGTTGTTTATATGTAGTGGATATCTCAACGAACATATCAGCCTTAGATTCATCAGTTACTGCCGTAACATGTTCGTTAGCTAAAACAGATGCCACTTGATGCAAGCATGATGGTAATAGATTTTCCTTTGCATACAAAAAAGCATTTATTTCATTCGGATTAACTTTTATTGTCAAGAGAACTTCCGGTAATACCTTCCCTGCATTTATTTCTTGATAAATTTGAGGGATTGTTTGCATAAAGCTCTTATCAATAAAAAACTTTATCTGCTGTGTAGCTGCTTTACTATATATATGTGTCAATGTGAATACTGCTTTTCCATATGAATTTGTTATGACTTTTTCATTAACAACTCCACTTCCTTCTATAAACAAAGATTTAATGGGTATATTATGCAAAGGTGTGCCATTACGTTCTACAAAAACAGGAATCGATATATTCAGGGGCTGAAAACAATCTGCTTGCATAGTATTCTCTTGTAAAGTCAGTGAAATACCATCGAATACAGAGTTGTAACCATTAAATAATGCAACAGGAATATTAACATTTTGATAAGTCAGGTCAAGGAACAACCATGGTTCAACGACCTCCAAACCTTTTGCAAAATTCAAATTTGCATTTACAAGATTACCTTTTTCCAACGCTTCCTGAGCTTTTTGCAAATAATCAAAACCCAAGTTGGCTATCTCAAGCGATTTAGCCTGTATTCGCCTTTCATATTCTGATTTATTTAAGCGATAGCATACATAATAATTATTCTTATCTTTATATGTCCCATAAACTTCCAAACCCTCAATATAGTTTTGAGTATTTACAAGGACTTGCTGCCGGTAAACTTCATGCGTTGCATAATCCACTTCTTGTATTCCAAGAAACGAGCGACTTTGCACATTTGAATAAATCTGATGTGCAATCTCATTTATTGCATTTTTAGCAGCTATATTAACGTGGTCGGGATTAGACACTGGTGATACTCCAATTCCCCACCAGTCTGATGCAGAAACAGGGTGTTGGGAAACCCACTGTGGTGCTTTAGCAATGGCAATAGCAGGAAAAATCAATAACACTATTAAAAGCCAAAAATGTTTTGTCTTAATCATCGTAAATAGTAATCATAATTTTATTTCCTTCAAGTCTTGCCGAGCAAGGGATATTTTCAGTTTCCTTGAGATAAGATTCAAACAAGAACGAGAATTGCGCCGCATCCATCCTAAGCCCATCCTCATCTAAAGGTGGTATATTAATATAGTCAAAAGTCATATTATCGTCAACCATACCCTGCATATGAAATTTTCCCTCATAGGCATTTTTACGTACCCACTGACGAATAATATTGCTTAACGAATATCCTTTTTTGCCTGCAGGATCATTCATCGTTCTAGTAGCGTTCCCATCAATAGAAACAGATAAACTGACACGTATCCCTTTAGCCGGAGCAAAGTTATTAATTATATTCTCTAAAAAGGCATCAATATTGTCTCTAACAACATAATCACAAAGCACATCAGTTGCAATCGTTTGGTAGCGACGATTTGTGGTAGCTAATTGCGTAGCAATAATAGTTCCGGATGCAGTCTCAAAGGCTTTAAGTGTCAAGTTAACGCGAGAACCTGCCTGCTGTATATCCTTAAAGATATCCACTTCAACATAAACATCTGCACCTGACTGTTGCAACAAAAGACGGTCACTACTTTGCCCTGCACCGGCATTCTTATCATACTGCTCAACCCTGTTGACTGCATTTATTTTTCCTAACAAGTCCACTGTTGTTATATTCTTTTGTTCAAATCCTTTTTGTACAGCATTTACAGCGACACGGCGATCATAATCATTTTGTAAAATAGAGGCATATGAAGGATCTTCAGGATTTTTGAATGGAACGACAATAATTGTAGGTAGAACCATATTAGGAGCAGTCGTCACATCAAGACCACTCATAGTCTTCGGATTGTTTGAATCAACATATATTTTATTTGTCTTCAAATCATAAATCAATTTTGCCAGACGGATCTGAATCTGATACGTTGCACGATAATCATTCCCTATTTTTTGGATTTTATCCAACGGTGCTGAAGACACTAAATAAAAGCTATACTTGGCTTGCTCATTAAAAAAACTATTAGTATAAGTTTTATTATCTTTTTGAACAAGAGGATTACCATTATTAACACCTTCAATACCCACGTAGAATAAGGAATAGAACAAAGACCGGATGGCATTTTCCTCAACAGAACGCAATTTGGCGGACATGCCGGCAGATTCAAACGTAGCCGTTTTATCGTCTTGATAAACAAGTGAGCATATTCCGGGATATTCATTTGCGAATAAACCAGAAACGACAAACGATAACATCGTCAAAACGAACAGAAAACGTTTCATTATAATCTATTTAAAGGATTTACTCTCTACTATTAAATTATGCGCATTGTTCGGGTCTTCTTCTTTTATAGTTATTATTTCCTCAAGAGCAGCATTAATTTCGGTGGCACCTTTTTTGACCTTACAAGATGATAAATCACCTGCAACAATACTTTCAACGACAATTTCGCCAATTTCTGTCCACGATATACGACCGGCTGTTAATATAGCTTTTTTTACAGCAAATACTGTTCCGGGAACCACGCCATCAGTTTCCCCGCAATTAATAAAACATTTTAACAATTTGCCATCTTTACTTTCAAAATCAGAATCCAAGATAATGGAATTAATTTTAAAATCCTTTGTCACAATCGTTTTCATGTGCTTCGGTATATTTTTCAGCATTTTTTGGATACAATCGTCAATGCTTTTACCGTGTTTCGCACTACATGAAAACATATCAGTAGAAACTAAAGTGCCTAATTCGCAATCCACTACTTTAATAGAATAAGAAAGTCCACCGTCATATGATTTTTTTCCCTTTTCGTTAACTATTTCTTTAACATCCATATTGGAGATAAATCCTTGTACCACATAATTTGCCCCTAACTTTTTCATTTTGCCATTACGAACAGTTTCGTCATCCAAGAATGCTTCTTCATCATCTGCTCGTCTTTGTTTTTCCTCACTTAAAGATGATTGCGAATCAACATCAATAATTTGCAAATGTTGATAGTGATGAAGGCTGGATATAACAGCACCTCTTACCCATTCAGTCCATGCAGTGCCTAAATCTGAAACTCGCGAGAAATGTTCTACGTACACAACTTGTTTTTTGGCAATAACATTTACACTCATGAATAATGCCACTACTAAAATTAGAAATTTGTGTTTCATAATAAAAAATTTACTAAAATTGTGCCTACTCTTTTATGGATTTTGGGCATCCTCCATATTCTTACTTCATTTATGTTCGCACACGTATATATATGCGCGTAAATACACAAAAAGCGCAGACTTCGCTATTGCTCATCTACGCACAAGGGTCTTCGCATTGCCCACCAAGTCAAATAAACAACAATGAAACCTACGCCGATATGACAAACCCAAGAAAATGTACAAGGCACTATATACGATGTACACAGGGCATACAAAAGTCATACCCGTAGGCGTAATTGGTTACTTTGCTTTTGACTTGGAATTCTATAAAAAGGTTGCGAAGCTTTTTGTGCGTCAAATACAAAGCGTCAATAAACGCCATTCAATATGTAACGAATTCCCTCTAACCCTCTTGCTTTTGGCAAGCACGGCGTAGTCAGAATCCAGTTGAAACAAGAGTTATTTAAGGTGCAACACGATGCGAATAATTCTTATTTCGGGTGCAAAGGTACAGCTTTTTTAGGGATTGTGCAAGAAAAAGTGTAAAAAATGTATAAAATTTTGCATTGTGGAAACTTTATTGAGGAAACAAGTAAGGTGTTATTTGGGGATTC
>CAJOKE010000009.1 GCA_905235225.1 Paludibacteraceae bacterium
CATTCTATGGAGGTACATGTTTGCGTATTTTTCATGGTCTTCCGCGTTTTTCCGAGGACATGGATTTTACGTTAGTGGAGAAGAATCCTGCTATACATTTGGAGAATTATTTTCACCCCATCCGTGAAGTGTTTGCGCTTACCGGCAAGGATGTCGTGATAACCAAGAAAGAGAAACTGCATTTCGGTCGGGGTGAGTCGGCATTTCTCAAGGAAGATACGACTGCCTATGACATCGCTTTCCAAACAGAAAAAACTATCAAAGTGAAGATTGAGTTGGACACGAATCCTCCTTTGCTCTTTGACACGGAGCAGAAACTGATGATGCAACCGTATTCGGTGATGATTCGTTGTTTAACCTTGCCGGATCTCTTTGCCGGAAAGATGCATGCCTTGGTTTTCCGTAATTGGAAGACCCGCATTAAAGGCCGCGATTGGTATGATTTTGAATGGTATATACGGCATAATATCCCTCTTCACTTTGCCCATTTGCAAGAACGAATCCGGGAATTTAACGGGCAAGAAGTCACGCAAGAAGAGTTCATACATTTGCTCCGTGACAGACTGGCAAACGCCAATATCAATCAAGTGAAAGAAGATGTGCTTCCGTTTATCAACAATCCTTCTGAATTAGACATCTGGTCCAATGAGTATTTCGCTCTTTTGGCTGATAGATTGATTTTTAAATAAATCTTTATCGTCAGGTATCTCTCGTAAACATGTGTGAGACACGACTAAAAAATCAACGCACTCTCATTCGGGAGTGCGTTGTTATCCTTACTTCCTCTCTTGAGGAGAGGGCAGGGGAGAGGTTTTACGCTTTAACGGATCACCGACCGATGACCGATAGAAAACCGGCTCACAACCGACACATGACCGAGTAAAAAATATAGAGAAAAATTATCCAAACCCTTGCACATATCAAAAAAAAGCAAACAAATATTTGTTGTAACGTCGGACTCCGCCACTTCGTTTCCCCCGAACTTACTTTCGCACAGTCGTGCAAATAACAAGTCTTTTTCTCAAAAACTACAAATAAATTTGATTTTTTGCGCAAAATCCTTGTGTATTTCAAATATTTGTTGTAATTTCGTAGGCAAAATTGAGAGGAGGCTATTATGACCGCTTTACAACTGAACGCAGAAATCTATCGTAGTTTAGGAGTTCTTTCCGAGGACGAAAGCATGCTCAAACGTGCAGCCAAGTATCTCAAATGCTTGGCGGCAGAACTCACGTACGACCCTACATTGATGTCGAAAGAAGATTTCTATGCACGTGTGGACGAGGCAGAGCGTGAGATTGCAGAGGGAAAAGGAATTCGTTTTACGGATAAGGCCGAGATGAATGCTTGGCTTAATTCTCTTTGAGTATGTTTACGATCGTCTATTCGTCACGCGCACAAGAAGACTTGCGCAAGTTAAAGAAAGATGAACCGACTGCTTTTCAGAAAGCACTCAAACTATTGAATGAGTTGGTAGACCATCCCCAAACGGGAACTGGTCATCCTGAGCCATTGAAAGGAAAACCGGAAGGTCGATGGAGCCGCCAGATAACAAAGATGCATCGGTTGGTCTATCGCATTTATGAGCAAGAGGTATATGTGGATGTCCTGACCGCTTATGGTCATAATGACGATAAATGAATATACCGTCTCCTCTCTGGGAGGAAAAATGGAGAGGGCTGAACCGACAGCGAAAAAGCGTAGATAATAACATACTTACTAACATTATGAAAAAGTTACTCTTATTCACTTTCGTAGCATTTTTGCTTGCAACGCCTACTAATGCCAAGAAACCGCAATTGGCACGTTCGGTGTGGTTCTTGTTTGAGAAACAGGACAATCTGGAGAAACAGCCCAATGACAGCGTGGTTGTTTCGTATAAGATGGTTATGGAAAGTATTTATCGGAACGATAAAAAATACCCTGATTTTTATCCACAACCCCAAATAGTAATAACTATTCGGAATAAAACAGAGCGACCGGTTTATGTGGATTTGCAGAAATCGTTTATTATAATCAACGAAGAACTCTATCCGTTGTATCTTCCGACATCGGAAGTTCAGACGCAAAGCAATACATCCATGGTTGGTGCTAATCTCGGATTAGTTGGAATTGGTTCTGCCGGTACAACATCTACAGCCAAGATTACTCATGCCGAGTGTCTTGTCCAAATCCCCGGAGAAACGAAAAAATCTATTGACGTACTGCTGACCAAATGGGAAAAATCATTTACCTTAAATAATGTGGATGGAAGATTTGAGTATAAACCGGCCGGCTGGAATGGTGAAAAAAATCCTAATGCCATATCTTATTCTTTTGAATGTCATGACCTTATCCAATATTTTGTTAATGCAGGAGAAGCGAAAACCTATGAATTTGACGATAATCCATTGACATTGGATATGCGTATATGTTATTCTTTTAATGATAATATGACACCGAATTTCGTCAATCGTTCTGTGTATTACACGAAGTACGCAGTAGGAACTGAACGTTCAAAAGGTGGCCTGCTTGATGTCGAGCATGAAAGAAAAACCGCAATAAATGCATGTCCTGAAGTGAATGATTATCTTAATTCGTCCAATAAACTGTATTTCCGTATATGGACTCCCTATACCATGCCTAAGAAATAAAACAACCCTAACTATTACATAATATGAAGAGAGTTATTCTGTATAGTATAGCATTGTGTATGTTGGCATTACCACTTAATGCCAAGAAACCCAAGTTGGCGCAAGATGTGTTTTTCTTGATGGAAAGACAAATAAATAAGGAAAAACAGCCCAATGATAGCATCAGCATAAATTATAAGATCAATTATACCAATTTAAATGGTAAATCAGACGGAGTTCGTTTTCAGCCACATCTTGTTATAACCATTAATAACAATACAGAGCGAACCATTTTTATCGATTTGCAAAACTCTTTCCTTGTAGTCAATGGAGAATCGTTTCCTATGTTTACAAATACAACCAACATTTCTACGCAAGGCAGCACGGCAATAGGAGGTGTTAACCTTGGTTTAGTCGGAATAGGTTCTGCTAATTCCGAATTCAACACAAAAATGACTCATGAGCAGCGGATAATAAATATACCAGAGGAATCAAAAAAAGCAATAGATTTGCCACTCCTAACAAAGTGGGGTGTACCTTGGAAATTGAATGAAGTAAACGGAACAATAACGATACTTCCCAAAGGGACAAATTGCAACTATTGGGATTATTTCATTATTGATCAAGCTTTCATTCAACAAGGAGAAGTGCAAAATTATAAGCAATCTAATAGCCCGTTAACTATGGATATCAGGATGTGTTATTCCTTTACAGAAGATTTGGCAACCACATTTGTAAACAAATCACAATTCTCTGCGATACATGTGGTTGGAAGTAATGGATATCCAGAGGCAAAAAAGTTATTTCCAGACATAGATACATACGAAAGATCCGATAACAAATTGAATTTATTTGTATGTACAAGGAAAGCATTGGGTTTGTAACACATAACCGACATATATTATATAATTATGAAAAAGTTACTTTTACTCGTTTTAACTGCATTCTTGCTTACGTTGCCCACAAATGCCAAGAAACCGCAACCGGCACAGTTAGTATGGTTCTTGATGGAACGGCAACCAAATTTGGAAAAACAACCTAACGACAGTATCGTTATCACCTACAAAATCACGCACGGACACAGGATGCCTAATCGGAAAGAAAAAAGTATGGAAATGTGGTATCCGCAACCTCATATGGTAATTACTGTCTTGAATAATTCCGAGCGGGAGATTTTCGTCGATTTGCAGAAATCCTTTATTGTGGCAAATCAGGAACTATATCCTCTATTTACCAATACCACCGATGTATCCACACAAGGCGGAACATCTATAACCGGTGTTAATCTCGGGCTCGTAGGCGTTGGCTCTGCCAGTTCAGATTTTAACACAAAAGTAACACACGAACAGCGTTTTATCAATGTACCGGCTGAGACTAAAAAGTCTTTGGATATACCTCTACTGACCAAATGGAACGCTTCATGGCAACTCAACGAGGCAAATGGAAAAATCTTCATACATCAAGGAACTGACCTACGTCAAAGTAGTTGGAATTATGATCCTGATTATGTTATAATTGA
Source organism: Paludibacteraceae bacterium (assembly GCA_905235225.1). Taxonomy (GTDB): domain Bacteria; phylum Bacteroidota; class Bacteroidia; order Bacteroidales; family Paludibacteraceae; genus Colicola. The sequence goes on from CAJOKE010000009.1 coordinate 4,132, forward strand.
GAATAATTTCTCCCCTATGAATGAAGTGCTGAACTACGAGGATTCGGATAACCCGCTTACCTTGGATATGCGGATTTGCTACTCGTTCAATGAAGACATCAACCCTTCATTTATTGCTAAATCGGTGTATTGGACAACACACGTCATCGGGACAGGAAATGGAAACGGGTTTGGTGATAAACAATTATATCTCGCAAGAAAACAATTCCAAGATGTAGATTCATATTCCGGCAACAAAAACAAATTGCTGATGATTGTGCAAAGTGACGTATTTCAATAAATCAACCCTAACAATAGCGAATTATGAAAAAAGTTATTCTATTCAGTTTGGCGCTATGCATGCTGGCGTTACCCGCAAATGCCAAGAAAGAAAAAGCCGCCAAGGTTGTTGTATTCGTTCTGGAACAACAAAAAGAGTTGGAGAAACAGCCGAACGAAGAGATAAACGTCCGCTGCACAATCACCCACACCCCATATATGCAGTTTAAGGGCGATTGGTTTCCGCAGCCCCATATTATGATTACCGTTCAGAATAATTCAGAGCGCGATATATATGTGGATTTGCAGAAGTCTTTCCTTATACCGAATGACGAAACCTTTTCTATGTTTACCAATACGACAAACGTTTCCACACAAGGCAGTACTTCCATTTCCGGTGTTAATCTCGGGTTAGTGGGAGTCGGTTCAGCTAATACAAATGTCAATACGAAGGTTACACAAGAACAGCGTTTTATAGTAATCCCGGCAGACTCAAAAAAAGTGATAGATATGCCTATGGCAACCAAGTGGGGTGTGTCGTGGAAACTGAACAATAATTTAGGAGAAATCATGGTTAATGTTCCGCGTAGTGATCAAAATAACGGCTACGCTGTTATCAACCAAAATTTTGTGCATAAAAGCGAGGTGCTGACGTACAACGATTCTGACAATCCGTTCAATTTGGATGTAAGAATCAATTATTCGTTCAACGAAGATATGAACGAGAGCCTTACGCACAAATTGGTTTATTACACCAAATATGTCCTCGGCACGGATGTATTCTACGGCGATGTTGATAACCAGGAAAGAAAACTCATCCCGTCTATGGACACATATACCGGCCTACCGAACTCAATGTTCTTCCGTCTGTGGATGCCAATGAACTAAAATATTCATATGTGCATTAAGATACTAAACAAAGACGCGCTCCCGGAAAGGAACGCGTCTTTATATATTCGCTCAAACGATATTACTTATCATCCTCTACGGCGGCTTGGGCGGCGGCGAGGCGGGCGATAGGAACGCGGAAGGGCGAGCAGGAAGCGTAGTTCATGCCGACACGGGCACAGAACTTAACGGACGAAGGCTCGCCGCCGTGTTCGCCGCAGATACCTGTGCGGAGTCCCGGACGAACGGCACGGCCTTTCTCTACCGCCATCTTAATCAATTGGCCAACACCTTTCTGGTCAAGCACTTGGAACGGATCCGCTTTCAGGATCTTCTTCTCCAAATAAACGGGCAAGAATGAGGCGATGTCGTCACGGCTGTAACCGAAGGTCATTTGGGTCAAGTCGTTGGTACCGAAGGAGAAGTACTGCGCTTCAGTTGCAATGCGGTCAGCAGTCAGTGCTGCACGCGGAATCTCAATCATAGTACCGACTTCGTATTCCACTTCAACACCATATTCTGCGAATACTTCTTTAGCGACACGGTCAATGATTTCCTTCTGTTGTTTGAACTCATACAAGATACCAATGAGTGGAACCATTACTTCGGGCATCGGGTGTTTGCCTTCTTTCTTCAATTCGCAGGCAGCAGACATGATAGCGCGTGTCTGCATAGCGGTAATTTCGGGGAAGGTGATACCGAGACGGCATCCGCGGTGACCGAGCATGGGGTTATTTTCAGCCAAAGAAGCCACACGCTGTTGAATCTCCTGAACAGAAACGCCCATTTCTTTAGCCATGGTTTCCTGACCTGCAAGATCATGGGGAACAAACTCATGCAAAGGCGGATCGAGCAGACGGATATTCACAGGCAGTCCGTCCATAGCGTCCAAGATACCTTTGAAGTCAGCCTTTTGGTACGGCAGCAGTTTAGCCAGTGCTTTCTCGCGTCCTGCGCTGTCCTTGGCGAGAATCATCTCGCGCATAGCGATAATCTTCTTGTCATCGAAGAACATATGCTCTGTACGTGTGAGACCGATACCTTTTGCACCAAAGGCGCGGGCAACTCGTGCATCGTGCGGGGTGTCTGCGTTAGTACGAACCTGCAGTTTGGTATATTTGTCGCAGAGGTCCATGAGTGCCTTGAAGTCTCCGCTGAGTTCAGCAGCCTTGGTCGGAATCTCACCTGCATAAACCTGACCGGTAGAGCCGTTAAGTGAAATGTAGTCGCCCTCTTTGTATGTAACGCCTTCAATAGTAACCGTTTTTGCTTTGTAGTCAACGAGGATAGCACCTGCGCCTGATACGCAGCATTTACCCATACCACGGGCAACCACAGCAGCGTGCGAGGTCATACCGCCGCGTGCAGTAAGAATACCTTCAGCAGCAGACATACCTGCGAGGTCTTCGGGGCTGGTCTCAATACGAACCATGATGACTTTGTGACCGTTCTGGTGCCATTCCTGAGCGTCGTCAGCGTGGAAAACGATTTGTCCGCAAGCAGCACCCGGAGAAGCGGGAAGACCCTGCGTGATGACTTTCGCTTTCTTCAGCGCGTCCTTGTCGAAAACGGGGTGGAGCAGTTCATCCAGTTTCTGCGGCTCGCAACGCATGATAGCTGTTTTCTCGTCAATTTGTCCTTCGCGAACGAGATCCATGGCGATTTTAACCATAGCAGTACCAGTACGTTTACCGTTACGTGTCTGGAGGAACCAGAGTTTGCCTTCCTGAACGGTGAACTCCATATCCTGCATGTCGTGGTAGTGGTTCTCCAGTTTAGTCTGGATGGCGTCTAACTCTTTGTAGAGTTCGGGCATAACCTCTTCCATAGAAGGATATTTGGCAGCGCGTTCTTCTTCGCTAATGCCCTGGAGTTTTGCCCAGCGGCGGCTACCTTCGATAGTGATTTGTTGCGGAGTACGGATACCGGCAACGACATCCTCACCCTGTGCATTAACAAGGTATTCTCCATTGAAGATGTTTTCACCGGTAGCGGCGTCACGGCTGAAGCAAACGCCGGTAGCCGAAGTGTCGCCCATATTACCGAATACCATTGCCATAACGGAAACGGCAGTTCCCCACTCGTCAGGAATTCCCTCCATCTTACGGTAGAGGATAGCGCGCTCGTTCATCCATGAGCGGAATACAGCGCAGATGGCACCCCACAGCTGCTCCATCGGATCATTGGGGAAGTCATTGCCGGTTTGCTCTTTGATGGCAGTTTTGAAGCGAGCAACAAGCAGTTTTAGTTCCTCGACATTGAGGTCTTTATCCAATTTGATGTGACGGATCTCTTTAACCTCTTCGATGATTTTCTCGAAGGGGTCGATATCGGTTTTGTTAACGGGCTTCATGCCAAGCACTACATCACCGTACATTTGTACGAAACGGCGATACGAGTCGTAAACGAAGTGCGGGTTGTTGGTTTTCTTAACCATACCTTCAGCAACGGTGTCATTAAGACCGAGGTTGAGGATGGTGTCCATCATACCGGGCATAGAAGCGCGTGCGCCAGAACGAACAGAAACGAGCAGAGGATTAGTGGGGTCACCGAACTTGCTGTTCATGAGGTTTTCGATATGGTGTACAGCAGCAACGACATCATCGTTGAGCAGTTCCATAATCTTCTCCTGATCCTGACCTACTTCATAGTACTCGTTGCAGACATCAGTAGTGATGGTGAATCCCGGAGGAACGGGAACACCGATGAGGTTCATCTCGGCGCAGTTAGCACCTTTTCCGCCCAGTTGCTCACGCATTTGAGCGTTACCTTCGGCTTTACCGTTTCCGAAGGTGTAAACACGTTTTTTTTGTTCCATTTAGTAATATCGATTTATATTGTTTTGTATTGATTCTCTTGAATATACGAGGATGTAGATATTTGACCTTTCGTGACGATTTTATGCCGAATCATCAAATCTGCTGCAAATGTACAATAAAAATTACATATACGCAAATTTATTTGCATATTTTCGTCAAATAGAATGAAATTCTATGTTTTTTGCAGATATTATGTCGGATTACTTAACTGTTGCACCTAGGGCGTTGAACGTCTTCCCGTCACGAAGGATATAGAGTTGACCGTTATGTAAAATCTTGTCGGTTGTTGTCTGTTGCCCATCAGTTGTTTGGTTGATGGTGGTCGCTGTAATGGGCAGGATGTTTGTAAACCCTTCCCAAGGGTCTGATTTGTAGGCATCCAGACTCGCATTCGGTACATAAACGGGGATGGACTTGGTTACATTTTTAAATACACTGTTATGACAGATAGGCGGGGTGCCGGCTTTGCAGGTTATGGATTCCAAACCTGAGCAGCCACTGAACGCTTCGTCCATGATGTACATAGTGCTGGGCAGAGTAATTTCCTTCAGGGCGGTACAGCTGCCGAACGCCTGTTCGCCTAATATCTTGATGCCTTCAGCAATCGTTACGCTCTCTAACGCATCGCAATAGTAGAACGTATATCCGGCTATCTTATTGCTGTTTTCAGGCATGGTACTTTGTATGACGACTGTCTTCAGCGAATGGCAGCTTTGGAAGGCGTTTAAGTCCACAAACGTGACGGTTGAGGGAATGGTAACCGATGTGAGACCACAGTCACTAAACGAATAATAGCCGATCTCTTTCACGGAGCTTGGGAAGGAAATGGTGGTAAGGTTATCGCATCCCGAAAATGCATAATTACCGATGTTATTCATACCTTTCGGAAATGTCACGGATTTGATGTCGTCCGAATATTTTTTCCATGGCACGGAGCCGCCCGAGAATTGGTCCATTTCGCCGGAGCCTTGGATAACCATTTCGCCAGTGGACAGATTCAGTTCCCATCTGAGATTACTACCACCGTCCTTACCGCAATTGCCGGACGGGTTCTGTGCATTCGAAACGGTAATTACCACTGCACTTAACAATACAAAGAGTGTTTTTTTCATAATAATTGGAGTTTTTGGATTATATCTGCTGCAAATGTACAATAAAAATTGCACATACGCAAATTTTTTTGCATATTTTCGTCAAATAGAATAAAAATCTATGCTTAATGACTCTCAAAAACAGTTGATTATGGGGAGTAGGTCGCCCGATACCATCGAGTGAAAAATGCAATAATATTACAACAATACTACAACAATGGTGCAAGAATACTGCAATAATGGTGCAATAATAGTGCGATAAGGGGTATTGATTATCAATGAGTTACGAAAAATAAGAAAACGGCAAAACAAAAGCCTGCTCATAAGGTGCGGGAGGCTTATTTGCAGGCTTTGGGAACTTGTTTGAAGGGATGGGGGAAGCTTATTTGCAGGCTTTGGGAACTTGTTTGAAGGGATGGGGGAAGCTTATTTGCAGGCTTTGGGAGATAGTACGAGGGAGTGTCCGGATATAGTTCGAATATGTGGGCGGATATAGTCCGAGACGGGGTTGAATGCTATTCGTAGGGGGTCAGGATCTTGTGTGTTTCAATATTTTCGCCAAGTTGAATCTGTATGATATACAAGTGGGGACTAATCTGATATTTGCGTATAACCTTTGCGGGAGTATCGGTATCGGAATCCGCACTTCTTGGGACTTCGTCAAACCGATAGGGGCATGTAACAAAGGAAGAACCGTCCGCGGTCATCATGCGGCACATATAGACTCCGGGCAACCCGTCGGGATTATAAAGGCATTGCCACGTTTCTCCATCCAAGGCATAGCCATTTTCGTACCACTGGAACTCGACATAGCGGCCGTCTTTGTTTTCCACAAAGAGGACATCAGTCCATTTGCTGTACATGGCATCGGCGTCGCCGACGGTGAGTCGCAGGGTGTCTTTGATATCGTTGATTAATTCGTGACTGCCGACGGGTGGGGTATTAAGGGTAAATCCGTTAGCGTCATAACTTTCGCCCTCACAAATGGTGTCCACAAACGTTTCGGGTTTATGAACGGTAAGGATAAACTGCTGTTGTGATTTAACGACACGGGAGACACTGCTGATCGGGTGGAACTGAATATCATCCAAAGCAAAGTCATTTCCGACATTGAGAATATTGGTGTTCAGGTTGACGACAGAAATAGTAATATCATCGCAATCTTCCGCGGCAAAGAAAGTCTCGGAATGCTGGTGCCAAATATTGTTCCGGAACTCGGTTTTGCCGAGATCGAGAACTCTTGACTCCCATTTTTTCCCGTTGTATTCAATGCGGAAAACAAACCGCGCGGCATTATCCATCTCTCCGTAGTTATTGATATTCGCCGCCCAGAATGACAGCACGTATGTGGTCCCTTTCTGTAGTTTGAGTTTGCTATTCTGTGCCGAGGAAGCCGACCATGCTTTTTTGTTGGCACCATCTGCGCCTGTTTTCGCGTCAAACAATGCAAAGTTGTTTCCCTCTTTCGCGAGGACTTTGGCAAAGGAAGGAGCAAAGTTATTGGCGTTCCGCACCACCGCAAATCCGTTATCTTTCAATTTCAGTCCGGGATTGACTGCGGTATTCTGGTAGAAGTCAAGCGAGGTGTTTTCCGTCTGCTCGTAAATGCCCCAGAAATTATAGTCACTGACGGTACTTTTGCTTCCTTTGATGCCATAATCCCAAGCGGGGTCTTCATAGTTGCCGTTTTCCATCATGTCTTCCATGCTTCCGCTTGCGGGATAATACTCCTTATAGGTATAAACGAGAACTGTATCTTTCCAGAACGTATCCAATTTCAGCACTTGCGGGGCATCATAAATTGTATCTCCGTTGACCAACCAAACATATGTGTTCGAAGGGTCGGTATCTTTGGGAGTGAGCGTGACCGGCAGTCCGATAGCAGAGGCGACATTTTCCTCTTTGACTGCTTCCAACGCATTTGGAACGGCGATTGTAATTGTTTTTGAGCAGTTGGTCTGATCGCCTTCGAAGTATGCGACTGCAGTCGTTGTTTTACCGTTTTCAGTAGCAGCCGGCACTCCAAAGAGCGAAAAAGACTGCGGACTCTGCGGCTCATCAATACGCACAGACTGTCCGTCGCATTCGATGACCAAAGTGCCGTTAGCCAAGCCGAAGGCGACCATGCCATCCAAGGTGTAGGTGTTGTTGTCCGCATTGACAGCAGAAATGGCCGTTTCGAAGGAAGTTATTTCGCAGTTCAGGTCGCAATTCTGTGCGTCAGGTGTAATGTAAATCAATCTTCGTCCGGCGAGTTTTGTCGAATAAAGGAAATAATATATACCTTTGGTAACTGTGGGAGGAAGGATTGCGAATGTGTCCTTATTCTGTTCTCCTTCCCGTACTTCGCCGGCATATCCGTCCACGGAAGTCCATGTGTTCCCATCCAGAGAAGCAAACCAACCGTGACCAAGGACATCATTGTAGAGGTATTCTGTTTTACTGCTGTTCAATTTTGCCTTGAGTGAGAAAACCGTTCCCAAGGAACCGGGGCAGACATGTATATGTTCCTGAGTCATTCCAGCGGAGTATGCACCGATTTTTGCAGTTGCAGGCGTGTATAGTTTCCACCGATGAGCGGCATTGGCAAAGTCGTCAATGCAGTTCCACCCGTCGGGTATATCCATGTCGGCAGTCTGGTTCCATTTGCTGCTCCAGTTGGGGGCTGAACCCCGAACAATGACAGCCTTGCTGTAAGTGCAGTTCTTTGCAACCGTGGCTTTATAAATGTTGCCGTTTTCGGGCTTCAGTTCAATCCATTCGTTATTCGGGTCTTCGAAGAGGTAAAGATATAGTTTTGCATTGTCTTTAGCCCAGTTGCCAATCTGGTCGTTTTGCTTGATATTGACAAAAATCTCCTCGCCAGCCAGAAATGTGCGCGCGTTCATATTGAATGCGAGGACAATGCCCAAAAAGGTTAAAAATATTCTTGTTTTCATGGCATTAAAATTATTCGATTTCACTTTGTTTCTGCACCACTTTGACTTCAACACGGCGGTCAAGCGGTAACTCATGGTTGACGTTTTCCTCGTTCGGAACCAACGAACCGTGTCCGATAACGATAACGCGGTCTTTGTCAATTCCCTGGTTGACGAGGAATTTAGCGACAGCGAGAGCGCGATTGTAAGCCAGTAGTTCGTTGTATTCGACTTGCCCTTCTTCAGACGCATGTCCGTCAATGGCAATTTTAGCGTCGGGAACTTCATTGAGTACGCCGACAATAGATGACAGGTAGTCTTTCGCCTCATCAGAGACACGGTAACTATCGAATTCAAAGTAGATCTTATTGAATTTCTCGACTTCTTCAGCCGCTTTGGCTATGTGTGCGCGTGTGAGTGTATCGATACGTTCGTCCATGACCGTATCAGTGCGTGCAATGAGGTTGACCAAGGTGTCATGCCGAGTAAAGTAATCAAAGTAATCAACGGTGTCGTGGACATCGGGTTTGATATGCCGCCAATGAATTCCGACTTTTACGCCCACTTCGAAAGGATGCGAGGCAGAAGCAAGGTTAGTCGCATAAACTCCGTTGTAATCATCCATGAAAGTAAAGGTGTCATCTTTCCAGCCGAGTTCTTTCCGATCGGATCCGTTGGCGTTGTTGGCGACCACATTGGCATACGCACCGAGGAACAGTTCGATCTGCGGTGTAAGCGGAATCAAGGCACCGAATTCGGCGAAGAAGCTTAGCTGGAAGTTTGTAGCAAGTGAGCCTTTTGCACAGGTTTCGTTTGTATAGTCTTTTGTGCCAAATTCATGTAAATCGTCCAATGTCAGCCCCCAAGCGGGATAATATCCTGAGTGTTTGATTTCGCCCTCGGATACTTTATAGCGTTTTAACACCGAGAAAGCGGGAGCCAATCCGGCAGCACCGAACATGCCTGCTTTCCATTCGGGTTTATGGTATTGGAACTGAACAGAAAGCGGAATGCCGAAATTGTGTACCGTTTCCCGTTCACGCCACCGAAGAACGGTGGCGGCGTGGTCATAATGCTGTTCAAGGTCCGTGTCCGTTTGGTCATTCCAATAATAGGTACCGCCCAGTTGGGCATGTGAGGTGTAATTCGTGAACCAAAGTCCGGCACCAACACCCCAATTCTGGTGGAAGAAGTAAGCATATTGTGCCTGTAGCAACATACTAAAGGAGCCGCAAACCCTGTTTTGCGCGCCATCCAGTCCGTATCCCAAGGAACCGTATCCCAAGCCAATATGCGCCTCAACATAATGTCCGCGCCGGTCAGTTGAATCCGCGTGTATAGTGTCAATACGCTGCTGCGGGGTGCTATCGGGAACATGGGCGATGCGGGTGAGGGTATCGGTAAAATAATGGACAGTTGTAATCTCCACGCGCACCAGACTGTCAGGAGTCGCCCGCATCTGCTCTGTTTCTTCGGTTGCGAATGACTCTTCGCGGACAATAGTATTTTCGGGCATTTGGGCTACTTGCAGGATACTTGTCGTATCTGCTGTAGTCCGGCGAGGTGTTTCACCGTTTGCGAAAACGCCCAAAGGAATGCAAAGAAAGAGAAATACATATCGAATGTCTTTCATGATATATAAATATAAGGTGTGTTCTTTAATAAAAGTGGTGCAAAGATACAACTTATTTTTCAAAGTTCCAAATATAAAGTTCAAAATGCAGAAAAAATGTCATAAAAAACCGTCACCTTTATTCAAATCTGGAAATGTTGAATAAAGGTGACGGTAAAGAGATTGATGTACAACGGGATGTTAGTTATACAATTTTGGCGGGGTACAGTTTTTCGCGGATTTTGATATATATAATGTTTTCTTTCTTAGCGTATGCGATTTTGACATATCCCATGCCGATCCCGACTTTAGTTGTGGGGAGCATGATTCCGGAAGTAACGTGTCCGATGGTGTTACCCGCTTCATCACAAATCTCATATCCGTTCCGCGGAATAGCGCGTTCCAAGCATTCAAAATGCACCAACTTGCGGGTCAGCCCTTCGGCTTTCTGCTTGAGCAGATACTGTTTGTCAATAAAGTCTTTAGCGTCGAACTTGACAATCCATCCGAGTCCGGCTTCCAGAGGGGAGGTAGTGTCATCAATATCATGTCCGTAGAGGCAATACCATTTCTCCAGACGCAGGCTGTCTCTGGCACCAAGTCCGATAGGAGCGAGGTTATATTCTTTTCCGACTTCAAAGAGTGCATTCCAAATCTGCATACCGTCCTCTTTTTTGAAGTAGAGTTCGAATCCGCCGGCTCCGGTATAGCCGGTATTACTTAAAATAACGCCCTGAATTCCGGCGAAAGACCATTCGCGGAATGAATAATAGGGAATTGCGCTGAGGTCGGCATCGGTCAGTTTTTGGAGCATTTCAGTGGCTTTAGGTCCCTGTACAGCCAGTTGACCGTATTTGTCGGAAGCATTGTCAAGGGTCAAATCTCCAAAGCGTGCCTTGTCATATTGCGCATTAACCCAAGCCCAGTCCTTGTCTATGTTTCCGGCATTGACAACGAGCAGGTATTTGGTAGTGGAGTATTTATAAATAATAAGGTCATCGACGATACCGCCTTTGCCGTTCGGGAAGCAGGTGTATTGTGCTTTTCCGGCATCGAGTTTATTGATGTCATTGGTGGTGATATACTGCAGAAAATCAGCAGCTTTTTCGCCTTTTACCCAGAATTCGCCCATATGGCTGACATCAAAGACACCGACTCCTTCCCGGACGATACGGTGTTCTTCCTGAATTCCGGTCGGGTACTGGATAGGCATATTAAATCCTGCAAATTCCGCCATCCGTGCGCCAAGGGCGATGTGTGTGGCTGTAAATGGTGTTTCTTTTAACATAATGGTATAGATTTATTTAATTCGTTTTACGATTTCAAGTATTACTTCATATGCTTTTACCAAGCTTGGTATCGGCAGGTATTCAAATCTGCTGTGGAAGTTTTCTCCTCCTGCGAAGATATTAGGGCAGGGGAGTCCCTCAAAGGAAAGTCTTGCCCCGTCTGTTCCACCACGAATAGGTTGCACTTTAGGTGTGACTCCCACTTCCTTCATGGCATCCATTACCAGTGTGACAATGTGCATGACGGGTTCCACCTTCTCGCGCATGTTATAATACTGGTCGCGCAGCACAATTTCTGCAGTACCTTCACCATATTCGCGATTGACTTTCCGAACAAGGTGTTCCATCTCGCGTTTGCGACTTTCAAAGCGTGCGCGGTCGTGGTCGCGTATAATATAAGTGAGGGTCGTTTCTTCAACCGTACCGTTCATCCCAACGAGGTGATAGAATCCTTCGTAATCCTGAGTGTGTTCCGGTGTTTCCCAACGCGGTAACATAACCGCCAGTTGGTATGCAATACGCATGGAATTGACCATTTTGTGGTAGCCGTAACCGGGATGTACATTGACGCCGTGTACGGTTATTTTGCAACTTGCGGCATTGAAGTTTTCGAACTCCAATTCCCCGATTGCTCCGCCGTCCATAGTATATGCGAAGTCGCAGCCGAATTTTTTCACATCAAAGTGGTCTGCCCCTTGGCCGATTTCCTCATCGGGTGTGAAGCCGATTCGTATTTTTCCGTGCTTGATTTCCGAATGCGCAATGAGGTATTCGCAGGCGGTAACGATTTCGGCAATACCGGCTTTGTCATCTGCGCCCAAGAGTGTTTTGCCGTTTGTGACAATAATGTCCTGACCTTTGTAATGCGTTATTTCGGGATATTTGGCGGTCTCTAAAACAATATTCTCGGCTTCGTTGAGAACGATGTCTTTACCGTCATAACCGGTGACAATACGTGGCTGCACATGCTTGCCACTGGCGTCAGGAGATGTGTCCATGTGTGCGATAAAGCCGACAACAGGGACGTTAGCCGTTTGGTTGCTTGGCAAAGTAGCCATGATATAGCCGTTATCGTCCAATTCCACTTCCTGCAGTCCGATACTAATCAGTTCATCGCGCAGGTACTTGGCAAACTCAATCTGTCCCGGGGTAGAGGGAGTCAGATTCGTGTTTTCGTCCGAAGTCGTGCAAAAACTCACGTACTTCAAAAACCGATTGACAATTGTATTATTTTCCATTTGAATTGAATTTTTTTGCTTTAATGTTTATGGTCAGACTGTGGTCATCAAATCCAAGCGGCCATCTGCATATGCCAAAATATTGTCCACCATGGCATCGCACATGGCTTTTCGCCCTTCCCATGTTCCTGTTCCTATGTGCGGAACGAGTAAGACATTGTCCAAAGTCTTTAGTTCATCGGTAATCAGCGGTTCATGTTCATAGACATCCAATGCGGCACCTGCAATCCAATGTTCGCGTAGAGCTTCAACAAGAACCTTTTCATCGACATGTGCGCCGCGGGCGGTATTAATCAGAAAGGCTTCGGGTTTCATCATCTTCAGTTCGCTTTCGCCGATCAGATGATAAACGGCGGCAGTGTAGGGCAGATTCAAACTTACATAATCCGCTGTTTGTAACAGTTCGTCTTTCGACACATATCGAACTTGGTCCGCATGCAATCCGGCACTTAGCAGTTGTTGTTCCGTCACCTCATGCCGGTTGTGGTAAATCACATTCATTCCACAGGCTATAGCCCGACGTGCCACGGAGCGGCCGATATTTCCCATTCCGATTATGCCCAAGGTTTTTCCAAAGACAGAGTGTCCCAAGTTTTTGAGCAATCCGAATGAAACGGACTGTTGGCGTATGCCGCGGTCCAATTCAGCCAATCTTCGGGCGATACCGAGAATAAGCGACATACATAATTCCGCAGTCGGTTCAATAACAGGTCCGGGAGTATTGGTGACTATAATTCCGCGTTCCCGACAGGCATTGACATCAATGTTGTCATATCCGACACCAAATTGAGTGACTAATTTCAAGTCGGGGAGTTTGTCAAGCAGTTCGGTGCGTACGGGCTTATAGAAATTGGTAGTAAGAACCTTGGCGTCCGTGTAGTCAGGAAAGTCTGAACGGCCTAAAGCATTGTCCGCTTTATAAAGACCGGCATCGGATACCAATTCGTGTCCGGAGAGGCGTTCAAACCACTCCTGTGGAAGCATATTATCGCAGATAATCTTCATACTTCTATCCTTTTCTGCCTGCAAAGGTACAACAAAATTTTGGAACAAGCAAATATTTCTCAAAATATCATTAAAATCGTGAAAAAAATGAGCATGGCGATACATTTAACGGGGTGTTGTGTTGACAGAAGAAGTGATAGGATTGTTGGAGATGACGATTAATCCGACCAGTTGACTGAATGTTAAAATTTGGCAGTTATTGTCTTAAAATACATTAACAAAATCGCTTGAAAAATGGCAAATTTATAACTGTTTGATTTACATATAAATTGCAAAGAAAATGCAAAAAAAATGGTAGAAAATTTTGTTGGTTGAAATAAAAATGCTACCTTTGCAGTCGAATTCGCCGAAAAAATCGGAATTTGGCTCGCAAAAACACCAGTTTTAAGCATAAAAATTGCTATAACTTGTTGATTGTCAATTTGTACAAGATTTTTCATTGTAAAATGACGACTTGTGCGAATTAGGAACAGCACTATAAACACAAGATATATTCGCAAGAAAATTGACACCTTAATATAAATATAAAGATATGGAAACGTATATCGTTAAACGAGACGGCAAAAAAGAGTTATTTGCCATTGACAAAATCAAGAATGCGATTGCCAAATCGTTCTTGGCTGCAAATGCTTTTGCTACGGAGGAAATCTTAACGGGGATATTAAGTCATTTGCGTATAACGAACGGCATTAGCGTGGAGGAAATTCAGAATCAGGTAGAGGTTGCTTTGATGTCTGAGGGATATTATCAAGTTGCCAAACGGTACATGCTCTATCGCGCCCAGCATTCCGAAGACCGTGAGACACAGGCACGCTTGGAGTTTTTGATGAGCTATTGCCAAGCAAAGAATGCTGCTGAGGGAAGCAAGTATGATGCCAATGCCAATGTGGAGAACAAGAATATCGCCACTTTGATAGGTGAACTGCCCAAGCAGGGTTTCATCCGTTTGAACAGGCGTCTTCTGACCGAGCGCATCAAAGAGATGTTCGGACGCGAATTGGCAGACCGCTATATTTCGCTGCTGACTCAACATTTCATCTACAAAAACGATGAGACGAATCTTGCCAATTACTGTGCCTCCATCACTATGTATCCGTGGTTGTTAAACGGCACGAAGGCACTTGGCGGCAATGCAACTGCGCCGAATAACCTCAAGTCGTTCTGCGGCGGATTCATCAATATGGTGTTTATCGTATCGTCCATGCTGTCAGGTGCTTGTGCAACGCCGGAATTCCTGATGTACATGAACTATTTCATCGGAATGGAATACGGAAAAGATTATTATAAACGTGCAGACGAAATAGTGGATCTCAGTATTCGCAAGCGTACGATTGACAAAGTTATAACCGATTATTTCCAGCAGGTTGTTTATTCCATCAATCAGCCGTCAGGTGCGCGTAATTTCCAATCCGTATTCTGGAATATCAGCTACTATGACCGTTATTACTTTGAGTCGCTGTTCGGCAACTTCGTTTTTCCAAACGGTGAAAAGCCGGATTGGGATGGTTTGAACTGGTTGCAGAAGCGTTTCATGAAGTGGTTCAATAACGAGCGTCTGCACGCTGTACTGACCTTCCCGGTCGAGACGATGGCACTGCTTGCCGAGAACGGAGATGTGAAAGACAAAGAGTATGCAGATTTTACGGCAGAAATGTATGCCGAGGGTCACTCTTTCTTTACATATCTTAGTGACAATGCAGATTCATTATCTTCCTGCTGCCGTCTTCGTAATGAGATTACCGACAACGGATTCAGTTATACCTTGGGTGCGGGTGGCGTAAGCACGGGTTCAAAGTCTGTACTGACAATCAACCTCAATCGTGCTATCCAATATGCAGTACGCAACAATATTCCGTATCAAAACTACATAGAGGAGATAGTTGATCTGATGCATAAAGTGCAGTTGGCATATAACGAAAACCTGAAGACCTTACAGGAGCGTGGAATGCTTCCGCTCTTTGATGCCGGTTTCATCAATATCGGCCGCCAATACCTGACAATCGGAGTTAACGGTCTTGTTGAGGCAGCGGAATTCCTTGGTATTGAGATTAGTGACAATGAACGCTACACCAACTATGTACAAGAGGTTCTGGGCATTATTGAGAAACTCAACAAGCAATATCGCACAAAAGAGGTGATGTTCAACTGCGAGATGATTCCTGCCGAAAATGTAGGTGTTAAACATGCCAAGTGGGATAAAGAGGACGGCTATGTCGTGCCGCGTGACTGCTATAATAGTTACTTCTACATCGTAGAGGATAAAGACACCACAGTTTTAGACCGTTTCCGTCTTCATGGCAGAAAGTACATTGAACACCTGACCGGCGGTTCGGCTTTACACTGCAACCTTGATGAGCATTTGTCGCGTGAACAATACAGACAATTACTGCGTGTCGCGGCGGTTGAGGGATGTAACTACTTTACATTCAATATCCCGAATACAATCTGTAACGATTGCGGACATATAGACAAACGTTACCTCCATGAGTGTCCGAATTGCCATTCGGAGAATGTGGATTACTTGACCCGTGTCATTGGATATATGAAGCGTGTAAGTAATTTCTCCGCAGCGCGTCAGAAAGAGGCGGCACGTCGTTATTACGCTGATAAACAGCAGGTTCCGACATGCTAAATTAAATAGAGACGGTCTTTGCACCGTCTCTTTCTTCAATGAAGGTAGCGTCATTTGAAATAGTGTTTCAGGAAGTACCTGGGGAAGTGACCCTTGCGTTGAATATTTCAGGGTGTCCTAATCATTGCAAAGGCTGCCATAGTCCTCATTTGTGGAATGAAACAGGTGAAGAATTGACAGTAGAATTGATGGATGCTTTGATAGCCCGGTACGCACCCGGAATAACATGCGTATGTTTTATGGGTGGTGACCAAGATGAGGCATACGTTGCAGCCTTGGCGGAACATGTTCATCACCAAGGACTTAAGGCTGCATGGTACACAGGACGGAATAAAGATATGACTAATCCCAAACTCGCCGTATTGTTTGACTATATCAAAACAGGACCGTATATAGAAGCCTGTGGCGGACTGAAAAGCCCCAATACAAATCAACGGTTTTATCGGCGTGAGGCTGAACATTGGGTGGATCAAACAGCTTTGTTTAGAAAAAAATAAGGTATAAAATATGGATTTCTTGAATTATTTGTTTATTGAGCCGAGTATTATCCAGTCTATCGTTGTGTTGACGATGACCATATTCTTGGGATTATGGGTAGGGGAGCATACTCGTATCAAGAATTTCACGTTAGGCATAACGTGGATTTTGTTTTTAGGCATAATCCTGTCGCACTTCGGACTGAAACTGCTGCCTCAGGTTGCCGGATTTGCCCGTGATTTCGGTTTGATATTGTTTGTGTATTCGATTGGTCTGCAAGTCGGTCCGTCATTTTTTTCATCATTCGGTAAAGGTGGCTTGAAATTAAACGGGTTTGCGGCATCCATTGTATTGCTGGGTGTATTAGTGACCGTTATTATTTCGCTTGTTTCAAAGGAAGATATGGCAACGATGGTCGGTGTCATGTCCGGTGCAATAACCAACACGCCTTCGCTTGGTGCGGCGGAACAGACATATACAGATATTAGCGGCACAACTCATCCATCTATTGCTACAGGTTATGCTGTGGCATATCCTTTGGGGGTGTTGGGAATCATCTTTTCCATGCTCCTCATTAAGTGGATCTTCCGTATCACAACGCAAAAAGAAGCGTCTGATGTCAGACAACATAATGCACAGAATGCCAAGGAACCCGTATTGAGCGATGTGTTGATTAACAATCCACAGATTAAGGATATGACTATTCAGCAGCTGCATCATACGCTTACAATCCCGATGGTGATCAGCCGCGTCATCCGTCCTGACAAATCGGAAGTTGTTCCTCAGAATGATACGCATATCGGAGTGGGGGATACTTTGCGTGTTCTCACGGACACGGATCATCTAAGTTCGCTGGCACTGATTGGTGCGGCGGAACATAAGAAAACAGCAGCTGTTCACTCTTCATCTAATTTGATTTCACGTAAAATCGTTGTGACTCGACCTGAATGGAATGGCAAACAGATACGGCATTTGGGTGTGAACAACCAGTATCATGTCACGATTACACGTATTAACCGCGCCGGAATTGACTTGATTGCCACTTCTAATTTGCGCTTGCAGGTAGGCGACCGAATGACTGTTGTCGGCGATAAGGATGATGTGCAGCGTGTTGCGGATTTGTTCGGAAACGAGATGAAGAAACTGGATGTCCCTAACTTGATTCCAATCTTTTTTGGTATCATGTTGGGCGTCAGTCTCGGAGTATTGCCTATTGCTATTCCCGGGCTTTCCAGTCCGTTCAAACTCGGATTGGCGGGCGGTTCGCTCATCGTAGCAATACTTATCGGGCGATTCGGACCGTATTATCATATGGTGACTTTTGCGACAACCAGTGCCAATTTTATGGTGCGCGAGATTGGTTTGGCACTCTTCCTTGCTTCGGTCGGTCTTGGTGCAGGCGGCGAGTTCGTTTCCACCATTGCAGAAGGTGGTTGGATTTGGATAATATACGGTGTGCTAATCACAATAATTCCGTTGCTTGTAATGGGCTTTATTGCACGAAAATGGGGCAAATTGGACTACTTCACTTTGATGGGTATGATTGCCGGCAGTACTACCGATCCACCGGCTTTGGCTTTTGCTTCGGAGACATCCGAAGGGTTGGATAATGCGAATGTGGCATATGCAACAGTCTATCCGTTGTCCATGTTCCTGCGTGTCATGGCTGCACAGCTATTAATAATATTCTTCTGCGCATAGTGATAACCATAATAAATAACGTATTATGCAGTTAAAGAAAACATATACACCTCGGACTTATGACACCAAACGTCCGCCGGAAAAGGAAATGCTATTCGGAATCCGGGCTGTTTTGGAAGCAATAGAAGCCGGAAAAGTATTGGACAAGGTTCTTGTTCGTAGGGACATGACATCGTCCATTGGACGTGAGTTGCTGGATAAATTAGATGGTACCAATACACCTGTCCAGCGTGTGCCGGTGGAGAAATTAAACCAGTATACTGACAAGAACCACCAAGGTGTTATAGCCTTCCTTAGTCCGATAGAGTTCTATCCGTTGGATAATCTTGTGCAGGGACTATACGATGAGGGTAAGGTACCGCTTCTGGTGATGTTGGACGGCGTAACGGATGTCCGTAACTTCGGGGCAATTGCGCGCACGTGTGTATGTGCCGGTGTAGATGCGCTGGTTGTCGGTACACGCGGCAGTGCAGCGATTAACGGAGATGCCGTAAAAGCGTCTGCCGGAGCTCTGCACACTTTGCCCGTCTGCAAAGTTGAAAACATGCAGAATGCACTGCGTTATCTTCAGCAATGCGGCTTGCGTATTGTGGCGGCAACAGAACATACTGATCGCAATTATACGGAAGTTGACATGACGGTGCCGACATGTATCGTCATGGGGTCCGAGGAAAGGGGGATTTATGAGGAAAACCTCAAACTATGCACTGACAAAGTCCGCTTGCCTATGACCGGCGTCATTGAATCGCTCAATGTGTCTGTAGCGGCCGGTGTCTTTATTTACGAAGCTATTAGACAACGTAATAAATAATCCTAAGAATCATCTGTTTTGACTGTCTTATACGAAGATAATCATATTATAGCCGTCAATAAGACCTGCAATGAGATTGTACAAGGGGACAAAACCGGCGATACTCCTTTGTCCGAGACGGTTAAGGAGTATATAAAAGCAAAGTACAATAAGCCCGGCGAGGTCTTTCTGGGGGTTACACACAGGCTTGACCGTCCGACAAGCGGGATCGTTTTGTTTGCGAGGACTTCAAAAGCGTTAATACGCCTGAATGAAATGTTCAAATCGCACGAACTAATTCAGAAGACCTATTGGGCGATTGTTCAAGGTTCACCGAAGTTACCTCAAGCATGTTTGGAGAATTGGCTTGTCCGCAACGAAAAACAGAACAAGTCTTTTATTACCAAACCCGAAGCAAAGGATGCTAAATTGGCAATCCTCACATATAAAACGCTCTGCAGGGGAGAGCATTATTCTTTGCTTGAGATTCATCTGAAGACCGGACGGCATCACCAGATCCGTTGCCAGTTGGCAGCAATAGGCTGCCCCGTTAAAGGCGATCTTAAATATGGGGCAAAGCGTAGTAATCCGGACGGCGGAATTTGTCTGCATGCGCGGGAAATAGCATTTGAACACCCGGTTTCGCATGCTCACATTACTATAACCGCTCCCACACCCGATGATAATCTCTGGCAATCTTTAACCGCACTCATCCAATCCTGAAATGACTCCTTCACCACAAACATTGACAGTGTGCCGCGCCTCGGCTGGAACAGGGAAAACATACACTCTGGCTGCCAATTATGTGGCATTACTGTTCAGCAAGCAGAGCTACCGTTCCATTCTTGCCGTGACTTTTACCAACAAGGCAACGCAGGAAATGAAAGACCGTATCCTGCTTTTCCTTGATAATATTGCTAATAACACAGGAGCCGATGCAGACGCCGCTTTACGGGCAGTTCGAAGCCGCATGATTGCCAATCTGTCAGCATCGGATGATGAGCTGCGCGCTGATGCCGCGCGGTATTATAGAAATATGTTGGAAGATTATGATAATATTCATATCTCAACTATTGATACTTTCCTCATGCAACTGCTGAACGGCTTGGGACAAATGCTTGATGACGCCTCGGCGGGGGCGCAGGTTGAATTGGATCTGCCGCAAATCATTTCCGTTGCAGTTGATAATCTTCTGACGAGACCTGTTGTAAAGGACACGATGTTCAGACATCTTGCCAATTATGTGACGGAGCGTTTGGAAGCCGGAAAAAGCTGGGACATACGGTCGCAATTGCGCGAAATAGCTCTAAAGCTTTATACCGAATCGGTGCAACAATTGGATGCCGCAGGGCAAATCGTTTTTGACGCTGAAGTCATTCTGAAATACAAGGCAAATTGCGATTGGCGGCAGGCGGCGGCATTAAGGGATTTGAACAGCCTTTATGCCGAATGGCGGGATTGGAAAACTGCCGATGACGGCATTTCCGGAGCTACCTATATTGACAAATTTATTGCGGAAATTGCTACGTACTTGGACGGGACATGTAAGGAAAAAGATATGTTCCGCGGATTTACGGATTCAGTCCGAACCAAACTGGTTGCCGAGAAAGGAGCATCCTTGCGTGCCAAATATAAAAATGATGTCAGAAGGGCGGACTATGTTGTTGAAGCATTGGTGCGGCTTGACGAACTGTGTCATCTCTGTGCACGGGCTTATAATACATATCGTTGTACAGTTGCCTTGCTGAATGATATGGCATTGATGACCGCGTTGCGTGCTGAGATTCAGGCCGTTTTGGTTGAGCAAAATACGGTTCTGCTTGCCCAGACTGCGGACAAACTGCACCGTGCAATGGCTGTCGGGGATGCTGACTTTATTCTGGAAAAAGCAGGCATCCGCTATCGGCACATTATGCTGGATGAGTTTCAGGATACATCTGTCTTGCAATGGGAAAACTTCAAACCCTTGGTTGAGGAAATACTGGCTAATGGCGGTACCGTTTTTATTGTGGGTGATATCAAGCAGAGTATTTATCGCTGGCGGAACGGTAATTGGCAAATCATGGCGGGATTGAATACTGGCACGCCGGTCATCGGACCATATTATCATGATATGCCGCTTATACGGAATTTCAGGTCGGCACGGGAAATAGTACAATTTAACCTCACATTGTTCCGACAACTGACTGCTGACGGATATGGAAATGAGTTCGCCGAATCTTTGTATGACGAACAATACGGCACACATGATATCACCGATTATTACAGGGCCGGACACGAAGGCGGAATGGTTAGGCTTTCCCTCTATCCCTATGCCAAAGACAGAACTTTCGCAAGTGCTGCTGATGCCAAAGATTCCATTATGGCAGCGATGTTTGATGAAATCCTGCTACGGCTGCAATGTGGAGAATCGCCCTCGGATATGCTTATTTTGGTTCGGGGACACAAGGAAGCTGAAACAATCGTTTCCTTTTTCCGCTCGTTGTTACCGGATACCCCTCTCTTTGCGCAAACGCATATTGTCTCGTGCGACAGTTTTCATTTGGATGCTTCACTGTCTGTGCAGTTCTTAATCCGGTCTTTGCGGTGGCGGGTGTTGAATGATGATGTCGCCAAGTGGTATATAGCTCTTACTTTTCCCACTGCTGACATTTCCGCTATCGAACAAATAAATATCGGGCTTCCGCTGAGCGAATTGCTTGAGGAATTGATAAAACTGCTGCCTTCGCAGCCCGCAACGGACATTTCATATATTAATGCGCTTTTGGACGGAGTACATGATTATACTGCTAAGTATGGTGCTGACAAGGCGGCTTTTTTGCAGTACTGGGACGAAATAATGCATCTTCAGTCAATCGCCGCGCCGGCGGTGGACGCTATACGGATCATGACTATTCACACGGCAAAGGGCTTGGAGGCAAAGAATGTTTTCATTCCTTTTTGTTCTTGGAAAATGGAAGAGGACCGTCAGAAGGATATTCTATGGTGTGAGGCGAAGGCACTGCTTAAAGCTCCCGTCACCAAACTGAAACAGATTCCGTTGCGCATGTCTTCTGCTTTGGCTAATTCCGAGTATGAGCAGGAATATCGCAACGAACACATGCAGCAGCGGTTGGATAATCTCAATCTGCTTTATGTGGCACTTACACGCGCGCAGGATAATTTGTTTGTTTATGGTGATTTGTCCGAAAAACAAGTTTCGTCAAATGACACTGCTGCCGCATTGCTTTTACATGCGTTTGCGGGCAAGTGGACGGAAACGGACGACATAATGCAATTAACGTTCGGTGATGACAAGGCAGAACAAAAACCCCGCAGTGCTGCCAAGGGTAAAATGATTGACCGTTTCTCGTTTGACAAGGCGGAAACGCAGGAAGCACACTTGCATGTAGGCGAGCGGCCGGTTTTGTTCCGGATGAGTAGAGAGGCGGTGGACAGTTTGCTTTACGCTCCGAATGATAACCGCACTGCACGAATCGACCTCGGTAATATTTGTCACTCCGTTATGGAGCATATCGAGACACGCGAGGACTGTGCTGCTGCCATCAATGACGCCCTGATGCGGGGACTCATCGCTGATGACAATATGGAGCGGGAAGTGACCCGCCTCGTCAATGCGGCTTGGACGAATATACAAATGAACGATTGGTTCTCCGGGCATTGGGAGCTTCTGCGGGAAACGACTTTCCTTACTGCCAATTCCGAACTGCGGCCGGACCGTGTGATGATTGACCGTGAAACCGGTACTGCCATCGTGCTGGATTATAAGTTCGGACAGCCCGAAACAAAGCATATTCACCAAGTGCGGGAGTACATGCGTATCATGGTGCAGCTGCAATTCCGCCACGTGGAGGGTTATATTTGGTACGCTCAGGAAGCAAAATTACAATCAGTGGCTTTATGAACGCATTCTTATCCCATATTACCAACCATTTGATTGCCTCTAAAGGCATTGATAACCTGTCTTCGGAAACGATTGTGCTGCCTTCGCGCCGTGCTATCTTGTTTATCAAGGATTGCTTCCGGGATTACATGCGTGCTAACGGACTGCAGGGACCTGTACAATTGCCTCAATTGACAACGCTTGTGCAGTTGTTTGATGACCTCAGTCCTCGCTATAAGGCGGACGAGATTCAACTGGTTTGCACCCTTTATCGGGTCTATTGTGATGTCCTGAAGGAAACAACTCATCGCGATACAGTGATTCCTTTGGATGTCTTTTATGGGTGGGGTAGGCAACTCGTTCAGGATTTCTCGAATATTGACAAAGCCTATCCTCTTGTACAACCCTTGGACTTCCTCCATAATACTGCGTCCGCACGCAAATTGGAACACCTGCACATTGACCCTGATGTGCGCGAGCGTTTGTTGGCATTGGTCTCCTTGCGTGGCGAATCAACGGCTGCCGCAGAGTCCAAACGGCACGAATTTGAGTGTATCTGGGAACAACTGCCCCTGATATACACCCGCTATCAGACTGCTTTGGGGGCATTCGGGTATGAAGGCGCGCGAATGAGAGATGCACTGGAACATTGGGACGATGACGCTGTACAACGCAAACTCCGTAACAGACATTTTGTCTTTGCCGGATTCAATTACCTCGTTCCTGCGGAGAAACAGCTTATGCACCGCTTGCAGGATGCAGGACAGGCTGCCTTCTATTGGGATTATCCCGATAGGTTTTCGGCGAACACCAAAGCCTTCAAGTGGATTATGGCGAATGCCCGGGAGTTTGGCGTGAACGAGCTGCCGGTGCAGACTTGGCAACCCAAACAGGTCGAAGTCGTTTGTGCGGCGTCTTTGCATGGGCAGACGCAGTATGTTTATCAATGGCTGAAACTTAACCATCATCGCGGGGAACGAACTGCTGTTGTTATATGTGACGAATCTGTTTTGGAGCAGGTCATCTATGCTTTGCCTGATGATGAGCCGGATGACCCGAAACCACGATTCAGGCATATCAATATCACTAAGGGATTTCCAATGCGGCAGACGGATATTTATGTCCGCCTTATGGCTGTTTTGCAGCAGAAGCAAGACCCCTTACAGCCTTTTGACTGGCAAACTGTCATGGCGCAGCTTTTCGCCTTGGTTGACGGGGAAGCCGATAAATATAGAAATTCCGAACTTGATATACAGGATTTGTCGTGGCATGAACTGCTTGCTCGCGAAGCCGCATTCCAACTCCGTACTGCCTTGAACCGCTTCCGCCTGCTTTTGGCAAAGGGTGTCATTCCGACTGTTACCAACTTGCGTACACTCAGGCTTTTGTTGCGTCGCTATCTGGAATCCGTCTCTTTCCCTTTCCATGGAGAACCGCTCGCGGATGTCCAGGTTACCGGCGTCTTGGAAACACGCGCTTTGGACTTTGACAATGTGCTGCTGCTCAATGTGGAAGAAGGCGTGGTCCCCAATGTTTCCGCTGACTTGTCTTATCTGCCCTATTATTTGCGGAAAGCATATGGACTACAAACACATGAGGAGTCCACGGATGTCTATGCCTATAACTTTTTCAGGCTCATTTACCGCGCTAATAAAGTGACTATGCTTTTTACAGGAAGCGAGTCCCGGAACGCCAAAAAGACAATGTCACGTTTCATCAGGCAGATGATGGCATCGGAGGATTTTGTTATTACCAAAAAACTCCTCACCGAATCGAACACGCTGGATAACCCCGTTCTTCCGGTTGCTGCCATAAACGCTGTAAATCATTTAAGCGCGTTAAACAGCCGGCTTTCACCGTCTGCTCTGAATACGTTCCGCGACTGCAGAATGTGCTTCTTGCTCAAGTATATGCTCAAGGTCAAGGAACCGGACGAGGTGTCCGTGCTGCTCAATAGTGCCGACATCGGAAATCTTGTTCACAACTCTATGCAGGAGCTTTATAACCGTTATCCTTCACCTGCTGATGTGCCGGACCCTCTTCCGTTCGCTGACTTGCAGACACTATGCATTGATGGTAACCATCCGCTGGAATTGTCTGCTGTCAGAGCCTTCATTACACGTATCGTACAGACTGACAAACAATTAGCCAAAAACCACAACCTGCGTATCCTTGCTACCGAAACCGAGGCGTTTATGAATGTCTCTGTCGATGGATATGATTGGACGGTCGGCGGAAGAATCGACAGGGTCGACGAACTGGATGGCGTAATTCGTATTGTTGATTACAAAACAGGTGCGTATAAGGATGACTACGACTGGCAAACACGGATTTACAGGGCTGCCTATATGCAACAGACCGGCACCGACAAGGTCGCCGCGGTCTTGTACTTGTGCAAAGCGGAAAAAACGGACGCCGATGATGTGCAGAAAACTGTTGAAACACCACTCACTTTTGATAAAGACCTGCATAACCTGCTACACGAACTTGTCGATTTTGCACAACGGGACTTCTCGGCGATGACAGCGGATGAACTGGCTGCACTTAGGGTCGATAAAATGGACGATTGCGCGTATTGCCCCTATAAAAACCTCTGTAACAGAAATAACTAAATGACCAAATAGTATGACTATTCAATTCTTAGGTGCTGCTGAAGAAGTGACCGGCAGCAAACATTTGCTCACTACTGATAGTGGCAAACGCATTTTGCTTGATTGTGGCATGTATCAGGGAAAAGGCATGGAAACCGATGCCGACAACAGACAACTGGGATTTGACCCCGCTTCCATTGATTGTGTCATTCTTACACATGCACACATCGACCACTCAGGACTTATTCCGTATATCTGGAGGTTGGGATTTCGAGGGGATGTATTCTGTACGCCTGCTACACGCGACCTCTGTGCAATTATGTTTCAGGACACCGCATTCATTCAGGCGCAGGATGTGCGTTGGTATAACAAAAAAATGGACCGGCTGCACAAACCTAAAATCACTCCCTTGTATGACATCAATCATGCTGAACGTTGTATGAGACAGTTTGTCACCGTCGCATATGACAGACGATACCGTATCTTTGACGACCTCTATCTCACCTTTACCAATTCCGGACATATGCTCGGATCAGCCATCGTGTCACTTGAAATAAAACGTGCCGCCGGCGAATGGGTCAAACTCGCATATACCGGCGACATCGGACGCGAAAAAAGCCATATCCTTTGCTCCCCAAAACCCTTCCCCCAGCCCGATTATCTCATTTGTGAATCCACCTACGGCAACCGCCTCCATGAGGATACACTCGTCAGCGAACAGCAACTGCTCGGAGTCGTTGAAGACACTTGTGTTTACAAGAAAGGCAAACTCCTTATCCCCTCTTTCTCGGTCGGCAGAACACAGGAGATTGTCTATGTCCTCAACAAACTCTATAACGATGGCTCACTTCCACCTATTAACGTCTATGTCGATTCGCCCTTGTCCGTCAACGCTACACATATCTTCCGCATGTACACCGACGAACTCAATGAACAAGTGCAGGACCAATTACGCTTTGACAATGATCCTTTCGGATTCAATACACTACATTATATTACCGATATACGCGAGTCCAAAGCTCTCAACCATAGCGACCAACCCTGTATTATCATTTCCGCTTCCGGCATGATGGAAGCAGGACGGATCAAACACCATGTTGCCAATCATATCGACGACCCTTCAACTACCATTCTTATTGTCGGATACTGCACACCAACCTCACTCGGCGCACGTATTCAGGACCCTAGCCGCAAATGGATCTCTATCTTCGGATACGACCACCGTATCAAAGCGCAGATCTCTAAAATCGAAGGATTCTCCGGACACGGCGACTACCGAGAGATGATTAACTACTTAACGCATAGCATGGATGTCACAAAACTTAAACATACGTTCATCGTTCATGGCGAACCCGACGCACAGGCGGAGTACAAAGACCACCTCTACCAATCCGGCTTCCGGGACATCTCTATCCCACACAAATCACAATCCTTCAACCTCTGATATAATAACCCTTCAACCTCTGATATAATAACCCTTTCACACTCTGATATAATACCCTTTCGCACTGAAGATATAACATAATCCCTGCCACATCGCCTTTGTAATAACCCCCAAAAGTTGAACTCAACACTTTTGGGGTTTATTATGTCCGCCGCCATGCCTGTCCGCCCACTCATCCACCCACTCATCCACCTCATTCACCTCATCCGCCGCCTTGACTGCCGCCTTGCCCATCCGCTTACCTCATCCCGTCATCCCGAAAAATCAGTACGTCATCCCGTCAGTACGTCAGTACGAAAAATAATCTTCTCCAAAACACAGTTTTAATCAGTATTTTTGCACTCCGTTTCAACAGTCTATATTAGGATATTATTAGGCTGTTATTAGGTTATTATTAGGCTATTATTAGGTTGTTTCAGATATTTTACAACGATTTCTGACCGATGACCGAGAAACGATTAAGGCACACTAAAACTCCCTTAAGCTATCAGAATGCCGACAAATGCCTAAAAAAGTGCAGGCAAATGCACTTTTTTTTGCACATGTGCAATTTTTGTTGTAATTTTGTGCGTTTTTTGGATAATTGTGCATTGATGAGTATAAACGAGCTGTATAATATCCTTTACAAAGGTATGGCTTTCAACATAACTCCCGACCAAATCACCAAGGTCAGGGACAGTTATGACTTCTTGCGCCGTTTCGAGCGCGACAAAATTATCTATGGTATCAATACCGGATTCGGGCCTATGGCGCAATGGCGCGTCGAGGATGAACATCTCAAAGAATTGCAATACAATATCATCCGCTCACATGCAACTGGAGCGGGGTCGCCTCTAAACGATCACTGTGTGCGGGCTGCTATGTATGCCCGTTTGGGCAGTTTCCTCCAAGGAAAAAGCGGCGTGCATGAGGATATAGTATGGTTGCTGCAGGAGTTTGTCAACCGTAATATTATCCCGTATATTCCGGAGCATGGCAGTGTCGGTGCCAGCGGCGATTTGGTGCAATTGGCGCATATCGCGTTGTGCCTCATCGGCGAAGGCAAAGTGCATTATCACGGCGAATGGCTTCCGACGGCGCATGTCTTACGCAAGGAGGGATTACATCCTGTCGGCATACATATCCGCGAAGGCTTGAGCGCGACCAACGGTACAAGTGTAATGACGGGTATAGCCGCCATTAACCACATTGAAGCCACCCAACTGCTCGATTGGGCGGTCCTTGCATCGGTATGGATGAACGAAATAGCGTCATCATATGACGACCTTATGTCCGAACCGCTGAATGACTGCCGACGGCATGACGGACAGATACGCATTGCCGCGCAAATGCGTAAAATAGCAACCGGAAGCCGATGCCTCAAACAGCGTGAGCATGCTCTTTATCAAGGCAAACACTGCGAACACAAGTTCAAAGACAAAGTACAGGCATATTATAGTCTGCGTTGTACTCCCCAGATACTTGGGCCCATCCTTGAAACCCTTGATAATGCACGCCGCGTAATAGATGAGGAACTCAATGCCGCAAGCGATAATCCCATTGTTGATTGCGAGACGCAGAATGTGTATCATGGCGGCAATTTCCATGGGGATTATATATCATTGGAGGAAGACAAAGTGAAGATTGCAATGGTGCGGCTGATTATGACTGCGGAGAGGCAACTTAATTATCTTTTGCATGACCGCATAAACGGCATCTTGCCGCCTTTCCTGAACCGTGGCACCTTGGGGCTGCAATACGGTATGCAGGCTATGCAGTTCACCGCAACCAGTACAACGGCCGAATGTCAGACTTTGGCCATGCCCAATTATGTCCATTCCATCCCTAACAACAATGACAACCAGGATATCGTATCCATGGGTACCAATACGGCGGAGTTGTGCGCCAAAGTCATTGAAAACGCTTACCAGGTGATGGCGATTCTGGTTATGGCTTTGGCACAGGCTACAGATTGTTTGGAAATAGCCGACAACCTTGCCCCGGCCACCGCAAAAGTTTATGCGGACATACGCTCATTCATACCAGAATTGATTGAAGACCGTCCGCATTATGAAGAAATAGCACAGATAGAATCTTACCTCAAACAGAAGAAATGAGTAAAATTGAAAACAATAAAACTTGCTATGCGCTGGTTACCGGAGCCAGTCGCGGCATAGGTCGTGCCATCGCCATCCGGCTTGCACGCGACGGCTATGCCGTACTGATAAATTATCAGCACAACGAAGCAGCCGCACTGGCTGTAAAAGCTGATATCGAGGCTAATGGCGGCAAGGCGGAATTGATGCGGTTTGATGTCGGTAACAAGATGCAGGTGGAAACCGCACTTTCAACATGGCATGAACATAATCCGGGTGAACATATTCATGTGCTGGTCAATAATGCGGGAGTACGCAAAGACACATTAATGGTGTTTATGCAGGATATCGAATGGCAGCAAGTGATGGATACCAGTCTGCAAGGCTTCTTCTTTGTCACACGCGCTTTGCTACAACCGATGTTGACTGCACGAAAGGGACGAATCATTAATATCGCCTCTATTTCCGGCGTAAACGGTTTGCCCGGACAAACAAACTACAGTGCAGCCAAGGCTGCCATTATTGGGGCAACACGTTCATTGGCAAAAGAAGTGGCTTCACGAAAAGTGACAGTGAATGCGGTTGCTCCAGGATTTATCAAAACGGACATGACTGCCGAATTGGATGAGGCGTCGCTCAAACAAATGATTCCCGCCGGACGGTTCGGTACGCCGGAAGAGGTGGCGGCTGTAGTGTCTTTCCTTGCTTCTGATGAAGCATCATATGTGTCCGGACAAGTAATCGGCGTAACGGGAGGATTGGGATGAGAAAAGTCGTTGTCACAGGTCTTGGCATATGGTCGTGCCTCGGAAAAAATATAACCGAGGTGAACGACAGTCTGCGCGAAGGACGGAGCGGAGTAGGGATAGACCCCGTTCGTAGGGCATACGGTTTCCGCAGTCCGTTGACGGGACTTGTTGAGGAGCCGGATCTGAAGGGATTGTTGCACCGCCGTATGCGCGTGGGATTGTCTCAGGAAGCGGCTTTTGCCTATATGGCTGCTCGCCAGGCTTTTGAACAGGCCGGGGTGACAGATGATTATTTGTCTGCCAACGAAGTTGGTATATTATTCGGCAATGACAGTACAGCCAAACCGACCGTGGAGATGCATGAAACAATGCTGGCTAAACATGATACTCAGTTGTTGGGGTCGGGACTGATATTTCAGTCCATGAACTCTACTGTGAACATGAACCTAAGCACAATCTTCCACCTGCGGGGTATCAATTTCTCTGTCAGTGCTGCATGCGCAAGCGGCAGTCATGCCATCGGATTAGGAAAAATGTTTATTGAGCAGGGGTTGCAGGATATGGTGTTGGTCGGCGGCGCACAGGAGGTTAACCAATATGCCATGGCGGCATTTGATGCGTTAAGTACATTCTCTGTCCGTACAGACGAACCGGCGAAAGCCTCACGGCCGTTTGATTGTTCGCGGGATGGTTTGGTACCATCAGGGGGAGCAGCAGCGTTGGTGTTGGAGGACTATGACCATGCCGTATCACGGGGGGCAAACATTCTTGCCGAAGTGGCGGGCTATGGTTTTTCATCCAATGGCGGCGGTATTAGTGAGCCGAGTGAAGAAGGCAGTTTTATAGCAATGTCGCGCGCATTGTCAAATGCCGGTATTACCGCACAGGATATAGACTATGTCAATGCGCATGCCACTTCCACACCACAAGGAGACAGGGAAGAAGCACTTGCTTTATCGCGCTTGTTTGGTAACAGCCGTACATGGATCAGTTCCACCAAGTCCATGACAGGACATGAATGTTGGATGGCAGGGGCAAGTGAGGCGGTCTATTCCATTCTGATGCTGCAGAACGGATATGTTGCACCCAATATTAATCTGGAGCATGTGGATGAAGCGGCGCAATCCTTGCGCATTGCAACCGGACGAATTGACCAACCGCTTAAACTCATTCTTAGTAATTCCTTTGGATTCGGCGGCACTAATAGCGCAATCGTGTTGAAAAGAATATAAAAAATAATAAGGTTATAAATTAAAGACGTTTTTTATGAAAAAGTATTTACTTGTTGCAGCATTGGTTTTAGGCGTTGTCGCTGCAGACGCCCGTGATTACAAACATTCAATCGGTGTCAATGTTGGTACGCTTTATGGTATCTCCTACAAAGGTTATGTTCGTGAGAGTGAGCATTTTGTATTCCAAATGGACGCTAACGTTCAACTCGGATTTGCGCCGAAAAGTCATATGTTTCTTTATGACGACAAAGGCAAATCTATTTCCGACGCAAGTGTTAATGCGTTTGACTTCAAGGCTTTCTATGCCAATCCGAACCTGATGTATCAAGGTAATGTAGGTGATTGGAGTTGGGCTTCGATGCATTGGTTTATAGGTGGTGGTATCGACCTCGGTATGACTTGGGAAACCTACAAGGCGTTAGGTGTAAGCGATACGCAGTATGGTGTCAAATTCAGCGAACATGCCATTGGCGGTATTGAGTTTGATTTCAAAGGCGCACCGTTGAATCTCGGCGTTGATTTCCGTCCGGGCTTGGGTCAATTGATTTATTTCCCCGAAGGTACAAAAACTTATACTACAACAGTATTCTTTGATTGGGGCGTAGCTGTAGCACTCCGTTACCGAATCTGATATGACGCTCAGTCCCGGTCTCAAATCACAATATTCCAAGGAGCAATTCTCTGCTGCTCAAGCACAGGAATTGGCGCATATATATTCCTTTGGTCCTGTAGTGTTCCAAGTGGCGCGGTTGCTTGGCAAGTATGGCATATTGCAGCTGCTTGGTGACGCTTCCCATGGATTAACTGAGGACGAGGTGGCGGAACAAACACATTTGAGCCGTTATGCCGTTAAGTGTTTGCTGGAGGCTGCACTTACAATGCATGTCGTTCTTATTGACGCACAATCAGACCGCTATTCTTTGGCAAAAACGGGATGGTTCCTGCTTAATGATGCCATGATTCGTACTGATATTGCATTCAACCACGATGTCAATTATGAGGGGTGGTTTTATTTGGATAAAGCATTGGAACAAGGCAGACCTGCCGGTCTGAAACATTTCGGCGATTGGAATACCATTTATGAGGGACTCAGCTCCTTGCCCGAACAGGTTCAAAAATCATGGTTCGGTTTTGACCATTACTATTCAGACCATTCGTTTGATGAAGCTTTAGCCATTATCTGCAAAAGTAAATCAGACGGACAAATCAATGTGCTGGATGTCGGAGGCAATACAGGACGGTTTGCCCTGAAATGTGTAGCTTTTGATCCGGGCTTGCATGTTACGGTTTGTGACCTTCCGCAGCAGATTGCGCTTATGCGCAAGGCTACGGAAGGACAGATCGGGGCAGACAGAATAGATGCAGTACCGATGAACCTTCTGGATCAAAATCAAACTTTTCCGACGGACAAACATTATGATGTGATTTGGATGTCCCAGTTTTTGGATTGTTTCAGTGAAAATGAGATTGTCAGCATCCTGTCCCGTGCAGCCCGAGTGCTGACTTCCCACGCGCGTATATATATAATGGAGACCCTATGGGACAGACAGCAATATGCGCCTGCTGCATTTTGTCTGACACAGACCTCATTGTATTTTACGGCACTTGCCAATGGTAACAGTAAGATGTATAATACGGATGATATGACCCGTCTTATTCATCGGGCAGGACTTGAGATAGAAGCAATTCATGATAATTTGGGACAAGGGGGACACAGCATTATAATATGTAAATTGAAAAATCAGATATGACAAGACAAGAAATAGAACAGATCGTAACAAATTTCCTTATTGAGGATTTTGAGATAGAACAGGAACTTATACGTCAAGACGCATTACTCAAAGACGATTTAGGTATCGATAGCTTGGATTTTGTGGACATTGTCGTCATCGTAGAGCGTGAGTTTGGCTTCAAACCTCAGGCATTGGAACTCAAGCAGGCTAAAACATTGGCAGACTTCATTGATTATATTGAACACCATCTTGCAAATTGAGCAATTATATTGGAAACTCATTCGGCAGGCGATAGGATTAAGCCGGTCGTGTGACATAGAGATTCCTGCCGAAATGGATTGGCAGGCATTGTTGCATATTGCACAGCGGCAGGGAACTGCTCCGTTGGTATGTGATGTGCTATTGCAGGTGCCGGAAAATATGCGTCCGCCAAAATCCTTGCAGGCTCAAATGAAAATGCTGTCGGCACAAAGTATGATGTTGCAGGAACAGCAACGGATTGTTCTTCGGCGTGCGATAACGGCTTTGCAAGCCGGTGGAATAACTCCGGTATTGCTTAAAGGGCTATGTCTTGCACAGAATTATCCCAAACCATGGTTGCGGACTTGCGGTGATGTGGATATATATGTCGGCAAAGACGCATATCACAAAGGGGCTGCGCTTTTGCGCGAAGCATTTCCCGAGGCAGCATTATTTGAAGAAGAAAAAGATTATTACAAACACTATAATTTGACATTGGACACAACCGCCATTGAAATGCACCGCGTAAGTGCCATATTCACGCATCCTAAGGATGCAGGCTTATATGATGTGTTGGAGCGTGACGGGTTACAACAACATATTGTTCCGTTTGCCAATGATGAAGGAGCATGGAATGAACCTGAACCGAAGTTTAATATTTTATTTTGCTTTATTCACAGTTGGGACCATTTTGTGACAGAGAGTGCCAATGTCCGTCAGTTATGTGACCTTGCATTACTGATTAGGAAGTATAACCACCATGATAATCACCGGGAATTGGCTGATTACCTTTATGCGAATCTTAAAGCATTGCACATGCTGCAGGCATGGCAATTGTATGCCTATATATTAGTCAATTATATCGGATTATCAAAATCACAATGTCCGCTTTATACGGATTCCTGTGCCAAACGGGCGGAACGTGTTCTGCGTCATGTCATGGATGGCAGACAGATTACAACAGACAAAAAAGAAATAGCACCGTCCAATATTATCTTTCGTAAGTTATATACTTTACGCGAACGATTAAAATCTGCACGTGTGATGGCATATTATGACCCTCGTTTTGCCCGCCACATGGTGGCGACAACTTTTGCTCAAAGCTATCACCGCTTCAAAATAGGAGAAAACACCCGAAAGTGGGAATAATTATATACGACTTTGTACGTTTATTGAAAATATGGTTATTTATTTACTGATTTATTTGTTTATTGCGTTAGGAGTCTCTTTCCTTTGTTCCATATTGGAATCGACTTTAATGTCCACAACACTCAGCTACATTACAATGCGTGAGGAAGAAGGTTACAAACCTGCCATCCGCATGAAAAAATACAAAACAGACACCGATCGTCCGTTAGCGGCTATACTATCGCTAAACACCATTGCTAATACTATCGGAGCAGCCGGTATCGGACAACAGGCTACATTATTATTTGGCAGCAAATGGTTTGGACTGGTAAGTATTATTGTAACGCTGCTTATTCTCGTTGTATCTGAGATTATTCCGAAGACATTGGGAACAACGTATTGGAAACATCTGATGGGATTTGCCTCTCGGGCAATTAGTGTACTCATTGTAATTATGTATCCGATAGTTCTTTTAATAGAGTTTTTGACCCGCTTGTTCCCGGAGCCGGAAGAGGCGACTGTCAGCCGTGAGGAAGTGGTTGCGTTGGCAAATGTCGGAGAAGAAGAAGGCGTTATAGAAGAGGACGAAAATAAGATAATTCGTAATATTATGCGATTGGACGATGTCAAAGCATGGGATGTAATGACACCAAGTGTTGTGGCTGCGATAGCTCCGGAAAAAATGACATTAAAGGAATACTATGACGATGACCGCTATGACCATTTTTCCCGTATTCCGGTATATGCTGACAAACCTGAGTTTATAACCGGATATATACATCGTAATGATGCATTGGAAAACCTTACAGAGGACAAGTTCAATATGACACTTGGTGAGATAAAACGCCCGTTGCCGATGTTTAATGAAGAAACTTCAATCGGGGATATCTTTGACCAAATGCTCAAACAAAAATCCCAAATAGCAGTTATTATTGATGAATACGGTTGCTTCCGCGGTATATTGACTTTGGAAGATGTGATTGAAACCATTTTCGGGCTTGAGATTATTGACGAGAATGATGAAATAGCAGATATGCAAGCATATGCCCGCGAACGCTGGAAACAAAGACAAAGACGCTTTAATAAACCATTGCCCAAAAAGGAAAATGAAAAATAAGGTTTTTGTTGCCATATGTTTGCTGCTATTGGCAGTGAGTTTGTCTGCCAATGAGTTTGAGGCTGTTATTACCGCATATAACAAGGCGGAATTGAGCGGCGATGTTCCGGATGGCGTGTCAGTTCAATTTGATAATACTAATCATAGTAAGGGACAAATTACAGGTGGCAACAAGGCAATTATGTCATTTGACAATTTACCCTTTGGCTTTATCGACAAAATAGAACTATTTATCAAATCGAATGCAAAAAGCGGTGCCGGCTCTGTTACAGTACTGTTGGACAATAAGCCTATTGCTTCAATTCCAAATAGTAGTTTCGCTGATTGGCAAGATAAGGGGTATTCTACTACCTATATTCCTATTACTTTTGTGGGAGCATGGCATTTTTTTCAGGGTAGTTCATTGACGATAGAGGTACAGGCTACTGAAAATTCGCTCACTTGGCAAAAGACAAGTATTACGTATGGGCGAATTGCAGACGAACCCCGTACTGTTATGTGTGCGTGGTTGGATGAACAAGGAAAAACAAAATATACTGCCTTAAACGAAAAAACATTTAATGGCGGTGTCATCCTGAATGATTGTGAGGTATCAACCTTAATCGCTGGGGAAGAAATATGGACATTTGCCGGATGGTCAAGGTATAAAATTACGGAAAAATATACGACAGAGCCGAATTATTATTTTCCTAATGAAAAATATTATCCTCAATCTGAAGAAGATACATTGTACGCACTATATTCCAATAGACCTGATAACATCGATATTGTGCAAACAACAACATTCAAAACAGGAGAATATGTATTGGTAATGGCAAATGGAGATGAAGGCTATGTGTGGGCAAGAGGTGAGGTGGAAAAGAAGATGGTCAATGCTGCTCATTGTGATGTGAGCAAAAGTTCGGATGGATTATACAGATTAAAGCATTCCGCTATTCCGGCTGAATGTCGTTATCAGCTTACTTTTGCCGGTGATAGTGTACAGATAAAACATCTGTTATCCGGGACGTATTTGGGGTATTCCGGCTCCTATTTGTCCGGCGCAAAAGTTTTATGGGCATGGCGGAAGGCTAAAAACCATTCGGTAGAATTGACTTTTGGAAGAAAAACAGACGGGGATAAGGAAATAGGAAATGTGCTGTGGTATTCTATAGTTGATGAAGTTTTCACGGCTGCCAAACTATACTTGAATCTTGATCATGAATTTGTTTTGTTATTTGATGTTTCAGAAGTACCAACTACTGCTCCCTTGACAAAGTGGACTTGTTATCCGTTTGGACAAACGGCTTTGGATAACGATTTTTATCCTGTTGCCAAACCTCGAAAAATCATGAAAAACGGAGTGATTTATATTGAATATAATAATGCAGAATATGACATATTCGGCAATAAACTGAACTAATATTATGCAACTTGTATTTTTATCCG
Source organism: Paludibacteraceae bacterium (assembly GCA_905235225.1). Taxonomy (GTDB): domain Bacteria; phylum Bacteroidota; class Bacteroidia; order Bacteroidales; family Paludibacteraceae; genus Colicola. Next base: position 40,470 of record CAJOKE010000009.1, read on the forward strand.
GTGGTTCCGGTAAACGGCTGTGGCCATTATCAAACAATGCTCGTTCAAAACAATTCCTGCCGCTTTTAGAGGCACCTGACGGTTCCATGGAATCTATGGTACAGCGCGTTGTACGTCAGGCAAAAGAGGCTGAATTAAATGCGCAGATTACTTTTGCTACGAATGCGGCACAGCGTGACAGTATTATTAATCAGTTGGGTACAGATGTGGATATCGTGGCGGAACCCCAGCGTCGTGATACTTTTCCTGCTATTGCTTTGGCGGCATCATATCTGTATTTCACCAAAAGCTGTTCGGATGATGAAATAGTTGTCGTTATGCCCAGTGATCCATGTACGGAAGTAGGTTATTTTTTAACGGTTGCACGCATGGCGGATGAAGTAAGGCATAATGCTGCAGATCTTGTGTTGATGGGGATAACTCCGACTTATCCATCGGAGAAATATGGTTATATTGTACCTGAAAAGACAACCAATACGGCTGGATCAATGCCTGTTAGCCGCTTTACGGAAAAACCGACGGTTGAAGTTGCTCAAGATTTGTTGCACGAGGGGGCTTTGTGGAATGGCGGTGTCTTTGCTTTCAAGTTGGGGTATATGATGAATATTGTACGCAAGTACATACAGGCAGCTTCTTTTGAGGAAACATATGCCCGTTATACGGAATTCCCGAAAATCAGTTTTGACTATGAAGTGGCAGAAAAAGCAACTTCTGTTGCTGTTGTTCCTTTTACCGGAAAATGGAAAGATTTAGGCACATGGAATACACTAACGGAAGAGTTGTCGCATCGTACCATTGGTAATGTGTTGTTAGGTGATGCCAATGACAATACTCACGTTATCAATGAGTTGGAAGTTCCTGTTTTTTGTGATGGCATGAAGGATACTGTTGTAGCATGCAGCCCTGATGGAATATTGGTTTGTGCCAAAGATAAATCTGAAACTATAAAGAAATATGTGGATTCACTGACCTTGCGTCCAATGTATGAAGAACGTCGTTGGGGAACCTATAAAGTGTTGAGCGATGTACAATATGAAGACGGCACCCGGGCATTAACAAAGACCATAAAACTCCGTGCCGGAAAAAATATTAGTTATCAGATTCACCATCACCGTGATGAAGTCTGGACCATTGTCGATGGTGAGGGTATATTTGTGTTAAACGGCGAATCTCGCAAAGTGCATCGCGGCGACGTCTGCTGTATTCGTAAAGAACAGTATCATGCTATTAAAGCAATTACTGATTTGGTATTTGTAGAGGTACAGATAGGCACTCCTTTGGTAGAGGAAGACATCGAACGATTTGACTGGAACTGGTAGTGCCGGAGATATTACTCCATTATATTTGGCAGCGCGGGATATTTAGGGCTTTTCCGCAATATACTACTGACGGACGGCGCATTGAAGTGCTGTCTGTCGGTAAACATAACACCAATGCCGGACCTGATTTCAGTGATGTCCGTTTGCTTTTTCATAGTGATGACCGTACTGAAGAATGGTGCGGAAATATCGAAATTCATGTGTCTTCATCGGACTGGTTCAAACATAATCATCAATCAGATCCGGCATATGACAATATTATCTTGCATGTCGTTCGAAAAGCTGACAAAGTTATTTATAACACGCGCGGGGAAAGTATTGTGCAATGCGAGTTGCGTTATCCTGATGAACAGGATTATCTGACGCAATTGCTTTCGGATGCGAAACTGATGGATTCGCCTTTGGCGACACATCGTTGTGGCAGGTTCCTGTTACAAGATCCTTCGCTGTTAACAAATGGCTGGAGACAGACAATGCTGCAACGTCGTCTTGAGTGCAAAAAGCAATCTATTGAACGGTTGCTTGCCATCACGCATAATCATTGGGAACAGGCTTTTTATGTCTCGTTGGCTCATTATTTCGGTTTTCATGTAAATGGTGTACCATTTGAACAATTGGCAATTAATACACCGCTTGCTTGCCTGCAAAAACACCGAAACAGTCTGAAACAACTAACAGCTATACTTTTGGGACAAAGTGGTTTGCTTTCACAGGATGATGAATTGTATAGGGAGTACGCTTTTTTGCAAGTAAAATTCGGACTGCAACCCATAAATGCTGCCATGTGGAAACGTGGGCGTATTCGTCCGCAAAATGCTCCGGAAACCCGTATTCGGCAGTTCGCCCAATTGTTATTCCAATCGGAGTTCCTCTTTTCCAAACTAATGGATACTGATGATGTGGATGATTTGCGCCAATTATTGACGGTGAAAGGCTTGGGGCGGGAATCGGTTGATATTTTAATCATCAACGCAGTTATACCATTTAAGTATGCCCGTGGAAAACATAAACAGGCTGTTGATATACTGCTAAATTTGCCGGCGGAAAAAAACTCTATCATCCGCCAGTGGCTTGATTTGGGACAGGCCGTAAAGAATGCCGCTGATTCTCAAGCATTGATTCATCTTTATCAAACCTGTTGCCAGACGGGACAGTGCTTGAATTGCGATGTCGCTTATCAAATATTCTTAAATGCGGGGTAATAGTTTGGATAAGGCGTTTAATGTCAGTCGGCTTAACGCATAGTCATCCAACTCATTCATTGTAACGGCTTTTGTTCCCTGTAATTGAGGAAGTTCTGACACCTTATTAATAATGAAGCGTGCGTGAAGGCGTTGATGTGACAGAATATGTGTCAAATCAACATATGGTTTGTCTGTTTCTGTTAACGACTCCGCTTCATGCAATGGAAATTCCCACAAGTGTTTCCAAATGTCGTTATCTTGCCGTTGCTCAATAAGGGTTTGAGTGTTATTAAGGTCGTCTCCTGCTAAATAAATTGTATAGTTAAAATATCGGTCACGCAATTTTGGGCGTGGTTTGCGAATCGGTAGCAAATCAACCGTGTTGCGGGCAAACGCAAGGCAAATGGCCGATAACGGACATTTCTCACAATCAGGTGAATGCGGGACGCACCATAAGGCCCCGAACTCCATAATCGCAGAATCGAACAGCCGCGCATTATCACGGTCTAACAATTCTTCGGCTACTTTTCGGAAATGCTTTTTCCCGGTTGTGGTATCAAAAGCAATGTCACTGTTAATCAGACGGGATAACACTCGATAGACATTACCGTCCAAAGCAGGGTAGGGCATATTATAGGCAAAGGCGGCAATTGCGCCCGCTGTGTAATCGCCGATACCGGACAATGAACGTATGGCGTCAAATGTAGTCGGAAAGTCCCCGTTATTGTTATCTGCAATATGTTGTGCCGCCTTGTGAAGGTTTCTTGCCCTTGAATAATAACCGAGTCCCTGCCAGTAGCGTAAAACCTCGTCCTCATGAGCCATCGCTAATGATTTTACATTGGGAAAACGTTCTATAAAACGTAAATAATAAGGCAAACCTTGCTCAACCCGGGTCTGTTGGAGAATAATCTCTGATATCCAAATGTGATATGCGTCTGTCGTTTCACGCCATGGTAAGATTCGCTTGTTCGAGTCGTACCATTTATATAATTGATTATGAAGAAATTGCACTTTTGACGGCTTCATCTTACTCTTTTTCATATTTGAATGCGCAAAATTACAAAAAAATAATGAAAATAATGATTTTTTTTGCAAAAAACTTTTGTAAATAAAAAAAATATCGTACCTTTGCATGGTTTTTTCGCTGAATAATAAGAAGTTAACTAAAAAATAGATATTATGACTAAAGCAGATTTAATTAATGAAATCTCCGTACAGACAGGTTATGACAAGCGCACGATCTTGCGTATTATTGACAAGGCGATGTTTAATGTAAAAAAAGCTGTCGGTGATGGTGATGTTGTTTCTCTGCGCGGTTTTGGAACATTTAATACCAAGTTGCGCGCACAGAAGACCGCGCGAAACATTCTTAAAAACACGACTATTGTTGTGCCTGAGCATAAGGCTGTGGCATTCAAACCGTCACCTGAGTTCAAATTGCTTATTCACTAAATTGTATAATTCTATAAATTATCATCTATTATGCCAAACGGAAAGAAGCATAAGAGACATAAGATGTCTACTCACAAACGTAAAAAACGTTTGCGTAAGAATCGTCATAAGCATAAGTAAGCTTGTTTATTAGCCGTTAGGCTATAGACGATTATTAACTTGGCTTTGTGGCGACACTGTTTTGGGCGCAAAACAGATGGCTGCAAAGCTTTTTTATTTGAAGTGTTGAATCATGAAAAGCGAATTGATTGTCGATGTACAACCTAACGAAATCGCAATTGCTTTGACTGAGGACGACCGCTTGCAGGAGATTACACGTGAAAAACGCGATGTAGATAATTTTGCTGTAGGAAATATATATTATGGTCGTGTGAAGAAAGTTATGCCGGCATTAAATGCTGTTTTCGTTGATGTAGGTCATGAAAAAGAAGCTTTTCTACACTATCTGGATTTAGGTTCTCAGTTTATCACGCTGAAGAATTATGTAACCAAGGCTGTTTCCGATCGACGCAAAGCTCCGTCTATGGCGCGATTGCAACGTGGTGCTGATGTCGGAAAGGAAGGGCAAATTGCGGATTATATCAATGTAGGCGATATGCTGCTTGTTCAAGTCAGCAAAGAGCCGATTAATACCAAGGGTCCGCGTCTTACTGCCGAAATAAGTATTGCCGGTCGTAACATGGTGCTGATTCCTTTCTCGGAAAAAGTTATGGTGAGCAGCAAAATCAAGCGTGAATCGGAGCGTAGCAGACTCAAGCAACTCGTCCAGTCAATTAAACCGCAAGGATTTGGGGTTATTGTAAGGACTGTTGCCGAGGACAAGCGCGTTGCCGAATTGGACAATGAACTGCGCATTCTGGTAAAACGATGGGAAGATTCCGTTCGCATTCTTCAAAAACCTGATACTTCGGATGATAGTAAGTCGTCGAATGGCAAAAGTAAAGATGCCGAAGTTAGGTTAATCAGCGAAGAATTGGGACGAACGATCGGTATAATACGTGATGTCTTCTCACCTGATTTTACCAGTATTCAGGTCAATGACGATACTATCTATGAGGAGGTTCGCCAATATGTAGAACTGATCGCGCCTGAAAGCGTAAAAATTGTTAAAAAGTATAAAGGCAAAGAGCCGATTTTTGATAAGTATGACATCACCAGACAGATGAAAACCGGACTCGGTAGAACTGTCGGATTCAAGAATGGCGGTTATCTGGTAATTGATAAAACAGAAGCGTTATTTGCCATAGATGTCAATACGGGGTCAAAGAAAATCTTTGAGGACCATGAGGAGAATGCTTTCCAGTACAATATGCTCGCGGCTGACGAGATCGTACATCAGTTACGGCTGCGTGATATAGGGGGAATTATCATCATTGACTTCGTTGATATGGACTCCAAAGAACACCAAGAGCAATTGTACAAGCACGTGACAGAGCTGATGTCGCGTGACAGAGCAAAGCATAACGTATTGCCTCTCAGTAAGTTCGGATTAATGCAAATTACCCGCCAACGTGTGCGCCCTGCGGTGGAGGTTAATGTTACCGAGGTTTGTCCTGTCTGCCTTGGAAAGGGCAAAGTACAACCTACGATCTTGTTTACCGACCAAGTCGAGGAGCAGATTGCTCATATGCGGGAACATTTCGGTCGAGGTATAAGAGTTCATTTGCATCCGTATGTTTATTCGTATGTGACGCGAGGCTCGATTTTCCGCCGAATGTCCGCTAAATGGTATCGGCTGTATGGTGTACGTGTAATAGAGAATCAGTCAAATGGTATGCTGGAAACGCGGTTCTATAACCGTAAAGGCGAACTACTTGAAATCCCCTCTGAAGGGCAGCTTAATGCCAAAGGGGACGATGGTGAGAAAAGTAAGTAAAAAAAAGTGTGTCAAATAATTTGGCACACTTTTTTTTAAGTTTCTTAATTACTTACGTTCGCATCTCATTCGCATTACGTTCGCATTCAGTACGTCACAAGACGGTTTTTGATACATTTTAGGTGATTGGGTAATTTACGATAAGCGTAAATTATCTTGTATAAATCTTCCAACTCCATGGTTTTAGTGTCACTGCCTGCTGTGCTGCCAGTTCGATGTTCTTGCCGCAACTGCATTTATATTGACCTTCATAACCTGTCAGGTCAAGGTTAACCTGTTGCTCTTCCGCACTCATGTTAAATACGGCAATGACTGTATTGCGGCAATGATGTTTGTGGCAGATCTGATCACGCACACATGCAAATACGTTGTCATTATCAGCCTGAATCCGAACCATTGGCGCACCTTTTTCGTTACTCCACAATGCACGGTTGTCTTTACGCAGGTGGTTCAAGGATTGATACAATTCAAATTGCGGGGCATTGGGAACGCGGTCAATCAAATCTTTTTCAAAGAACTCCAAACGATGATGGTTACCGCTTAATTGTCCGGTATAAATTAATGGCATTCCGGGGACTATATATGTGAATACGGCAAATAAGTCTGCGGCATCACCCATTCGTTCCATTTCTGTTCCGCTCCAAGAGTTTTCATCATGGTTGGATGTAAAATTCATGCGAATTGCATCGTGACGGATGGTTGTGTCGCACTTCGCGAAGTATTTCCACATATCTTCAACATTTTGTTTGCCTTGTGCCACTTCGTTCATTATATGGTGTAAAGTCCAACCGTAATACATATCGAACGCACTTTCTGTCAGCTCTTGAGCCTTGTCTTCATCTTCGGCAAGGGTAAACATATCGGGGTGGGTCTTGCGTAAATCGCCCATTGCCCAGTTCCAGAAATCGGTGGGTACTTCACCGGCAACATCGCAGCGGAAACCATCTATGCCGATACTGTCCATCCACCAGTGCATGGCATCCAACATTGCCTGCCGCATGTCTGCGTTATGATAGTCCAATTTGGAAATATCAGTCCAGTCATATTGAACCATAAGGTTACCCAAACTGTCACGATAATGCCAACCATCGTTTTGAGTCCATGCGTGATCGGGAGCGGTATGGTTTGCTACCCAGTCAAGGATAACCTTGAAACCTAAGTCATGAGCTGTTTTAAGGAAATGTTCAAAATCTGCTCTGGTTCCGAATTCAGGATTGATGGCGCAGTAGTCCTTAATGGAATAATAACTTCCGAGAGTGCCTTTTCTGGTCAGTTCGCCGATAGGTTGGCAGGGCATAACCCAAATGATGTCAATTGAATTCTCGCGCAAGTCGGGTAGAAGTGCTTCTGCGGCTGCAAAAGTACCTTCTTCAGTGGCTTGCCGCGTGTTCAATTCATAAATGGTGCTGTTATACGCCCACTTCGGATGGCGGTGTTCGCAGCAGTCTTTTTTTGCACAGCCGGCAATCATGATGGTTGCCAACAAAAATAATAATCCTTTTCTCATAAGCGTTTATTTTTAATTAACGGTTAATTTAGTTGTTTTCATTTTGGGTGCAGAAACCGTAACAGTCATCGGTTGTGTTCCGTTTTTACGGACGATGAAAGTACATTTCCCATGGAATGCGTGGATACTGTTTCCGTCTTGGAATTTATCAAGACAAGTAGCATCGCCGTTAGCCATTGCGAGTAGTTTGCCGCCTTGGACATTGAGTGAAATCAAACTGTTATCATGAGGACAGTGCGTTCCTTTACTGTCTGTAACGGTAACGGTGAGATAGCACAGTCCTTCTTCTGTTTCTTCTTCTTTATTTGCCCACTCAATCTGCAATTTGCTTGCTTTTCCTGCTGTTTTTATAATCTTTTGGTCAGCAACGGCTCCATTGGAATCATAGGCAACAACTTTGATTTCTCCTTTAGCATACTTCACATCCTGCCACATAAGTCGGTAACGGGGCAGTAACTCGGGTCGTGGTGCGCTGCCCCACCATGGAACCTCAAACGTTCCGACTTGAGGAAGACGGCTTACACCGTCAATTAATTCACCTTGCCGCAGTCGTTCGGTTTCTTCGGCGGTTGCAAAGCGAAGCCGTCCTTGACTTTTGCCGTTGACAAACAGTTCCGCTTCCGGATATGAGGTATAAACATAAACAGGTGTTGTTTCTCCTTCCCTTCCTTGCCATGTCCAGTGCGGAAGAACATGCAGGGTAGGCGACTGCTTGTTCCATTGGCTGCGGTACAACCAGTAGCGGTCTTTTGGAATTGATGCTAAGTCTATGATACCGAAATATGAGCTATGGCTTGGCCAAGCGTCTGTATCGTATGGTGAGGGTTCGCCTAAATAATCAAATCCTGTCCAAACGAACTGCCCGATAGTCCAGTCATAATCATCCTGGAGCTGAAAATCCTGTTCGGGCAGTCCTGACCATGCGCAATATTCCACATCATAACCGCTGCTTTGCATATCATCATGCATAGCGTTAGGTTGCATAATGACGGGGAAGTGATAGGTGTCACGTGATGAAACTGTTGAGGCGTTTTCACTGCCTAACAGCAAACGTTCCGGCAAGGAGTCATGTGCCTCGAGGTATCTTCCTGTACGGTAGTTGAATCCTGGAATATCATGTAGAGCCGCAAAACCGTTGGTGATGACGCCAGCCACTTGATCCATTCCGTTAGTCACAGGTCTTGTGGGGTCTAATTTATGGCAGATGTTTTGAAGCCATGCAGCGATAGGTAGTCCTTCGGGAAGGACTTGTTCCCATACTTCGTTTCCTGTACTCCACATTACGACAGCCGGTGAGTTGCGGAAATGCAGCAGCATATGCTGCATATCGCGTTCAGCCCATTGTTCAAACCAATTGGTATATCCGTTACGGCATTTGGCACGTGTCCATTCGTCAAAGGGTTCAATCATCAGCATTAGTCCCATTTCCTCACATAGTTCGACGAGGTCTGTTGCGGGCATGTTATGGCTGGTGCGTACGGCATCACAGCCCATGTTTTTGAGTATTGTGAGTTGGTGTCTGATGGCATCGCGGTGTATGGCAGTCCCCAACGGACCAAGGTCATGATGCAGGCATACGCCTTTGAATTTACGCGCCTCTCCATTGAGCAGAAAGCCTTTTGAATAGGTGTATTCAATGCTACGGATTCCAAAGCGTGTAAGGCATGAGTCCAAGATGATTCCGCCTTGTTTGATGAAAGTGTGCGCTTCATATAAATAAGGTGTTTCCGGTGACCATAATTTGGGGTTATCGATTTGTGCAGTGGCAAAGCGTCCGTCGGCTGAGGTGATTTTCTGTCCGTTTTGGTAGATGTCAGTTGTTACCGTCATTCCGTTCTGCGGGTTAGCGACACTAATATCGCAGGTTACGGTAGCTTGTTGTCTGTCAACTTTCGGGGTTCGGATGTTCACACCCCACAACGGAATATGGGTTTTGTTGTATGTGCGCAAAGAGACCTTGCGATATAGTCCAGCACCCGGGTACCAGCGGCTTGATTCCGGGAAATTCTCTAATCTAACCTGTACTTCGGGAGCGTCGTTATTCGTGTTTTGCCATTGTCTGATAGCAGATGTTATATCCACCTCGAAGGCATTGTATCCATATTCCCAACTGCCTTGTTTTTGTCCGTTAACAAAGACCTCTGCATGTGACATCGCTCCGTCAAAATAAAGGGAGTAGCACAGTTCTTTGTCGCTGATAAGTGCCGGATCCAGTTGGCATTTATACCATGCGGCACCCATCCAGTTCAGTCCGCCGCTTCGTCCTGTTTTGGCGGTTGCTGTCTGCTCGCCGTTTTGAACAACGGCTACTATTTGCAGGTCGTTGTTGCGGTCAAAGTCAGTAGTGATAGCCCAGTCGTGAGGGATGGTAACTGATTGCCATGATTCGGCATCGGGTGCGGGCAGTTGGTGCGGTTGTTGTTCCGGCGTGAATTGCCATTGGCTTAAAAGGGTAACAATAGTCAGCAGTACGGAATACATAGTATTAATTTAATTTACGGAAATCAATGGAATAACTCAGGTCTTTTCGGTTTATGGAAATACGGACAATTTCGTTCATATACGTGCGTTCGAATATGTACTGTTCGTCATCAGCAGCGATTGGTTTGTATTCGCCGTAATTAAGTGCCATTGACCCTTTGCGAAGGGCGATTAGTTTCTTTATTTCGGCTTTGTATGCTTTTTCTGCTTCGTTCAGTTGTTCGTCGAAACGCATCATGTGGCGGTTATCGGGATCGTTACCGCCTACTTCGGCATATTCATCGCCTTGGTAGATGCAGGGAACGCCGGGTAAAGTGAAGTTCAAGACTTCCTGCAGGATGGCGCGTTTATACGCAGTATTTGCATCACCTATACCGACCTCAGTTGTCCATCCCTCTTCTTTGCCATTAGTGTCCGTTCCAATAGCTCCGCCCGCCATAGAGGCAAAACGGATCTGGTCGTGGTTGCCGCTGATGTTTCCCATGGTGTGGTGTGCGCCGTAGGCAGCGAGCGATTCCATAACCGTCTTGTGAACGGACTCGAAGCTGTTACCATGTACCAAAGCGTCCCGAATCGCGAAGTAGATATTAAAGTCAAACTGCGCGTTCAGCAAACCTGTTTTAACATATGAGCCAATAAGTTGCGGGTTACCGTATGTTTCTCCGATCATCCAAATCGGTCTGCCGGGGAAACGCTTGGCAATCTTTTGGCCCAAAAGCCGCCAATAGCCTTCGGGAATATGTTTGCAAGCATCGTGCCTGAAACCGTCAAGTTCATAGTTTTCGAGCCAGTACAGGGCTGAATCAGTCATAGCCTCGCAAATATCTTCGCGTTCAAGGTCGAGTGTCGGAATATGGCGGTCAAACCAAGTTGTGAGTCTTGCTTCGTCCCATAATTCAAAGTTGCGTCTTCCATCGGGCAAGATGGAGTCTGTATGCCAATCCGGATGTTGTCGGTAGGTGGGAGAATTAATGTGCATGTGATTAGCCACATAGTCCAAAATGATATTGATTTGATGGCGGTGAGCGGTGGCAAGCATGGTGCGGAATTCCTCATCGGTGCCGAACCGTTGCTCCAGTTGTGTGGCATAAATAGGCCAGTAGCCGTGGTAGCCGCTGAATTTGGTATATTTCTTGGAAGGGTCGTACTTGTTCCCGTTTTTGAACTCATATTTTCCCCAAGCGTCCCAAGGATTCTGGGTAACGGGCGATACCCAAATAGTGTTGATACCAAGGTCGTCAAAGAATCCTTCTTCTATCTTTTTTGTTATTCCGGCAAAGTCGCCGCCCTGATAATCCACAATATCCAGCACTTCGGGCGAATTCATTTTCCAGTCATTACCGGCATTTCCGTTTTCGAAACGATCGACAAGCAGGGAATAAAGGATTTGCGTGTGCGGATCATGGCGGTTCAGTAGGGCGGTATTATTGACAGGTTTGCCGTCTTGCAGAGGAACCAGTATGTCGTTATAAACATAATTGTCATCACAGAGAAAGGCACGCAGGAATGACCGTCCCTTTAATCGTGGGGCAATGGTGATTGTCCAACTGCCGTTTCCGTTAAATCGGATATTTTCGTCACGGACGGGTATATTTTGGACGAGTGCCACCAGTTGGACATTTTCAGTGCCAAGCAGGCGGACGGTCACGCTGTTATCATCGGAGCAGGCGGTTTCCACGCCGGTATTAAAGGGTTTGTGGGGAAGTGCAACGACCGACAAGTTGCTTTCACTTTCTCCAAACGGGAGCAATTGGATGCGTCCATTGTCATTAACAGTCATTGTTTGCGGCACCAGAGTGTCTGCGGCTAAAAGGGGAAGATAGTCCGTAAGGAAGATTGTCGTTTGGGGACCGGTCAAATGAACCGGCATAATTGGTTGACCTTCGGCGGTTAGTTGGAAATCGTTTTTCCGGCAGCACGATGCTGCAAGCACAATAAATGCAATTAATAAAAGAGATCTTGATTTCATGATACTAAATTTTATTTTGCCGCAAAATTACTACTTTTTTTTGATATACGCAAATATTTTATTCCCTATACTATAAAATATCGGAAAAAAGTGCGGCATTGAGCCATACTTTCCACTTTCCACTTTTAACCATCAAACAATACTCTTTCGGATTCATAAAAAACTTTCGGAATTTTTAGTATGTTTCAGACAGCCGCCATCTACCTGCCACTTTACCTGCCACTTACCTGCCTGAAACATACAAAATTATACCCTAAACTTTCGGAAGTTTCGGCTTTGAAATATCGCTGTAAACGTCCAAAATTTCTTCCGCTTGTTCGTGGGTTGAAACTTCGTATTGGTTTTAAGAAAAAGAGGTTGGTTTTTAATAAAATGCAGGTTAAACGATACACTAAACGTACTTTTGTATTATCTTTGCAGAAAATTTCGCAAAGGAGTTCTATTGCATAGTTTCTTATTTAGGCGGTCGCGCCGTTCTATGTGTTGCGCTGTTTCCTCACTGTGGTGACAGCTC
>CAJOKE010000010.1 GCA_905235225.1 Paludibacteraceae bacterium
TTGTCCGCGGGGAAGTATCTCCATGAAAGAAAATAGAGAAGGCTTTTTGCAGCCATACATAGATACAAAAACATGTATAGGTTGCCATAAATGCGAGAAGACATGTCCTATCATCTCGCCAATCACTATTCCAACAGACTTTGAGACACAAGTTTATGCTGCTATCAACAACGATGAAGATATAAGAAGGAAGAGTAGTTCTGGTGGAATGTTTTATGCCTTAGCTAAATGGGCTATTGAACAAAGTGGCATTGTCTTCGGCGCAGCCTTTGAAGGGTATCATCTGAAACATCAATATGCAGAAACTTTGGCAGAAGTAGAGAAGATGATGGGAAGTAAGTATATTCAGAGCGAGATAGGCAATAGTTATATGGAAGCAATGCAATTTTTGAAAGATGGTAGATGGGTGTTATTTTCTGGCACTCCATGTCAGATAGCAGGATTAAAACGATATTTGGGAAAAGAATATGAAAAACTTTTGACGATAGATTTACTTTGTCATGGAGTTCCAAGTCCGGCAGTTTGGGAAAAGTATATGGAGAGGACATTGCGAGCATTGAAAGCAAAAGACGTCAAAGACATTAGATTTCGAATCAAACGAGAAGATTTATCTGCCCCTTTAAACTTTTACTTTTTTTTCTTCTTCTTGGATGAAAATTATGTGTGGCAGGAGTTCTGTGAATATTGTTATGATAACGTATATATCTCATATTTCATGAGGCACCTATTCCGAAGTTCATGTTATCAATGCCCATTCAGATCATTGGAAACATCGAATGCGGATTTTACAATAGGCGATTGCTGGAATGTCGAAACAGATCATCCCAATATGTCCGATAACAAAGGCATCTCAACTATCATATTGCATACGCCCAAAGCGCAGGAGGTGTATGCACAAATCAAACTTGGTTTCACTATTGAAAAGGAAGATGTATTCGTCATGCAGGGACGATATGAGGATGCTAAGATTGAAGAACAAGAAGAAGGGAAAAAGCGATTGTGGAAAATTTCTAACAGAATGGCGAAATATATACCACTTGAATGGATGAAATTCGTTTATATGCATGATAGAATAGATTATGTTATAAAAAGGAAAATTCAAAAGATATGGAGAAAAAATACAAAATAGGTTACACTTCCGGTGTGTTTGATATGTTTCATGTAGGGCATTTGAATATTTTACGCAAAGCCAAAGAGCAATGTGATTATCTTATTGTAGGAGTTTCCGCAGATGAAGTAGTGAAGTCATATAAACGCAAAATACCGATTATTCCTTTTGCGGATAGAAAGGCAATCGTTGAAGCGATTAAGTATGTAGATGAAGTTGTGGAACAGGATACTATGGATAAGATGAAAATGTGGGAAAAGGTGCATTTTGATGTAATGTTTCATGGGGATGAATGGAAGGGAACTCCTTTGTATAACAAATATGAGGAAGAGTTTGCGAAAGTAGGGGTACATATTGAGTACTTAAATCACACGGAAGGGATAAGTAGTAGTATTTTGCGAGAAAAATTGAATCAACAAAAGCATGAATAAAGTAGAATTGATTCGAAAGGTAGAGGGACTGATGCCACAATCGCTGGTACGGGCATATCGGAAATCGAAACGATATTTAATATGGAAGAATCAGTTGAGTTCCTATTCAAAAGAATTAAAGCGATTACGTGGGACAAAAGAACCATTGAATGTGGTATTTTTGGTGTTGTCGTCATCGGTATGGAAATATGATTCCGTCTATCAGTTGATGGAGGAAGATAAACGATTTAATCCGTTAATCATTGTGTGTCCGGCAATCGATTTAGCAGAAAACCAGATTATTCTAAAGATGAATCAAACATACGCATATTTTGCGAATAAAGGGTATAACGTGATTATGGCCTGTGATGAGAATAGAGATAATTATGTGAGTATAGAGTTGTTGTCACCGGACATCTTGTTCTATGCATCACAATGGGATAAGCATTTCGATGAGCGATATCGAAGTACAACATTGCAAAAGTATTTAAAGTGCTACGTCAATTATTCATTTAAGAACAATCCGTTTGAATGGTCAATTGCATCGCCTTTTCAGGGACGTATGTGGATGTATTTTTCAGAATGCGAAGATAATAGGAAGTTGGCACTTTCATTTAATGCACATGAATTCCGAAATATTCATGTGGTAGGTTATCCAATATATGACGAGATTCAAGTGTTGGAGGAAAAAGGAGCAGACTGGAAGATTCAAGATAAAAAACATAAACGGATTATATGGGCACCTCATCATTCAATAGAGGGGCATGACGGGTTGATTAAATTATCGACCTTCTTGTTGTATGCGAATACAATGAAAGAGTTGGCGATGAAGTATGCTGATAACGTTCAGTTTGCGTTTAAGCCTCATCCACAGTTGAAGACAGTACTTTATATGCATCCGAAATGGGGGCAGGAGAAAACGGATGCGTACTATGAATTTTGGCGTTCAGGGAAGAACACTACTGTAGTTGATGGTGCATATGCGGATTTATTTAAATCATCCGATGCTATGATACATGATTGCCATTCGTTTGTTGTTGAGTATCTGTATGTGAACAAACCTGTAATGTTTTTGGCGAATTATGATAGAGAAGGACAGAGTAATGCTGTCGGAAAGAAAGCTTTTGCAGCGCATTATCACGGTGTAAGTGCTGAAGATATTGAGAAGTTTATTACGGATGTGGTTGTTAACGATAAGGATACAATGCAATCCGTTCGTAATGAGTTCTATCAGAATATACTTGTGCCACCAAATGGTAAAACTGTTGCAGAGAATATTATTGATGAAATATCCAAAGCTTTAAATATATGAACAAGCCTATTTTAGTTTCTGTCCTTATTATCACTTATAATCAGCAAGACTTTATTGCTCAGGCAATAGAATCTGTGTTGATGCAAAAGGTTAATTTCCCTTATGAGATTATCATAGGGGAAGATTTAGGAACAGATAACACTCGCGCCATCTGTGAGGAATATGCTGCAAAGTATGACTTTATTCATGTGCTACCTCGTAGTAAAAACCTCGGTGTGGCTGGAAATTGGTGTGACTGTGTTCAAAATGCTCAAGGTAAATATATTTTCATGCTGGATGGGGATGATTATTGGACAGATTCCAACAAGATGCAAATGCAGGTGGACTTTATGGAAGCTCATCCTGAGTGTATCATTTGTCATACTGACATGAATGTATTTTCTATGAACTCGGGAAAACTATCACATAGTAGAAAACATCATCCAATTCCTGAGGGTATGATACAACAAGATGTTCTTGCGGGGCGTGAGCAAATGACTAGTAGTACTATGTGCTTACGGACGGAATTGGTGAAGAAATACATTCCGTTTGATATATTTGTTAATGAAGATTTCCCTTGTGAAGATTGGCCGGCTATTGTTATATTAGCTGCATATGGAGAGATACGTTATCTTCCAATTGTGACAACCGTATATCGTGTAGGTCAACCAAGCGTTACTCATCAAATTGATTATGGTAAAATTCGCAGATATTGGCAACGAAGCAAACACATGACGGAATGTATCTACAAGATATTCCCAGAACTGGGTGATTTTAAAGATGGTCCATACTTTGATTCATGTGTTAATAATTCATTGCTAAATGCCGCGTATGAAAACAATGACTATAAATCAGCTTATGAGTATGCAAAACTAAATCCGAATCAAAGACGATGGGCAACCCGATGCGCTAAAAATTGGCTTTTATTTAAACTTTATAGGACTTTTTATTTATTAAGAAAGAGATATGAATAAACCGAGACTTATTGAATTGCCAAAGTTTCTTGATGAACGGGGCAACTTGTCGTTCTTTGAGAATGACAACCAATTGCCTTTTACCATCCAACGCGTGCATTGGATATACGATGTGCCGGGAGGAGAAAAACGTGGAGGATTAGCGTATAAAACAACCGAGGAGTTTATTGTAGCCATGTCCGGTTCTTTTGATGTATTAGTAGATGATGGAGTACAACAATATCATTTCTCGCTCAACCGCTCTTACATGGGGGTGTATGTTCCGGCCGGTACTTGGCGGACAATAACCAACTATTCCACCAATTCCATAGCGGTTATTGCAGCCTCTACGCACTATGATCCTAATGACGCCATACGCGATTATGAAGAGTTTAGAATTTTGAGACAATCAATCATTAGTAATCGGCTATTAGAAAATCGCCAAACATCAAACATAACACATCAAACATCATATGTGAAGCATACCATCTATGATTGCGGCATCATCACTCTTGATCGCCATCATTCACAACGCAAGGGAGACATCTCTGTCATTGAAAATGGGGATACTGTACCTTTTGACGTGAAACGCATCTATTATCTATATGACGTGCCTGGTGGCGAAAGTAGAGGAGGCCATGCGCACAAAGAACTCCATCAGTTAATTCTTGCAGCGAGCGGTTCATTTACGGTGACTCTGGATGATAGCAATGTCAAGCGCACCTACATGCTTAATCGTCCATATCAAGGATTATTAGTCAAGCCAGGTATATGGAGAACGCTGGATGATTTTTCTTCAGGAAGTGTTTGTCTTGTTCTGGCAAGTGAGAAATATCAGGCGGATGATTATATCCGTGATTATAACGAATTTATAGAATTTAGAAAGTGATTATGAAAGTACCTTTTTTATCACTAAAAGACATAACTGCAAAATACGCAGGTGAGATCCACGAATCCGCACTCCGTGTAATAGATGCTGGGTGGTATTTACAAGGCAAGGAAAATGAAGCTTTTGAACAGCATTATGCCGACTATATTGGTAGCGAATACTGCATTGGCTGTGCGAATGGCTTGGATGCGCTTATTTGGATTTATCGCGCGTACATCGAATTAGGCATTATGCAACCCGGCGACGAGGTAATTGTCCCTGCAAACACCTATATTGCTTCTATATTTGCCATTACGGAGAATGGTCTAAGACCTGTTCTCGTAGAGCCAAATCCCGAAACATTGGAGATTGATGATAGCAAAATAGAAGCCGCCATTACTCCGCGCACAAAATCTATTCTTATTGTGCATCTCTATGGTCGTAATGCTATGACTGAGAAAATAGCGGGACTTTGCAAAAAATACAACTTGCGATTAGTGGAAGACAATGCACAAGCTCACGGATGTAGATGGAAGGGTAAACGTACCGGATCTATTGGAGAGGCAGCGGGGCATAGTTTCTATCCGGGAAAGAACCTTGGTGCTTTAGGTGATGCGGGGGCTGTAACTACCAACAATAAGGAGTTGGCAGATGCTATTAGAGCATTAGCCAACTATGGTAGCCAACGCAAATATGTATTCAAATACACTGGCCGTAATAGCCGTTTGGATGAGATACAAGCTGCGATATTGGATGTCAAACTACTGCATTTAGATGAAGATGTAGCTTTGCGTCAGCAAGTGGCGGATTATTACTACGACAATATCTCCAATCCATTGATTACTCTTCCAAAGCGTTTGCTATACGAGCAGAATGTATATCATCTATTCCCGATATTGGTCGCTGATGGCAAACGTGATGCATTGCATGACTACTTGGAGCAGGAAGGAATCGGAACTGTTATTCATTATCCTATAGCTCCGCATAAGCAAGAGTGCTATGCCAAAGAGGAGTGGAATATGCCGCAACTCTCTTTGCCTATAACCGAGCGTCTGGCAGATGAAGAACTCTCTATCCCTATGTCGCCATGTTTGACAAAGGAACAGATTGAATACGTAGTTAATACAATCAATTCATTCGCATAAAGCATACCCCTATGTTCAAGGACACGAAAAGATTTGCTTCAACTATCCGCTTCTAGTGGAACGAGATGAAACTGCGTTCCGCAGAGAATGCCAAGTTGTCCGAAATGCAAGACAACGAGGAGATCGAATGGCGTCATCCTATGGTTAGTTATGGTTATTACATGACCATGAACCATAACCGCAAGGAACGCCGCAAACAACATCAGTTAGAACTACAACAAATCCAATAGTTATGTTCAAGTACACCAAACGTCTCATTGCCGAAATTCGCTTTCAGTTAGACGAATTGAAATGGGACAAGAAAGAGGAAGAAGCCATCTCCCATGTAGAAGGTTTCTCCGCCCATGGCAGCATGGACGGCTTCCGCATCCATAAACAGTTCGAAGCGCAACGCGCCGATCGCCTTCGTCAGCACAAAGAACAGCTTGCTGCGATTCATTAGAGATATTGCGCACACGCGCAAATACAAAGGTGTGAATATACCTGCGGGCAATCTACTACGCCCGAAAAGCAAATGCCATTAAAAATTTATCAGCGTGCATGACTCTTAGAAACTGCACGCACCCTGCAGGACACCGTGAGGCATCCTGCTGTATTTTCTTTGGAGCGAGTTGGATGGTGTTGGAGAGGTCGTCTACCTACGGTCTGTCGATTTTTAACATTTCATATATTATTACTACCTTTGCAATGGATAGTCGATATGAAAATATGTGACTTTTATAAAAAAGTCTGTATGAAAATGTAGAAATTTCAAAAAAATCATCAAAAAAATTTGGTGGAATAAAAAAAAAGCAGTACCTTTGCAGCCGCTTTGGAAAAATAATTGCAGAGAACATAATACTGCAGTAGTTGTACAAGCAAGTCTCCCTAGCTCAGTTGGTAGAGCAACTGACTCTTAATCAGTGGGTCGAGGGTTCGAGTCCCTCGGGGGACACAAAAGAGAACTTCGGTTCTCTTTTTTTGTCTCTACAACTCACCTAATGCGGCAAAAGATGAAAATTGTGCAGCACGCTCCCACAAAGACATAGCGGGATAAATAGTACTGACATGGTGAGGATGATTGATAATCTCCTCTGCCCATGGCTCTAATTTCTGACTTTCTGTGTTCATTTGTATTTCTACTCTCTATGTCCACCGATTTGGGTATTGCGCTCGCGGGCTGTAGCACCCTCATCAAAATTAAGTCCCCGTAAAGCGGCATTCTTGCCAAATCGTTTCCGTATATTAAGCAATGCCTGTTGCACACGTTTTTCTTTGTCAATCTCTTTTTGTTGTTCGGCACGATGACGCATAATCTCACTATTATCTGCAAACATGTCTAACTGAACCGGCGCACAACCAAGTTCTGTCGCTTGTGACTCCGGCACTACATGATCCACGCTCACATTCAGATACCTTACTAATAACCGCTTGTCCGTTTCTGCAACAAAGATTTCCCTGACAGCCTCACGCAATAAACGGGAAGATGAAGTCTGTGTACCCAATGCCTTTGAACCATGTGCGGATTTGGGTACAGCACGACCGTAATGGTCGGTTTTTACAGGACCTTTATAATAAGTACTGATTGCCGCATCTGTCAGATTGGAAGAGTCATAACTAACGGTCACCGTCACATGATCCGCCACCAAATGTTTGTCCAACAATTCCATCGACAGATTATCCGCCATCTCCTGAATTACAGTCAATGCCTTGCGGTTCTCATAGGGTGTTGCTAACACCTGTCCATTCGACAAGGAATGACTTGATGGTCTATACGCTTTGATATGAGCAATAGTAACCGGCTCCCACCCCCAGGCATGGTCAATCAGCAACTCTGCATTCACACCAAACATATCATACAGCAGCTTTTCGTTCATCTCTGACATAAGAGCTACCTGCCCCATCGTGTACATGTCAAACTGCGCCAATCGTTCCGATATACCCCTTCCGACACGCCAGAAATCTGTGATAGGACGGTGATTCCACAACTCCCTGCGATATGACATTTCGTCCAAGAAAGCAATTCGCACACCGTTCTCGTCAGCAGGCATGTGCTTCGCTACTATATCCATCGCCACTTTTGCTAAATACAGATTGGTACCGACACCCGCTGTCGCTGTTATACCCGTCTCTGATAACACCTCTTTTATCATCATTTGAGCCATCTGCTCGCCGGTCATCTTGTTGACTTTAAGGTATGGCGTAACATCTATAAAAACCTCGTCAATCGAATAGACATGCATATCTTCTTCCGCTATATGACGCAGATAAATATTACGAATGGTGCGGCTATACTTTTTATACAACCCCATTCGCGGAACAGCAACTGTAAAAGACAAATGTAAAGATGGATTTTGACGGTTCAGTTCATTGACCTTCTGCTTCACCTCAAAAAGACGAGGTCTGCCGGGAATACCATATGCTTTAAGAGAAGGCGAGACAGCTAAACAGATTGTTTTATCCGTTCGGCTCTCGTCTGCTACAACTAAATTATGCGTGAGCGGGTCAAAGCCCCGCTCAACACATTCTACTGAAGCGTAAAATGACTTCAGGTCTATTGCTATATAAACCTTACCGGTATCCACAAACGCACTAATCTACACGGCGACCGGTGACGTCATACCAAACACCGTCGCGGATGATATAGAGTTGTCCGTTGTAGAATACTTTCTTGAATTCAGGAACAGTGACATCATATACATCCTCTATACCTTCGGGAGCAGGTGTGTCCGTAGAGATTGTCACATTATCTGTTACATTGGAGATTGTCAGACGACCCGTAGCAGCATCATATCTGGAACTTGCACCGGTTACCGCTACACGTTCAGGATGAGAGCCGTCCTCTGATGTCACATATGCGATAAAACCATGTTGCAGCGTTAATTGGTAATTGGGCCACATCATCTCTGCCATATTGGCATCCACTACATACGTTGATACACTGTTCTTGAACATTTGAATAGCTAATTCCGGGTAATCAATAAACGGATTACGATTACCTTGATAATCAGCAGCACCGTCATTACGAACAGCTTCCGTTAACGAGGGTGGATCTGCCATGTGCCATTTAAGTAATACATCTATCGACTCGAACACACCGCTTGAACCTACCTTGCTGAGAAGTTGGGCATTACCCTTGTACAGACTGTTCTTATGACCACCCGCTTCACCATATACAACGTAGTCATATGCTATAACACGTGCTGCGTCACCACGATACGAACCGAGATTGGTTTTCTTGTAATAGCTGTTGACAATGGTTACTTCATCCGGATCATAATAATTGCCAGATTCCCCATAGGCGGTATTGCCACGCTCGGAATTTGATTTAACCCACGTTGGACGGACGGACTGCATATCATGCCCCATGGGAGTACTTTTGTCCGCACCCTTGGATTGAGGCCACGTATGTTCACGGTTCCATGTCTTACCGCTATCCCATTTGCCGTTCATGGAACGTCCGTCGTAATAACCAATAATCATAGAACCCTTATTATTGAGGTCCACGTCAACTTTGATGTATGCGTCACGCAGGGAATTGTAGGAGAAGTTACTGCCACCTATGCGCGAAGTGTTACCCATTAACGTATTAAGTAAACCGAACAGGTCATTCCCTTCCTGTACAATAAGATTGTCATAAGCATAAGCACCGGTATAATAGGCTGCTTGTTTATCAGCTGAACTATAAGCGGCGAGACCTTCATCACTTCCTACATGTGCTTGCATATCTATCTGAGCCACGCAAAAAAGAGAATAAGGAACAAATAGCAAAGTAAATAATAACTTTTTCATGATGATATCTATGTTTTGTTTATGATCAAAAACGCTAAAAGCAACCGGATTACCATTATAGATCAGCAGCCGTCTTTGCCGCCAAACGGGCATTATTGAGTACCAACTGGATATTAGAAGCGAGACTGTCACCACCTGTCAAGTCTTTCACTTTTGCCAATAAGAACGGCGTGGTCTGCTTGCCATGGATACCAAGTTTTACGGATTCGGCTATTGCCTCATCTATTGCCTTATTAATAACCTCAGCCGGCATAGAATATTCTTCCGGAATAGGGTTTGTAACCAGAATACCGCCCTTCAGTCCCATCTCCATCTTTGCGCGGAATGCCGCTGCCAGTTCTTCTGGTGAGTCAACACGATAATCCACCTTGAAACCACTACGACGGGTATAGAATGCCGGTAATTCATCTGTTCCGTAACCCAAAACAGGAACGCCTTTGGTCTCCAGATATTCCAATGTGAGACCAAGATCAAGAATCGACTTTGCACCGGCACAAATCACCATAACAGGAGTTTGAGCCAGTTCTTCAAGGTCGGCTGAAATATCCATTGTCGTCTCGGCACCACGGTGTACACCGCCTATGCCACCTGTTGCAAACACCTTAATGCCTGCCATTGCTGCTATAATCATTGTGGTCGTAACAGTGGTTGCACCATCTTCGCCACGAGCAATCAGAACCGGTAAATCACGGCGGGAAGCCTTCGTCACGGCTTGACCTTTTTTACCTAAGTATTCTATTTCTTCGGGAGTGCAACCGGCTTTTAATTTTCCGCCGATAATAGCAATAGTAGCCGGAACGGCACCGTTTTCACGAATAGTTTGTTCAACACGTAATGCGGTCTCCACATTTTGAGGATACGGCATTCCATGTGAAATGATGGTTGACTCAAGAGCCACTACGGGCTTTCCTTCACTGAGTGCCTGTTGCACTTCAGTTGAGACGGACAGGTATTTGTTCATGCGATGTTGTTGTAATTAATTTAGTTGGATTATACAATGATTCAAATTCATTCTTGAGATTCGGATTCACAACGGAAGGAACCTCGATAGTCGCTTTCGAAGCCAACAGACCATACTTGGCTGCCAGAGGAAAATTAACACCCTGCAAGAAGGCATATGCCACGCCCGAAAGAAAAGCATCCCCGGCACCGTTCGTATCTACAACCTGCTTTGGCGGCACCGGCTCATAAGACACCTGTGTCGGCTCCACAAGTTCCAATTCAAACGGCGTTCCCGAGCAAAATACTCCCTCACTGCCTAACGTGATATAGATATTGCTCACACCCAATTCATGAATGTGTTTGCAGAGAGATGGCAAATCCTTACCTAATTCTTGCCCGAGAATATACAGTGCCTCTATTCGGTTAAGTTTGAGCGTATGAAGATGAGGATTACTTGCCTGACGCAATGCATCCGTGATGCGGGGAGCTTTTTTACGCGATACAGTATCTGCCATTAAAGGAGCCGTGCAGTTTTCCAATAGCCACACCATCGTCTCTACAGACAAGTTAGCATCAAATAATACCAAACGGGAGTTGTTAATGGCTTCAAGACGTGGAGCCAGAAACTCCGGTGTAAGATACTGCTCTATAATCTCAACATCGGCAGCACCAGCCTGCATTTGTCCGATGGTATTGTTGATACACACGAACATAGAACTGCGAGAGCCTTTGGGCGTGTCACTCAAATGCAAATCAAAGCCCAGCCGCTTGCATTCTTTTTTGGCGACATCACCCAAATAATCGTCACCAAAGAGGCTGACAAACTGAATCTGCTCGCCTAACAGGGCAAGGTTATGGGCATAATTCTTCCCCACTCCCCCAATACCCATCGTTATACGCGATGGGTTGGAGTCATGAGCGACAAACGCTGACGAAGTTGCAGCGATAATGTCAATATTGGTAGCACCAATAACGGTTATCATAGCAAATGATAAGCAACGGTAAGACCCGCCATTACGATACTTACCATAGACATCAGTTTGATAAGAATATTAAGAGAGGGACCGGATGTATCTTTGAACGGATCACCAACAGTATCACCAACAACAGTTGCCTTGTGGCAGTCACTGCCCTTACCACCAAAGTGACCTTCTTCAACATACTTCTTGGCATTATCCCATGCACCACCGGCATTCGCCATAAAGACTGCAAGTACAAAACCTGTTGCTAAACCACCGATAAGCAAACCGAGTACACCGGCAACACCTAAAATAAGACCTGTCAAAATAGGAACGATAATCGCCAATATAGACGGAAGCAGCATCTCTTGTTGTGCGCCTTTGGTTGAAATCTCTACGCAACGGGCATAGTCGGGATCGGCTTTGCCTTCAAGAATGCCCTTGATAGTCTGGAACTGGCGACGCACTTCCTCTACCATCTTTTGAGCTGCACGACCAACTGCATTCATTGTCAAACCACAGAAAAGGAACGCCATCATTGAACCGATAAATATTCCCACTAACACAATCGGGTTCATCAGGTTAACGTTATACGCATCCATGAAATCAACCAAAGTAGCCTTGGCAGCCTCCACACCGTTCGGAAGATCTTCACCTGTACGGATAAGCGCGATTTTTATCTCTTCAACATAGGATGCCAAAAGAGCCAGTGCCGTGAGAGCAGCCGAACCGATAGCAAAGCCCTTACCGGTTGCAGCAGTAGTATTACCGAGAGCATCCAATGCATCGGTACGCTGACGAACCACAGCAGGCAGACCCGCCATTTCCGCATTACCACCGGCATTATCCGCGATAGGGCCATATGCATCCGTTGCAAGGGTGATGCCAAGTGTTGAGAGCATACCTACGGCAGCAATACCTATACCATATAAACCCATGGACAGATTCTCCGGCGAGAACTGGATTTCGAATCCATTTGCACAAAGATAAGCCAAAATGATAGCCACACCGACCGTAATAACAGGAATTGCCGTGGACAACATTCCAAGTCCGAGACCACTGATAATAACTGTAGCAGGACCGGTTTGGGAACTTTCAGACACCTTCTGCGTCGGTTTATAAGTTTGGGAAGTGTAATATTCTGTTGATTTACCAATAATCACACCTGCCAGCAATCCGACTACAACAGACAGAGACACTTGCCACCATTGATTGGTTTCTGTTCCGAACAGCCATGCAAAGATTCCAAACGTCACACCGGCAATAAGGAAAGCGGCGGTATTAGTACCGATAGACAAAGCGCGTAGCAATTCCTTCATACCGGCACCTTCTTTTGTCTTGACCATGAAAATACCAATCAATGAAAGCAGCACACCAAAAGCAGCTATCAGAGACGGTGCCAAAACAGCTTTCAACTGCATACCTTCAACAGCAGATGTTGCGAAAGCCGAAGCACCCAATGCCATCGTTGCCAAAATAGAACCTGCATAAGATTCATACAAATCGGCACCCATACCGGCTACATCACCGACATTGTCACCAACATTATCCGCGATCGTCGCAGGGTTACGAGGGTCATCTTCAGGAATATTATACTCTGTTTTACCGACAAGGTCTGCACCTACATCCGCAGCTTTTGTATAAATACCGCCACCTACACGGGCAAATAAAGCCTGAGTAGAAGCACCCATACCGAAAGTCAGCATTGTAGTTGTGATGGTGATAAGGTCACCTTCAGCACCGACCATTTCCAATAGGCCTGTACCATTAAGAATAAGAAACCAACCGGCAATATCCAATAATGCCAAACCGACAACGGTCAAGCCCATAACTGCACCTGAACGGAAAGCCACCTGCAAACCGGCATTTAAGGATTTACGCGCTGCATTAGCTGTGCGTGCCGACGCATAAGTAGCGGTCTTCATACCAAAGAAGCCCGCCAGACCAGAGAAGAAACCACCGGTTAGGAATGCGAACCATACGATTCCGTTTTGGAGTTTGAAAATTGCCATTACAGCAAAGATAACCGCCAAAACAACGAACACAATGGTCACGACCTTGTACTGTTGTTTCAGATACGCCATCGCACCTTTACGAACGTGAGAGGCGATTGTTTTCATCAGTTCCGTACCTTCATCTTTACCGAGCATGTTGCGATAAAAATAGTACGCGAAACCGAGTGCTAAAACTGATGCCGCCAATACGACATACATCAAAGATGTTAATTCCATACAATTGTTTTTTAGATATTAGATATTGAGTTAACTATTATATTGGTTATTGCACTTTTGAACCAAGGATATTGTAAATCTTGCCATCAGGCAGTTGAATATATACTTGCCCGTTACGAATAATCTTAGCCGGGTTGGTAATAGTATTAGTTTTATCCAAATCTGACGGGGTATCCTTTACAAACACTGCTTGTATAGTTACAACTCCGTTTTTATCAGGAACCAACCAACCCATCTGTTCCATAAACATGAGATCCGTACCCGTTAAAGTACCTTGAGTAGCAAATAACTTGCCATACATATCAACTAAAGGTTTGTAAGCAGCCTTGTCCACATCGGACAAAGTATTGTATATCCCAACCAATTCCTGATAATTCAATTTATACTCATCCAATAAATCCTCTGCTTTCATTTGATCAGACAGCACATTGGCATTTACCCACCCGTAGAATACATAACTGTCATCAGCAATCGTAGCTTTCAAAGTTACTCCGCCAAAGTTCGGATCAACCAGTTGAGAAGCATAGAATTGTGTAAACCCGCTTATGGAAGCCGTTCCGGCAAATTCATTATTCGAATTAACTTGCAGTTTGTATTGAGTCGGACTGACAAAAACGGTAATGTTTGTATTCTCATCCAACTTGAAATTACGCGGCATGGTCAAATTATTGTCTATCGTGCCGTTTACTTCGAAGTGATCCAAGGTATATGCCCCATTGGCAAGAGTAAGACTGACGGTCACACCTTTTTTGAACAAGCCCTTCTTGTAAACAGATTCCCACGACATACAATCCGATTCATCAAACGACAAGTTGAAAGCCCCCAAAGTTGACCACAACTCATCTGTAGTTTTGGTATCATTTATATCAAGGGAAACGATATTAAACGCAAGTTCAACCACCGGCATGAATACCGCCGTATAAATCAAATCATGGTCCGGCATGGTTGTTTCAGGAGTAACAATATCCTTGCCATCGCTCCAGCCGATAAAGATGCAGCCCGTTTTAGTAGGTGTATTCGGTTCTGTAACTTCCGAGCCGTACATCATATGCTCAAAAGGCAAAAACGTATAATCTATACCGACGTCACTGGTCAAGGGATCACCGTCAGTAATCCAGTTTAATACATGCTCGTTATTAGAATAGTTAATATGGAAACGCATTGTATCCTCACAGAACATGAGCATGTTATCCAACATAACATATTGGGTATTATAACCCAGATAATTTCTCGGAGTGAGGGTGATCATTGCCTGCTCCTCGATGGTGTTGGCGGGGATGGTGTATTTAAGGGTGTCGTACTCCACCAACATATCTGCCCCATACATGCGTTCATGCTCTACAATATAGACAACATCGCCGGACAACTCACTTCCGCCATATAATTCCATATGATCTGTAATAATGGTATTCTTAAAATCAAAAGGCATTGAATATCCAGGGTCACTAAACCAGCCTGTGAAATGCCTTGCCTTGCAATCAAATACAGGGTCAGCAGGTTTGGTAACATGTCCGCCGTAATCAACCATCTGAGAGGGTACCCAATCACCGTACATCACAGAAAAGAATACCTCATACTGAATCTTTGTTTTGGTATATGAAGCCACATAGGTACGACCGGCATTGTCCGCCGAAGCAGCTTCTATGGTTGGAGTCCACTTGTCAAAATCATACTCCCACTCCTGAGTTGACGATTTATACGGGTCGCCGTAAGGGAATACAGGTATATCTCCCTCACGCACTTCGACCTCATAGATATAATTGCTCTCATCTTCCGGATCTTCATCAAAATAATAAGTATAATATGGTGTACAACGAGTCACATAGCCGGAATAAGAATCTGCAGTCAGCGAAACGGAAACCGATAATATCCGCACCTGTTTTTCACTATTTGTAAGCTCTACCTTATTAGCGGAACCTAACCACTCACCGTTAGTGCCGGTGGCGGAGTAACTGCCAACGTTTGATTTCAAGGAAATCGATTCAGCATCCCCTTTCTCAGAATTCGTGGTAATGCTAATTTTTGATAACGTATAAGCAGATTCAATTGAAAAGCTTCCTCCACTATAGGAACGCATTTGTATGGTTCCATATGCTTTATCAAAGGAAAGCGTTACATCTCCCTTTGTAGCAGACATGCTACTGCCATCAGGTGTACTGCCTTGTCCGGTGAAATCTTCCGGTAAGAATTCCACCACCGAGTTAGCACCACCTGTGTTTTTTGTAGCAAACACCGCATAATAGAACGCATAATCATCACTCACAACGGGAACATCCTCGACCTTGTCAAACAATGTTGCAGGCTTGGTATCTGTCTCCGTTGTCTGTTCATATCGCGCCCAACCGACAAATACTTTGTCGCCACAGTTGGTCGGAGCAGAGGGTTCGTCAGGCAAAGCCTCTACTTTGGATTTGTCCAATACTTCCTCTGTCTTAATAATCTTACCGTCAACAACCCACCTTACAAGACGGGATTTTCCGCAAACACCTTTCAATTTGGCATTTCGCTGAATAGAGGCACCGTACCATGTTTGCAAAGTCGCACTATGTATGCCCTGGACTGAAGGATTATAAACGACCTTCAGCGTTGCCGTTCCCGAATATTTTTTAGAATCAGGATCCTGAACGCCCGGTATTTCCGCGGTTGCAGTCGTTACCAACGTTCCGTTAACATACAATTTGAATTGGTCTGCATTACCGCCCGCCAATCGTGTCCCGGGAAGATACTGCAAACCAGTGAAAGAGACTGTAAACTCTTTCTCCACCTCACCATTAAGAATAACAGTACCGAAATCAGCAGCACTTTCCGAAAGGGTCAATGTGGATGTATTTTGTTGCTGCGAACCATTGCTATACGAAGAAACCAGTTTGCTCAAATCCATAGATTGCCCCGCTTTGTTTCCCCAAATATACTCTACTAATTCAGGATAATCAATAAACGGATTCCGGTTGCCCTGCTTATAATTGGACAGGTTATAGGTCGGATTACCATAAATGACCTCATTACGCAGACGCTCTTTCTCTGAAACAGGGTCCTGACGGTGCCATTTAAGCAAAAGTTTGTAGCTGTACTCGGTCAAACCGAACTTGTCATTGGCACCGGCACCAAAATGGCTCGGATTACTGCCATTCTGCCATGTTGAGCAGTCTGTTCCATCATTTGCTTCAGGCGAAGCATATCGAGTTGCCATATAAAAAATACCACGAGCCAAATCTCCCTTATACTCATCAGCCGGCTCATAAACAGTACCGGTATAGGAAGAGAGTTGATAGGTAACACCGTCATATTGATATTCGGAAGCAGCAAGATCGGAAGACGAATACGTAGTTCCTAAGGCACCCAATTCCTTGTGACCGTCATTGGAATAAGATTCGCCTGTGCCTTTGGGATATACCTCACCATAGAGGTATGAACTTCGGTGATTATTGGACTTGGCATCTGTAGGATAAATATGAAAAGCATCCGCGACCATAGGATCCGCTTTCCCGAACCAAGACTGGGGAACCGTATGTTCACGATTCAAACCTGCACCTAACGCTCCACCAGAAATCCAATTAACGCGATTATTGTAAATTTCAGTACTATAATCACAATCGGAATAGATGTCGATAAGAGTAGTCCCATCGGCATCCTTGGTGTCCGAATAGACCATAAGATAGCAGAGTTTGTTATAGGTCACATTACTGTGATGGTCAATGGCGGAACGCAATGCGAGACGCAATTCCTGACCGGATTTTCCATCCGCGTCCTTGTAATAATCAGTCAATGTAACCGATGGCTCTACTGCCGCAAAAACTGAAATGCAAACCATGAGCAATACGCTCACAAAGGAGAATCTGTGTTTCATTATCTTAGATTTCTGGTTAATAATCCATTAGCGGGCAATGGACACACCGCTCCCATTAGGCTGCAAAGTTACACTATTTTTTTTATACCCGCAAATATTTTTGTAATTATTTGCATATTTGCCTTTTTTGATGTACTTTTGCGCAAAATTTTATTGTATGTCAACAACAAATAATACTCAAATTGCTGCGCAAGGCAGCAACCGCATTTATACGCGGCTCAACCCAAACGGGGAATCCGTTATAGAGGTCAACGGCACTTCCCGCGATGAAAACCATGCCTTTATCACACTCGCACGGCATTTCCGCCAATTGGGGCTGCCCGTTCCCGAGGTCTATTCCGTGAGTGAAGACGAAATGCATTATACGATAGAAGATTTGGGAGATACCTTATTATATAATTATATCAGTCTGGGTCGTACAACAGGGAACTTCAGCGAAGAGGAAAAGCACATGCTCTTCCGGACGATACGGCTGCTTGCACATGTACAGGTCGATGGGGCAAAAGGATTGGATTGGTCTGTATGCTATCCTGTACCATGCTTTGACCGGCGTAGCATATTATGGGATTTGAACTACTTCAAGTATGATTTTCTCAAACTGACCGGCATAGAATTCTCCGAACCGGAATTGGAAGACGATTTTGAACGCCTTTCCGAGAAATTGCTTGGTGCGCCATGCGATGTTTTTATGTATCGCGATTTCCAGAGCCGGAATGTCATGATTAAAGACGGCAAACCTTATCTGATTGATTTCCAAGGCGGACGGAAAGGACCGATATACTATGATTTGGCTTCGTTCCTATGGCAGGCAAAGGCGAACTATCCCCACGAATTACGGAAAGAACTGCTGAACGACTATATAGATGAGTTGGCTAAAACGGATTATGCCAACATCCCCGATCCGGATGTGTTCTATGAAATGCTTCAACATTTTGTGCTTTTCCGGCAGTTACAAGTATTGGGGGCATACGGTTTCCGCGGATTATACGAACACAAGTCTCATTTTGTACAATCCATCCCATTCGCACTGCATAATTTAGATGAATTGTTTAATCGTCACGCCCAATTAAAACAGGACTATCCCACCCTCTATACTGTAGTAAAAACCGCTTTGTCCAACACAATCAGCCAAACGCCCGCCACAAGTCACCCAGACAAAACATCCGAACTGTTAGTCGATATTTATTCCTTTAGTTTCAAACACGGCATACCGGCAGATGAATCCGGAAATGGCGGGGGCTATGTGTTTGACTGCCGCAGCACCCACAACCCGGGCAAATATGAGCAATACAAACATCTGACCGGCAAAGACCAGCCGGTTATAGATTTCCTGGAAAAAGACGGTGAGATATCGGAGTTCCTTTCACATGTTTATCCGATTGTGGATCATCATGTAGAGCGGTTCCTTGAACGGGGATTCACCCACTTGCAAATATCGTTCGGTTGCACGGGCGGACAGCACCGCAGCGTGTATAGTGCCGAAGCAGCTGCACGACACCTGAAAGAAAAATTCCAAAAACTCTACAACAGCAGACTCCACATAAGGCTTCGTCATCGAGAACTGGAGAAGTAGCATGTAATGACAATGTGAGGGGATTGCGCCGACTAAGTGGCGGCTTAATTGTATGGTTATTGTATGGTAATTGTATGGTAATTGTATGGTAATTGTATGGTAATTGTATGGTTTCGGTTCGGAAAGGAGGAGGAAAGAAAGGATAGTAAAAAAGAAAAAAAGTGCGGGAACCACACTTTTTAACATTCAATCGCACTTTTTAACATTCAATCGCACTCTTCATCACTGTTAGTTTTCAATCTGCCTGATACTTCACGAGTAACCGTCATTGGTATTCGTTTCTTCATAAGCATAATTGTTTTAGATAATATATCGGGGTACTTGGTTTGAAGATAAACGCCTTTATCTAACAAAAGAAAGAGTGTGTCATTGGCTTAGACACACCCTCTTCATATTCAGAGAACTGATTATCTGTCTTTCAGTTTTTCAACCTGGCGGTCAATGATTTCCAAGCACTGGTCCAGACCTTGTTCAAACGTGTCACATACCTTCTCGGCGAACATCTCCGGTCCGTTACCGATGACACGCACTTTGGTTTCTTTATTCAGGTTGGTTTCGGGTTTAACCACGGTCATACGAATCTCCATCTCCGCGCCTGCGTTATTGAGAATTTTGTCATAACGTTTGGTTTTCTTGTCAATGTACTTCTCAAGGCGTTCCGCCATGTCGAAGTTAACGGCTTTAACTGTCAGTTTCATAATATACAGAATTTAAAGATTATTGTTTGCTATTTTTAGCACGAGGGTGCGCCTCGTTATATGCTTTACGTACCTGTTCAAAAGTAGTGTGCGTATAAACCTGTGTCGCTGCAAGTGAAGCATGTCCCATCAGACTTTGTATAGTTCGGATATCAGCCCCGTTATTAAGCATCGTTGTGGCAAAAGTATGTCGCAAAACGTGCGGACTATGTTTCTTTAAGGTTGACACCTCCCCCATACGCGAGCGCACTATATTATATAAGGTGTTCTTATTCAAGGGGACAATTTCTCCATTCCGCTTGATATGAACAAAAAACGGTTTTTCGGGTGTCAAACCGTAAGCGACATCTGCGCGAGCATCCAAATACTGCTGTATTTGAGCGACAAGCGAGTCACCAATCGGAACAATCCGCTCCTTTCGGCGTTTTCCGAAAATCCGCACTTGTCCCTGCACGAGGTCAATATCCGAATCGGTCAGTCCAGTCAATTCCGCCTGCCGCGCGCCAGTCTGGTAAAGCATCTCTATAATGAGGCAATTACGGATAGATTCAAAATCATCCGCCTCGGACTCATATGCCGTGGCGCGCTGCATTTCGGATTCCTTGAAAAAAACCGGTAAGGGTTTGTCAACCTTAGGTGTAATGACTTTACGGGTTACATCCTTAGATACAAGCCCCAAGCGCAACATAAATTTGTAAAAAGACCGCAAACTACTCAAGTATCGTTTTACACTGCGTGGTGACTTTCCACCTTCCAGCAGTTCGATCATCCACGTCTTGATATCCGTTTCGTCAATAGCAGAGGGATCAAAATCATCCGGTTCCACTCCAAGGAATTTACAGAAATCGCGCAAATCATCCCGATAAGCCTCGACTGTTCGATTGGAGTAGTGACGCTCAAGAGCAATATATTCCAAGAACCTCGAAATGACCATAAGAGGTTTATTTAATCTCCTTGCCTACTCCATTTTCAGCCTCGAAGGGGAACAAGCCGAACAACTCGGCATCAATATGGTCAGTCACCCAGCGGAAATCCTCGGGTTTGTCACCAAACTTGCATGTGTCGCCATCGACGATGAGCAATTTCCCTTTGTAGTCTTTGATCCAACGCTCATACTTGTCATTCAATCCCTGCAGGTAGTCAATTCGCATACTTGCCTCATACGCGCGTCCGCGCTTTTGGATCTGTGCCACAAGGTTAGGAATAGTACTGCGGATATAAATCATCAAATCAGGCATTTTGACAAGCGACATCATCAGGTCAAAGAGGTCGCAGTAATTATCAAAATCACGGTCTGACATGAATCCCTGCTCATGAAGATTTGGTGCAAAAATACGGGCATCCTCATAGATTGTCCGATCCTGAATGATATACTCGTCGGATTTGGATATATCCACAATATCCTGAAAACGTTTGTTTAGGAAGTAAATTTGCAGATTAAACGACCAGCGTGCCATATCCGAGTAGAAATCCTCCAAGTAAGGATTATAGTCCACACTTTCAAAACGAGGCTTCCAACCATAGTGTCTGGCCAGCATATTAGTGAGTGTTGTCTTTCCGCAACCGATATTTCCCGCAATAGCAATGTGCATTTTTCAACTAAAAAAAATAATAATAATGAATTACTACAAATATTCTTTATCCCTAATCTCCCCAATTATTCTCAGAGAAGAGTCCGAAAAGCTGTGCATCAATTTTATCAACAAGATATCGAAAATCAGCAGGATTATTTTCAAAGTCCATGTTGTCGGAATCAATTACAAGCACTCTACCTTCGTATTTATGGAAGATAAAATCCTCATACCGTTCGTTCAAGCCCTTGAGATAATCAATCTGCATGGTCTGCTCATACTCTCGACCGCGTTTTTGAATTTGCGCAATGAGGGACGGCACGGACTTACGAAGGTAAATCATCAAGTCAGGCAAACGCATAAGACGTTTCATCAATCCGAACAACTCCATATACGTTTCGTAGTCCCTTTGGCTCAAGTCGCCACGTTCATAGTTATTGCTAACAAACACATAGACCCCCTCAAAGATACTGCGATCCTGAATAATCGTATGAGTGGTGTTCAGAACCGCCAACAAATCCTTGAACCGCTCTTTGAGGAAATAGGTTTCAAGGCAGAAAGACCAACGTTTGATATCCGCATAGTAGTCTTCCAAATACGGATTGAAGCTCACGCTCTCGAAGCGTGGCTCCCATCCGTAATACTTCGCCAACATTTTTGTCAGCGTTGTTTTGCCGGCACCAATGTTTCCTGCAATAGCGATATACACTGTTCCAGACTTTGGGCAAATGATTATTCTTCTTCTGCCTGCTGTGCAGCGTATTCCTTGATGAGTTTTTCCTGAACATCACCGGGAACGAGTTCATAGCTTTTGAACTTCATGGTGAATGTAGCGCGACCACCAGTGAGGCTGGACAACGTAGTGCTGTATGACGACATCTCTTTCAACGGAACAAGTGCTTTGAGGCGTTGGAAGTTCTTCTCCGCTTCCATACCCAGCACCATACCGCGGCGACCGTTAATATCGCTCATCACATCACCCATCATTTCACCGGGGACAAGAACCTCGACTTCATAGATCGGCTCCAGCACTTTCGGGTTAGCGTTACGGAACGCTTCCGCGAAAGCATTACGTCCGGCAAGACGGAAGGAGATTTCGTTACTGTCAACCGGGTGCATTTTACCATCATAAATAATAACGCGCACATCACGCGCATACGAACCAGTCAACGGGCCTTGCTCAATACGATCCATGATACCCTTCAAGATAGCGGGAATAAAGCGCGCATCAATAGCACCGCCGACGATGGAATTGATAAGTACCAACTTACCACCCCACTCCAACGGAATCTCCTGAGTATCCTTTACGCTGATACGATATTCCTGATTTCCGAACTTGTAAACTTCTTTAACCGGCTCGCCCTCAACATACGGTTCAACAATAAGGTGTACCTCACCGAATTGTCCGCTACCACCAGATTGTTTTTTATGACGATAGTCAGCACGCGCTGCCTTGGTGATAGTTTCGCGATAAGGAATCTTCGGTTCGTCAAACTCAATCATCATCTTGTCGTTATTCTCCAGACGCCATTTGAGAGTACGGAGGTGGAATTCACCCTGACCGCTGACAATAGTTTGCTTGAGTTCCTTGGACTGCTCAACCACCCAAGTCGGGTCTTCCTCGTGCATACGTGTAAGCAAGGCACTCAGTTTCTCGGCATCAGCCTCATTCTGCGGACGGATAGCACGGCGGTATTTGGGTTCCGGATAGGAAATTGCCGGATATTGGTTATCGCAGTCCTTAGCATTAAGCGTATTGCCAGTACGGGTATCTTTCATTTTTACAGTAGCGGCGATATCACCAGCAGCTACTTCGTCCACAGGAACGCGGATACTTCCGGCAACGCTATAGAGCTGTGAGATACGCTCTTTGCTGCCACGGTCCACATTCTGCAAGTCATCAGCACCGTGAATAGTACCCTGCATTACTTTGAAGTAGTTCACTTCACCGATATGAGGCTCAACACTGGTTTTGAAGATAAACATAGAAGCCGGGGCCTTGGCATCAGGAGCGACTTCTTTTCCATCAACAGTAACAGGCTTCGGTGCTTCTGCTACGGACGGAGCCATTTCGCCGAGGAACTCCATCAAACGACGCGCACCCATATCCTTTGCACCGCAAGCACAAAGCACAGGATAAACGCCAGCTTCGGCAAATACAACCTTCAATCCGCGAATGGTTTCTTCCTCACTCAAAGTACCTTCCTCAAAGAATTTCTCCATCAGAGATTCGTCTGCTTCGGCAGCCATCTCATGCAATGCGCCAAGCAGTTCCTCTACCTTTCCGGCTTCTTCGGCAGGAATATCTTTGAGTTCAGGTGCGCCGCCTTCTGCTTTCCAAACCAACATTTTGCCTTTGAGGACATCAATTACAGCATTAAATCCTCCGCCGGCATTTACCGGATACTGAACCAAGCACACCTTGTTACCAAAGTTTTCCTTCAAAGCCTCAACCGTGCGTTCGAAGTTAGCATTCTCATGGTCGCATTTGTTAACGACAAACACAACAGGTTTCTTTGCATTCTCAGCCAAACGGAAACTATTTTGAGTACCAACCTCAACGCCACCATTAGCTGTCAGAACGATAGCCGCAGTATCAACAACGTGGAGAGCCGTTACGGTACCACCACTGAAGTCATCCGAACCGGCACAGTCGATGATATTGAGTTTCTTGCCACCAAATTCAATGTTACATACTGTAGAGAAAACCGAATAACCGTACTCTTTCTCTACCGGGAAATAGTCACAGACGGTCGATTGCGCCTCAATCGTACCGCGACGTTTGATAATACCGCTCTCAAAGAGCATTGACTCCATCAAGGTAGTCTTACCGGATCCACTGCCACCCATCAGGGCAATGTTCTTGATCTCATTTGCTTGATAAACCTTAGCCATTTACGTGTGTTTTTATGATTGTTATTATTTATTTAATTCAAGTGAATGTGATTTTCAACAAAAATCGTGCAAAGGTACAAAAAAAATCGCACACTTACAAATGATTTTTGTTTTTTGTGCGATTTTTTTATTTATTTTTTTATCTCGTCAAAGCCAGAGCCGAAGACCCCCGCGACATTAGCACAACTGACAAAGGCGTTGGGGTCTATCGTCTGAACCAAATGAAGTATAGTCGCGCTTTCATGTTTGCGAGCAAGCACGGTAACGACTTCCATCGGCTGTTTGGAATACCACCCCTTACCTTCCAAAACGGTAACGCCACGATTCACGGTCTGATTGATGGCAGTGGCGATTTCGGCATTCTTTGTCGAGAAAATAAAGAACTGGACCGATTGTCTCAACCTTGACATAACCCAGTCCAATGCAGCGGTATAACTGACAGTCATACACAGGCCGCACATAATGCGTTTCAACTTAAAATCCTCGACATTCGACACCTTGTCAGCCAAAGCATCAGGAACAGGCAAAAAGTATGAAGACAAGATAATCACCACGTCGCACACCACCATCACCTTCCCCAAAGATATATCGCGGTACTTATTGACTATCATGGCAATTATATCCGTTCCGCCAGACGAACCGTTATTAATCATCACTATTCCCAGACAGATACCGAACAACGCACCGCCGACAATACATGCCACAAGAGGATCTTCAATCATAGCCTCCTGCCGGATCGGGATTACCCTGTACCAAAATGCCAATGAGAATACACCGAAAACCGTCCGGATACAAAACCGCCAACCAACAGTCAAGGCGGCGATAATCAACAATATTATATTGATTACCAAGGTGGAGAGCCATATAGGCAAAGCACCACCGTATTCGGGAAACGCCTGCGGGAACAGCCCTTGCGTGGCATAATATATAATTGAACATATACCGGTCAATCCGCCTCCCACGACATTATGCGGTACAAATATCCAGTTCACCATTAGTGCGAACGGGCATAATACCAAAAATATCAGAAGATATTCGCGGACGAGAACGAGTTTGTATTGCCGCGGAGTCGGTAAATTATGAGGATTCTGTGCCATGAATTCAACTATTTTTCTTTAATGGACTCAAATCCACGCCCGAACACACCAATAGTGGATGTTTCCGATACAAAAGCATCCGGGTCAATAGCACGCACCAACCTGAATATACGTGTGGATTCGTTCTTACGGGCGATGACTGTCACAATCTTCATATCCTGATTGGTATATCCGCCATGTCCGTCCAAAATCGTCACGCCACGCGGTATCTGCGTCATGATGGCATGAGCAATCTGGTTATAGTGTTTGGAGAATATAAAGAATTGCACAGACTGTCTCACACGATTCATCACCCAGTCCACCGCTGTCGAAGACATGAAGGTGTAGCACAAACCGAACAACACCTTTTCTATACTATGCACCTCGGGAAGGAAATACGCACCGGTAATAATCAATATATTGCTGGCGAGCATAGCGCGCCCCATCGGCAAATGCCCGAACTTGGCAACAATCATTGCAATAATATCCGTTCCGCCTGTTGAACCATTGTTGAGCAAAACGATTCCCAGCCCCGTTCCGGCAAACAACCCCCCAAGAATAACAGCCATAAACGGATCGGAAATAACCGGCGTTTCAGGAATCGGTATCACTTTGAGCCACACAGTGAGACATGCCACGCCATACATTGTGCGCAAGCAGAACTGCCAGCCCACCAGTTTGATTGCCAGCAAAAGCAGCCCCACATTGATGGCAAGGTTGGACGCCCACACAGGTATCAGCCCTTTGGTAGCAAAATACAATATTTCACAGAAACCAGCCAAACCGCCCCCAACAATCGCATGAGGGATAAGCAAACGGTTCAGCGCAATGGCAAACGGTGCGCAACAAAGAGCGATAAGCGTCAGTTCTTTCGCCTCGACAAACGGTTTCCAACGCCGATAATAACGCAGCCGCTCCGCTAATACAGCTCTATTCATTTCGGATGATACTACTTTTCCTTAAAAACGTGCAACGAGGTTACGGTCGCCATAACCGTTATCAACCCTGCAAACGGGTATCCAGAACTTGTTATCGCGAACCCATTCGGTCGGATACGCCGCTTTCTCGCGCGAATACGGATGATTCCACCCGTCTGCGACAACCTCATATTCGGCATGGGGGGCATTCACCAACACATTGTCTTTGGGATCCGCCTCGCCGCGTTCTATTTCGGCAATCTCGGCGCGGATAACAAGCAGCGCATCTATGAACTTGTCCAGTTCGGCTTTTGATTCAGACTCGGTTGGTTCAATCATGAGCGTTCCATGCACAGGGAAAGACAATGTCGGCGCATGATAGCCGAAGTCCATAAGGCGTTTTGCGATGTCGCTTTCAGTAATTCCGATGGCATGGAACTGGCGGCAATCAAGAATCAATTCATGCCCGACCCTGCCGTTCACGCCGGTATAAACAATGCCGTAAGCGTCTTTCAGTTTGGCTGCCATATAGTTCGCACTCAAGATAGCGTTTGCTGTTGCCTCGCGCAAACCTTCTTCACCCATCATCCGGATATAGCCATAGGCGATGAGTGCCATATTGGCATTTCCGTATAGTGCTGATGAGACGCGGTTTTTGTCCGCAGAGGGAAGATACGGTGTCAGATGTTTCGCACAACATACCGCACCCACACCGGGACCGCCACCTCCGTGGGGAGAAGCAAACGACTTATGGAGATTGAGGTGACATACATCCGCGCCGATAAATCCGGGATTAGTATAACCGATTTGGGCATTCATATTGGCTCCGTCCATATAAACCTGTCCGCCGTTCGAATGGATAATATCACACATCTCGCGGATAGCCATTTCAAAGATTCCATGAGTGGAGGGATACGTGATCATACATCCTGCAAGGGTATCTTTGTTTGCTTCCGCTTTGGCACGCCAGTCTTCCAAATCGGTATTTCCTTGTGCATCGCAATTCACAATGACGGGAACAAAGCCCGCTTGAGCGCACGATGCCGGATTGGTACCATGTGCAGAAGAAGGGATAAGAAGGACTTTGCGGGCAGATTGTTTGTTGGCACGCAAATACTCCCGAATAGTGACCAGCCCGGTATATTCGCCCGCCGCGCCGGATGTCGGCTGAAGATTGCAGCCGTCAAATCCGGTAATCACAGCCAACTGACGCTCCAGTTCATCCAGCATCTGCGCATATCCGCCAACTTGTTTGGCAGGAGCAAGGGGATGGATATTCGTCCAGCCCGCAGCAGTAATGGGAATCATGGCAGCGGCAGGATTAAGCTTCATCGTACACGAACCCAGCGGAACCATGGAATGGGTTAAACTTATATCTTTTCGGTCAAGGCGTTTGATATATCGCATGAGTTCCGTCTCTGTGTGATATTTACGGAATACATCCGCCTGTAGATAATCAACTTCACGGATCCGGCTTTCATCTATTGCGCAAAGACCATCAAATGCACTATCGTCATCCTCATATTGGGGGAGATTATCACTGGCTTCGGCAAAGATTTCTATGAGGTCGTTCATCGTATCCAATGTCACCGCCTCATCCACAGACAAACCAATCCAATCGCTATCATAATAGAGATTGATACCTTTTTCTTCAGCTATTTTGCGAAGCTCCTTCATCCAAGACTTATCAGCGTCCGGGCGGCAGATTTTCAAGGTATCAAAGAACTCTGTATTCTCCTGCGCATAGCCGTAGGCCTGCAGCATTTCGCTCAAATAGACCGCCTTACCATGAATACCTTCAGCAATTTCGCGCAGTCCTTCCGCGCCATGATATACGCCATAGAAGCCAGCCATCATGGCGCACAACGCCTCCGCCGTACAAATGTTCGAAGTGGCTTTTTCACGCTTGATATGCTGCTCGCGCGTCTGCAAAGCAAGGCGATAAGCGGGTTTGTCATGCGCATCTTTGCTCAATCCGATAATACGTCCCGGCATATCGCGTTTGTATTCATCGCGGGTTGCCATATATCCGGCTGTCGGACCGCCAAACCCCATCGGCAAGCCGAAACGCTGTGCAGAACCGACCATAATATCGGCATTCAAGGGTTTAAGCAATGCCAAAGCCATCGGGTCAGCAATGACGGTCACCTTCAGTCCGGCTTCATGGCAGTCCGCCACAAACGACTCATAATCTTCGATGGCACCATCGGCATTCGGGCATTGAATAACCGCCCCAAAGAAATCGTTTGAAGGTGTCCACAGGCGATAATCCCCTATCACAAGTTCTATCTCTTGTCCGGCGGCACGGGTTTTCAGGACACTCAATGTGTTTGGAAAAATCTTCTTGTCCACAAAGACCTTCTTCACAGCATTTTTTACCTGTTCGCGTGATCGCAGGTTACGCATCATCGTCACCGCTTCCGCAGCCGCGGTCGCTTCGTCCAACAGTGAGCAGTTCGCCAAGGGCAGCCCTGTCAAATCACTAATCATCGTCTGGAACACGAACAATGCTTCCAAGCGGCCTTGACTCACCTCCGCCTGATAGGGGGTGTAAGAGGTGTACCACACCGGATTTTCAAGAACATTCCGCTGAATAACAGCCGGAGTGATAGTGCCATACCATCCGCGCCCGATAAGCGATGTGTACGGGAGATTCTTCTCCGCCATTGCAGCCATCGAATCCAAGTGTTCCTGTTCAGTCAAAGGTTCATCCAAATCCAAAGGCTCATCCAACAAAATCTCTTTCGGCATTGTTTGGTCGATAAGTTGTTCAAGGGACTCGGCTTCAATAGTCTGCAGCATTTCTTTCCGGTCTTCGTCATTAAGACCGATGTGACGTGATTTAAGGTAATTTACGTTCATATGTTACGTTTCAAAATTTATTTACGATTTCAATTTATTTGCGAATACGTGCTAACTTTTCGGGGTTGCCCCGATTCATCCGCAATTTTCGCGCAAAGGTACGACATTTTTTCGAGATGTACAAATAAATTAAATGAAAAAACAAAAATAACCTCACATCCATATTTTTTTGCATTACAAGTTTTGTATTGCCATATTTTGATTTATTAGGATTTATGTGACACGTTGAGGATTTTGAAGTATCTGAGGATGGCAAAATATCCGGAATAACCTAATAATAGCCTAATAATAACCTAATAACAGCCTAATAAAATCCTAATATAGAGAGGGAAAATGCAGAAAAGTCGGAAATGTCAAACAAAAAAAAAATCTGCCCATTATTTGTTCATAATTCACTTTTTTTTGCATATATCAAAAATATGTTGTACTTTTGTCGCGGAATTTTATCATCATGCGTTATGACCGCCAACCAATTCCTCAAGCTCATCAAAGATGAGGTTGCGACATATAAATCGTATTTAGAAACAGACAATAACGACTGGATTGTTAAAGGTTTTATTGATGTCAATAAGACCATTTACACGATTTCAAACGATACCAAAGTTGTTTCGAAGATCATAGAAATACTGCTTATACCTAAGTTGAAAAAGTTTGCAGCGGATTATAAGCTTACTTTGGAACTTCCCTCCAAGCAAAATTATTATCCGGACTTGACTTTCAAAGACGAAAAAGGCAACTTGTTCGCGGTAGATTTCAAGACAAGTTACTATGAGGACAACCGCGTGAACGGTCTTACACTCGGCTCGTATTGGGGCTATTTCCGCAACCGAACCAAAGCAATGAATACCGACCATCCTTTCGGCGAATACAAATGTCATTTGGTCATCGGTATGCTCTACAAACAATCATCAATCGAAATAGATGAAAAGCGCACGTATCAAGTGGACGAAGTTGCACAAATCAAGTCGGTTATTGAAAACTTCATCTTCTTTGTGCAACCGAAATGGAAGATTGCCAATGATGCTCCGGGTAGTGGAAACACACGCAATATAGGCGGTATTACGGATATTGAGAAATTACAAAAAGGAGAGGGACCATTTGCTGCGCTCGGTGAAGATGTATTCGATGATTATTGGATGAATTATTACGGAAAAGCCGATGCACAAAAAGCAGGTATCGGTCTCCCTAAATACAATAATATTGCCTCTTACAAACAATACTTGGAGCAGCAAAAGAAACTATTGAGCAAACTATGAGCCTAATAGTACCTCCCATAAAATCCCAAGGTATCAAAACCAAACTGGTGCCGTGGATAAATGACCTGATTCTTCAGTCGGGTATCTCTCTGCGTGCTAATTGGGTAGAACCGTTCTTCGGAACAGGTGTTGTGGGCTTTAACTCTCCGCTCAAAGGTAATTTTATTGTTGGTGACACCAACCCGCACATCATCCGATTCTACCAAGCGGTGCAAAGCGGAGAAGTGACACCTCATGCCATGCGCACATACTTGCAAAAGGAAGGGGAAATCCTCTCGCAATCAGCTGACGATGGTTATGTGCATTTCAAAGAGGTGCGCCGCCGGTTCAATCAGGAAGGAAGTCCGTACGACTTCATTTTCCTTTCGCGTGCCGGTTTCAACGGACTGATGCGTTTTAATGGGAAAGGAGAATTTAATGTGCCCTTCTGCAAGAAACCCGAACGCTTTGCACCGGCATACATTACCAAGATTTGCAACCAGATAGAGGCGGTACAAAAAGTTATTCGCTCTAAATCATGGGAATTTAATAACGCTACATTTATTGATA
This sequence comes from Paludibacteraceae bacterium, assembly GCA_905235225.1. GTDB lineage: Bacteria > Bacteroidota > Bacteroidia > Bacteroidales > Paludibacteraceae > Colicola. The sequence continues at coordinate 30,923 of CAJOKE010000010.1, forward strand.
CCATAGAAAAAGCAGGAAAAGGTGATTTAATATACTGCGATCCTCCTTATTATGGCAGATATGTGGATTATTACAACGGCTGGACAGAACAGGACGAAATCAATCTGTTCCACGCGCTAAAAAACACCAAAGCCCATTTTATTCTTTCGACATGGCATCATAACCAATACCGCGAAAATGAAATGGTTAAGAAACTATGGGGAGAGTTTAATCTGCAAACAACTGAACATTTCTATCATGGTGGCGGTAAAATAGAGAACCGGCATAGCATAGTAGAAGCATTGTTCTTTAATTTCGACTTGCAGCAGAAAGTAGAACCGGAACCGCTTTTATTTCCACTGCCCATTGCAAATCCAGCTCTTGGCAGGCATCGCATAAGTGCTATTTATTCACGCTAATAAAATATTTTTAAGGTATGATACGAGTGAAATCAAGTGAGGAGCGCGGACCTCGGAAGAAAAACCGCGGGTGTTTGTGGACAATTATTGTATGCGTTGCATTGTATGCGGGCGCGTGCATTTTTATGGGGACCATGATGGGCGACCTATTCTCATCCTCCACAACCAAACTGACAGAAAACAGCGTTTATTGCCTTGACATGAAAGGCAATGTCATTGAACAGGGGCAAACCAGTGACCCGTTCTCCACACTGATGGGACAAATGCCCTACGGAAATCAGGAAGAGACCAAAGGACTGAACGATATTCTGAGCAATATCCGGCTTGCCAAAAAGAGTGACAAAATCAAAGGCATTTATCTCAAAGGCGGAGCATTAGGGGTAGAACCGGCAAGCGCAAAAGCCATCCGTGACGCCCTGATGGACTTCAAAGAATCAGGCAAGTTTATCGTTGCCTACGCAGAGGTTTACAGCCAAATAAACTATTACATCGTGTCCGTGGCTGATGCCATTTACCTGAGTCCTGTCGGCAGTATAGGATGGCATGGATTAGGCGGCAATCGCGGCTATTACAAACGTATTCTGGACAAATTGGGTATCGAAGTACAGGTACTCAAAGTCGGCACATTCAAATCCGCCGTAGAACCATTCATCCGCACATCCATGTCCGATGCCGACCGCCAACAGACAGAAATCTATCTGCATGGCATTTGGGATAACATGACATCAGCGGTAAGCGCAAGCCGCGGAATCAGCGTGGCAAAATTAAATGAGTTGGCAGACCGTATGATGGATGTCATGCCGGAAAACCAATACGTGACAAACGGCATGATTGACAAACTGATTTACCGTCAGTACATGGATACCGTACTCAAAGAATTAACGGGTACGGAAGACTACAAGTTACTATCCCACAGCAAGATGAACGGTGTAAAACGCAAGGACAAAAAAAGCGACAACACGATTGCCGTTGTCTATGCAGCAGGCGAGATTACCGACCACTCAGGTGACGGGATAGTTGCAGACGACATGCTCAAGACTTTGAAAAAAGTCATCAAAGACGACGATGTGAAAGCCATGGTTTTCCGCGTGAACAGCCCCGGCGGCAGTGCCAATGCAAGCGAAGAGATTTGGAACGCGGTTAAACTGATTCAAGCCAAAGGTATCCCGGTTGTCGTATCCATGGGCGACTATGCGGCATCGGGCGGTTATTATATCAGTTCGGAAGCAGATTACATCTATGCCGAACCTACCACGTTGACAGGTTCGATTGGTATCTTCGGTCTCATCCCCAACTATGGCGGACTGCTTGACAAAGTGGGATTCGACATTGACGGCGTGGGTACAAACAAGCATTCCTTAATGCAGTCCAATATGGTAATGAAAGGCATGAGTGATGAAGAGCGCGCGATGATGCAACGCATGGTTGAGCGCGGATATGAACTGTTCACCCGGCGTTGCGCCGAGGGTCGTCATATGCCTCAGGACGAAATCAAGAAAATCGGGGAAGGCCGAGTTTGGCTGGGACAAGACGCCCTCAAATTAGGATTGGTCGATGAATTGGGCAATATAGACAATGCCATCGAAAAAGCCGCAGAACTGGCCGGCATTGATGACTACGCTTTGAGTTATTACCCCAAGGCAAAAGACCCGCTGGAAGAACTGCTCAAAATGCTGGACAACTCTTCCGAAGAAGAACGTATGATTGCCAAGTTGAAAAACCTGCTCAAACAACCCCGCATCATGATGCTGGCTCCGGTTGTTGATATTCATTAGTTCCGGTGTGAAGTGGCAAAATCTGATATTAGCACCATTGAGCGGTCTGTATGGTATGGGATTGTCAATCCGGCACCGCCTGTTTGACGACCATCTGCTACCGACTCATGAGGTCTCCATCCCGACCATCTGTATCGGGAATCTTGCTGTGGGGGGTACGGGCAAAACGCCCCATACGGAATGGGTGGTTCAGCAACTGAAAGACCAATACACCATTGCAGTTCTTTCGCGCGGATATGGTCGCAAAACACGCGGATTCCGCATGGCTGACCATAACAGCAATTCCGAGATTATCGGTGACGAACCAATGCAAATCCACCGCAAGTTTCCGGATGTACCTGTTGCGGTATGCGAGAACCGCGTTTGTGGCATTCGCCAGTTGCAACGCATGATACCCGATTTGCAAGCAGTCATACTGGACGATGCTCTCCAGCATCGGTCGATTACCTGCGGATTGGTCGTTTTACTAACCGCAGCGAATAACCTATATATAGATGACCATCTGCTGCCATGGGGCAGGTTGCGTGACCTGAAACGGCGGCATATGGCGGCACACGCAGTCATAGTGACCAAGTGTCCGGAAGACTTCAAGCCAATTGACAAACGAGTGATAAACAACCGCTTGCAGTTGTCGGCTTATCAGCAATTATATTTCTCAAAGACGGAGTACGAAGCCCTGCCGGACAGTTGCAAACGCCCTCTAATAGTATGTGCGATAGCACAGCCCGATGACCTGCTTCAGCATATCCGAACCATGTGTCCCCGCGCAGAAATGATGGCGTTCGGCGACCACCACCGCTTCAGCAAAAAAGACGTTCAACGCATTGCAGATGCCGCCGCCAAATTCGATACGGTACTCATAACAGAGAAAGATTATGAGCGGTTGCTTCTAACTCCCCTACCCGGATTATTAGGCGACAAACTGCACGTTGTCCGCATCCGTGTCAACATGGATTCGGACGGTCCGAGACTGAAGAAGCAACTCACAGCCTATATTAACGAACAAATTCGCAAAGCGTCCAAAAACAAACCGGACAAATAAAGACAGCCATGCTGAAGATTCTACACCGTTTTATACCCCCCTACCGTCTGCAAGTAGCCCTGAATGTACTGTTTAATGTGCTTTCGACGATATTGTCATTGTTCTCGTTTGCAACCATTATTCCGGTTCTAAGATTGCTGTTCGGGATTACCGAAATGAATGCGCAATATACGGAACTGAGTACCACCATGCCCTTGCGCGACTACATTGAGGCGGCACGGGGCAATCTGTACTATATGATGAGTAGCATGGTTGAGGAAACAAGTGCGGGGTACGTATTGTTTGTATTGGGGCTTTTCCTGGTTATAACGACCGGTCTCAAATGTCTCTGCGCATGGCTGGCGAACTTCTTTATCGTTCCCATCAGGACGGGAGTTCTGCGTGATCTCAGGCGACAACTGTATAACAAAATCACACGCCTGCCCATCGGCTATTTTACCGAAGAACGGAAGGGAGATGTCATGTCCCGCATGACCAATGATGTGAATGAGGTGGAGAGCAGTATCATGTCTTCGGTAGATATATTGTTCAAGAACCCGCTGATGATTTTGATATACGTCGTCATGCTGTTCTTTATATCATGGCAACTGACATTGTTTGCGTTGGTACTGCTGCCACTGGCGGGACTGTTGATAGGGCGAATAGGACGGTCGCTCAAACGTTCTTCCAAACAAGGTCAGGAACAGACCGCGGACATACTGACCCAGATTGAAGAAACATTAGGCGGGCTGAGGGTTGTCAAGGCCTTTAATGCGGAAGCTAAATTACAAGCACGATTCAATCGTTTGATAAACGAAACGCGCAATACTTTCACCCGTATCAACCGCCGCTATTATCTGGCACACCCTGTATCAGAATTTCTCGGAACAGCCCTTATCGCAATACTGTTATGGTACGGCGGCGGTCTCATTTTAAGCGAACACTCGCTAATTGATGCCTCTACATTCATTTACTATCTTATTCTATTCTACTCCATTATCAATCCGGCAAAAGACCTGTCACGTGCTTCATACGGAATACGCCGTGGAACAGCCGCATTAGAACGTATAGACAAGATCTTGAATGCCCAAAGCAATATCAAAGAAGCAGCCGATGCGAAGAGCGTCAACTCCTTTGAAAACGCTATAGAATACCAAGATGTCAGTTTTGCGTACCGCCCGGAAACGCCGGTACTACAAAACATCAATCTAACCATCAAAAAGGGACAAATGGTGGCATTGGTGGGACAATCGGGCAGCGGAAAGACGACGATGGCAGACCTTCTGCCCCGCTTCTATGATGTGACACAAGGTGCGGTCAAAATTGACGGCACGGATATCCGCGAGCTGAAGATCCATGACCTGCGCGAACTTATGGGCAATGTCAACCAAGAGGCGATACTGTTCAACGACACATTCTACAACAATATTACTTTTGGTGTGGACACAAGCAAGCCAGCCCCTAACGGCATGACTTGGCAAGAGGCAGTGGAACAAGCGGCAAAGATTGCAAACGCGCATGACTTCATCATGGCAACTCCGGAAGGCTACCAAACCACAGTCGGCGACCGCGGGAGCCGGTTGAGCGGCGGTCAGCGTCAACGTATTTCCATTGCACGCGCCATTCTCAAAAACCCGCCGATTCTTATCTTGGACGAAGCGACCTCTGCTTTGGATACAGAGTCCGAAAAAGTTGTGCAGGAAGCGTTGGAACACCTGATGCAAGACCGCACTACATTGGTGGTCGCACACCGGCTATCGACAATTCGCAAAGCAGACATCATCTGCGTCCTCCATGACGGACGTATTGTTGAACAGGGACGTCACGAGCAACTACTGGCTCTCAAAGGCTATTATGCAAAATTGTCCGCCATGCAGCAGTAATCTTTTTCCTCCATCACCCGGCTTAAATATCGCTGAACGGTGTTCCGGTTAAGGTGCAGACGCTTTGCTATGGCATAAATGGTGAATCCTTTATTGTACAAAGAAATTATCCTGTCACGGTATTTGTGTACCGCGAGACACTGAATGCGCGAACGGTGTCCGAACGGGCGTCCCAAAATGACACCTTCCGCCCTCTTTCGAGCCAATGCCTCACGGGTTCGTTGAGAAATCAGATTACGCTCTATTTCTGCTGACAAGCCAAAAGCAAACGCAAGCACCTTGGCATTGATGTCATCCCCGAGGCGGTAACCGTCCTTGATTGTCCAAAGGCGGCACTCACGTGACATACAGATATTAAGGATCTCCATGATCATGAATAAATTACGCCCCAAGCGCGATAATTCGGAGCAAATAATAACATCATCTTTACGTATGCGCCTGAGCAGTTTACCAAGTTTGCGTTGTTTGTATGTCCGTGTGCCGGAAATAGTTTCCTCAATCCAACCGTCAATGACTATTTCGTTCTTCTTACAAAATTCGTTAATTTCAAATCGCTGATTTTCGACAGTTTGTTTGTCACTGGACACCCGAATATAACCGTAATACATAAGCATTTTTTGTACAAAGATATAGTAAAATTTGCATAAATCAAAATATTTTCATACTTTTGCGGCAAATTTCATGACAGAAGACAAAAACATAAAAGTTATCGGCGCACGGGTCAATAATCTGAAAAACATCAGCGTAACGATCCCCCGTGACAAACTGACGGTTATAACCGGATTGAGCGGTAGCGGCAAGTCCTCATTGGCGTTTGATACTATCTTTGCCGAAGGGCAGCGGCGGTATATAGACACTTTTTCATCTTATGCGCGGGGATATATCGGGAACATGCAGCGTCCCGATGTGGACAAAATCACAGGACTCAGCCCGGTCATTTCCATTGACCAAAAGACGACGCAAAAGAATCCGCGTTCGACAGTCGGTACGATTACGGAAATATATGACTACCTCCGTTTGCTATATGCGCGTGCCGGTATTGCCTATTCCTATCTGTCAGGCGAACGGATGATTCACTATACGGACGAGCAGATTATATCACTGATAGCGCAAGACTATGCGGGCAAGAAGATTTACCTGCTTGCTCCGTTGGTCAATGGCCGCAAGGGACATTACAAAGAACTCTTTGAGACCATGCGCAAAAAAGGGTTTCTTCAAGTGCGGGTTGACGGAGAAATCCGCGATTTGCAATACGGAATGAAGGTGGACCGCTACCAAACACACCATATTGAATTGGTGGTGGACAAAATGAAAGTGGACAGCGGAGAGCCGGAAAACAAGGAATTGGATCAGAGACGTCTGCGCCAGTCAGTAGATAAAGCGATGACTCAGGGGAACGGATTGATGATGATTGCCGTCAGCGATGAGCCAGAAAAGGTCCGTTACCTTAGCCGCAACCTGATGTGTCCTGTAACCGGATTGAGTTATCCCGAGCCAGCCCCGCATTCGTTCTCATTCAATTCCCCCAGCGGTTGGTGTCCATGCTGCAAAGGATTAGGCATAGTGCGAGCCGGCAGTGCGGGCAGTACACAGGCAAGCAAGGAAGGCGATACACAAGACAATGAAGTGGATAATATCATTCGCGACGATAACAACTGGTACAAAAGGCTTGTGGAATATACGCTGCACGAAGATGAAAACGAACAAGAAGAATCATCGACATGGGACATATGCCCCGAATGCGGCGGCAAGCGGCTGAATAAAGAGGCACTCAGTTACCGTTTTGCAGGCAAATCGATAGCCGAACTGAGTGAGATGGATATAAGCACACTGCTCTCTTTCCTTGAAGGTATTTCGAAAATGCCCGACATAACCAAGCAGCAACAGGCAATCGCCGCTCCGATTCTAAAAGAAATCATCGCAAGGCTCCGGTTTATGCAGAGCGTAGGTCTCAGCTACCTCAGTCTCGGACGGTCGTCTGAAAGTTTATCCGGCGGTGAAAGTCAGCGTATCCGATTGGCGACACAAATAGGCAGCCGATTAGTGAACGTACTCTATATCCTTGACGAACCAAGTATCGGTCTTCACCAACGGGATAACATGCGCCTGATAAAATCCCTCAAGGAACTGCGCGATTTAGGGAACTCCGTAATCGTGGTTGAACATGATGACCAAATCATGCGTGAGGCGGATTATATTGTGGATATAGGTCCCAAAGCCGGACGCTTGGGCGGACAAATCATGTTTGAGGGTACGCCTGAAGAATTATTGAAAACCGATACACTGACAGCGAAATACCTGCGTGGATTAGTTCAATCGGCGGAAGGAGCTGTCAACCGAAACAAGACAAACGACACCAAGCAGGAGGCGCATAGTCTTGTTCTACGCGGCTGCAAGGGAAACAACCTCAAAAACGTAACTGTCTCTTTCCCGCTGGGCAAGATGATAGGCGTAACCGGAGTCAGCGGAAGCGGCAAATCAACTCTCATCAACCAGACGCTCTACCCTATTCTATCACAACACTTTTACCGGAGCCTGCGTAAACCGTTGCCATATGAAGCTATCGAAGGTATAGAGTATATCGACAAGGTGATTGCCGTTGACCAAAGCCCCATAGGCCGGAGTCCGCGTTCCAATCCGGCAACCTATACAAATGTATTCAACGATATACGCGAACTGTTCACCCAACTGCCGGAATCCAAGATTCGCGGTTGGAAAGCAGGACGGTTCTCGTTCAATACCAAAGGCGGCCGATGCGAAGCTTGTGCGGGGAACGGCTACAAGACAATACAAATGCATTTCATGCCGGATGTATATGTGCAGTGCGAAGAATGCGGCGGACAACGGTATAACAAAGAGACGCTTGAGGTCAAATTCAAAGGTAAAACCATCAGCGACGTATTGGATATGACCGTCAACCAAGCCGTGGAATTCTTTGAAGCACAACCATATATACTCAAGAAAATCAAGACAATACAGGAAGTCGGTTTAGGGTATATCAAATTAGGACAGTCATCAACGACCCTTTCCGGAGGAGAAAGCCAGCGCATCAAACTTGCCACCGAATTGGCAAGACCATCCACCGGTAAGACCTTATATATATTGGATGAACCGACTACAGGATTGCACTTTGAAGATATTCATATTCTGTTAGGTGTCCTGCGCAAGTTGGTGGATAAAGGCAACACCGTAATTATCATTGAACACAACCCCGATGTTATCCGGGCATGCGACCATCTCATAGACCTTGGTCCCGAAGGCGGACGGGGAGGCGGAAATATTGTTGCAACAGGCACGGTAGAAGACCTGCGGAAGAACCCGCAATCCCTAACGGGACAATATATTTGATACAGTTTTGGCACAATCGTTACTAATAGTGTTACTGGTGCTGTCAGCGATATTACTCATACCGCTGATTTGCCGTAAAATCCATGTGCCGTCCATTGTGGGGTTTATCCTCACGGGAGTTGTGTTCGGTCCTTCTGTTTCAGGGTTGGTTCCCGAATCGCCGGTAATAGGATTGATCAGTAAACTCGGTTTACTGTATATCATGTTTCAGGTTGGCGTGGAGATTGACATGAATAATTTCCACCAGCAACGCTACCGCGGATTGCTATTCGGCTTTCTCTCTTTCCTGTTTCCGTTTGCGTTCGGTGCCATAGCAGGTCTGTTGTTTCAGTGGTCATGGCAAGCAAGCCTGCTGTTAGGATCAATGCTTGGGTCGCACACTCTGATGACCTATCCCATTATCAGCCGCTATAGTATTCAGAAGACGCCCGCAGTCACCATAGTTGTCGGCGGAACGATGCTGACAATCACCTTGTCTTTGTTGGCACTGGCCTTTCTGACGGCTAACGAGACCAGCGTTAAATGGTATATATCACTGGGCAAAGTGGCGGTGATGTTAGGGCTTATCCTATGGGCATTCCCGCGTATATGCCAATGGGTGTTCAAACGCTGGCAAGATGCAGCCACATCGTTCATGCTGGTTTTGGTGTTGTTAGTGGCATCGGCATGGTTGGCGGACTGGTGCGGGCTGGACGGAATCCTCGGAGCATTCGTATGCGGTGTAGCACTTAACGGACGGGTGCCAAGACACAGCCCCTTGATGGCTCAGATAAACTTTGTGGGTAACAACCTTTTTGTGCCGATATTCCTATTGAGTGTCGGTTTGCTCATTGATATTCACGTCTTTTGGCAAGGCTGGATGGTTTGGGCGATTGCGGGTATGATGATCGGTTGCAAGATGGCAGGCAAGTGGTTGGCTTCATGGGTTGCCCAACGTCTTTTTCATATGACAGCTTTGGAACGGCAGTTAATGTTCAGCCTCAGCCACGCTACAGCAGCCGGAACATTAGCTATTGTCACTATCGGTTATCAAGCCGGACTGTTCAATGCCGAGACACTGAACAGCGCAATCATTATGATTCTTATTCTGTGTACTATTTCATCTTTTCTCACCGAACGCGCCGCCAAGCAAACAGCATTGCAAGAGGAAGCAAAATTAGAATCCGAACGCACACAGAATGAGTGGACATTTATTACCGTCAATGACGATCAAACAGATATTCGCCGCGGTTTGGCAGACGAAGGCGGAGTCCTTAACAGGCTTGCCGAATTGTCACAACTGAATAATGTTGAGCTGATCGAGTGTACGGACTGGCAGGAGTGCCACCAACTGGTAGAGCGTTCAGGCAAGTCCACCATTATTTACCGCGAACGACAACCGCTGAATACGATAAACCGCCTCTTGGTGGCGGTTCCCAAATACGCGGAGAAAGAGCGAGACTTCATTTCCTGTTTTGGTCAAATACGGCGACTTAGCAGTCAGATAGGCGCAAAAGTAGTTTTTTACGCAACGCCCAATACGCAACGGGTACTCAAAGCCCTATGCCGACGCCCGGGGAAATACCTGCGGGCTTCCTACCGCCAGATAGACGGTTGGGAAGACAGTTTGCGTATTGCCAAAGACATTGAGCATAACGACCTCGTTGTTTTTATTTCTTCACGGCGTTCAACCGCAAGCTATCATCCGCTCTTCGAACAGATACCTGATATGCTGTCACGGTTCTATGCACTAAACGGATATATGATTCTGTATCCCGAACAGGACACCGACCAAGAAGGTCAAGACACTTTCCTCATGGATATTCCCCAGGCAGATTCGACGTGGCGTATCGTGGTGTGGATCAAAGAAGCCATCCAGCACCTCATTCACCAAATACAGTTCCGCAAATAATCATATGCGTCCCTATACGCTATATTATAACGAACACGCAGGCAATGCCCGGAAGGTGCTGTCACAAACGCTTTCGTTCTGGGAGAAGCATATGCCGACAGCCCCGCCGGTTTGTACAACCGTGCAAGCAGATGAAATGCCGCCGACAATCATTATCATCGGCGGAGACGGAACATTCAACACGCTGCTCAACACGCTCCCCCACCCCGAAAATCATCATTTTGTACTTCTGGCAGGCGGCACGAGCAACAGCCTGTATTCACAACTGTCCGGCTCGGAAACCGTTACCGGCAAACTGACACGGTGGCTGGAATCACCGCGGTTTATTGAATTAGATTTGCCCGTTCTGACAACCGGCGGCAAATCATACCGCTTTATCAATGAAGCAAGTGCCGGTTTTGCCGCCGCTATTGCGCACAGGATAGAATACCGGCAAACCAAGCGTTTCTTTAATGCAATAAGACTCAACGAACTGGCATACATAGCCACGGCTTTCCGCTGTTGGATGAGTGATGAGCCGGTTTTTCTGTCCATTTGTAACAACCGTCGCATAAGCGGGGACATATTCCCCTGTATCCATGCGGACCCGACTGACGGGCAGATTGACATATACGACCTATCCTGTCCGCGGTGGCGGTTGCCCTTTGAACTGACACGGCTTGTAAAAGCAAAGCAAGACAAGCCTTCTGCATATGTTACACGGCAGCAGGTAAGACATGCCGAATGGCATTTTGAGCATTTTCTTCCGATAGAAACAGACGGCAATCCTTTGCCGCCGGCGCAAACGATCACGCTGGATCTGTATCCGAAGCGGATAACCGTGATGTAGAGCGGATACGTTCCACATACCACACCCAAAGCAAGAACATCAAGCCGTAGAACAGGTACTTGAAGATATAAGTGTGAAGAATTTCAAACCACTCGGGGTGGAATTCTATAAATAATGTTATTGCGAAAATCCGCAGGATATTGATAACAAAGATACAGAGCCACCCGAACGGTACAAACCATAATTTGGATTTCCAATCTCCGGGAGTTGCCAAGAGGATACAGAACCAGATAAATGCTTGTTTTAGGGGTGTACACGCCCAAACGATGTGGGTTGAACTGCCCGAAGTGAAACGCAAAGTAATGGCATCGGTCTGATAGATGGTGTCTCTAAACAGCGAGACGAGCCAATAAACGATATTCGTGGTTAATTCAGCCAACCATTCGAACGGTGCCGTAATATCCAAGCCGAACCACATCACCGCCAAGCCATTTTCCTCGCCCATGACGGTGTATTTCCAGAAATAGTTACTGAGCAACAACATAATTACAAAGATAATAATATCCTTGTACGGCTGCAAGCGTTGTCCTATTTCTTTCAAATTACTGATTATCGGAAATTTAACGGTTATTATTCATTGTAAGTCAAATCACCGTTTTGGCAAACGGTACTTCGTCAATCGGACAATAGTCGCCATCCAAATATTTGTAGTATCCTGCCTGTGCAATCATAGCCGCATTGTCCGTAGTGAACGAGAACGGGGGGATGAACACCTTCCAACCGTAGCGTCTGCCGTAGTCGAGCAAGGCATCGCGCAAACCGCTGTTGGCACTTACGCCTCCGGCTACAGCTACTTGTTTAATATTCAGGTCTTTCGCCGCCTTTTTAACTTTGCGCAGCAGCACATCTATAATAGTGTATTGCAGCGAGGCACAAAGGTCTTCCTTTAGGTTTGGGACGCAGGCGGCGAGTTCATCCACATCAGTCACGCCGTGTTCCTTCATCATATCCCTGATTGTGTAAAGGAAAGATGTCTTCAGTCCCGAGAATGAATAATCGTATCCGGCAATATTCGGCTCTGCGAAAGCGAAGGCCTTGCTGTTACCCTGTTTAGCGAGTTTGTCAATCCACGGTCCTCCCGGATAAGGCAAGCCCAAGACCTTGGCGCACTTGTCAAACGCTTCGCCTGCTGCGTCATCTATAGTCTGGCCGATAATGGACATATCGGGCATATGACGCCCATCCCCATGGTCTTTTACCAACACGATTTGGCTGTTACCGCCACTCACCAACAGACATAAAAAAGGATAAGCGGGTTTATCCCTATTATCATCGGGCGTGGTTACGAAATGCGCCATGATATGTCCCTGCAGGTGGTTCACATCCACCAAAGGAATGCCCAATGACAATGCCAATCCTTTGGCAAATGATGTTCCGACCAAGAGACTGCCCAACAACCCCGGTCCACGGGTGAAGGCGATGGCGTTAAGGTCAGTCTTGGCAACGCCGGCCTGCTTCAAAGCAGTATCCACAACCGCCACGATATTCAACTGGTGCGCGCGGCTTGCCAATTCAGGCACGACTCCGCCAAACTGCTCATGCACTTTCTGTGACGCCGTTACATTGGACAGCAAAATGCCGTCGCGCAGCACCGCAGCAGAGGTATCATCACAACTTGATTCAATCGATAAAATACACATTTTGCTATTTACGATTTTACTCTAACTGAAAAAACGCACAAAAGTACTACATTTTTTTGAAATGCGCAAATAAAAGAGGATGTAAAAATATATTAAATTTTCAAAAAAATGCAGGTCAAACGATACACTAAACGGGATTTTACATTATCTTTGCAGAAAATTTCGTCAAAGGAGTTCTATTGCATAGTTTCTTATTTAGGCGGTCGCGCCGTTCTATGTGTTGCGCTGTTTCCTCACTGTGGTGACAGCTCGGGCGCAACACTCG
>CAJOKE010000011.1 GCA_905235225.1 Paludibacteraceae bacterium
CCCGACGGGTCCCGTGGGATGCCATTCTTATAGGAAAAACTGGCCACTGTCACGGTTAACCCGCCTGTCGGCTGGGGAGTGAGGACTTCGTCAGATTCGATCATCAGCTGGAGGACATGACGAAGATGAGGAATATGGATAGGGAGGGGATGGTTCTCGACTACCGACCTAAGGTTCTTTAATGCAAGAGGAATGCTGCTCAGGAAATAGTCCTTACGTTCAAATAAGCCCCTATAGCCGTAAGCTCCCAACGTCTGCAAAATACGGATTAGGACATAGCCGTATAAGTGATGGCGGAAACCGTCCTTATCTATTGGAAACAGCTCTGCGAGGCACGTGATGTAATAATCCAACAACTCCTGCCTCACCCTTTCAGGGAGGTCACTCTTGGCACTATATAATAGAGAAGCCACATCATATTGTGCAGCTCCTCTCCTACCCCCTTGATAATCGATATAATAGAGTTTTCCATCGCACAGCATGATGTTGCGCGACTGGAAGTCTCGATACATAAAGAATTTACAATCAGCTTCCAACAGGTAATCCGTCAAACAATGGAAGTCCTGTTCGAGAAGGTTTTCGTCGAATGGGATATACCTCATCTTCAAAAAATAGTATTTAAAGTAGTTGAGGTCCCACATGATTGACTGAGCGTCGAAATCTGTTCGAGGGTAAGCTTTTTGGTAGTCGAAGTCCCGCCCTGCCACCTGCATTCGTGCAAGGTCGCCCAGAGCCTGCTTGTACAATTGGAGCATTTCGAGGTCGAACCCAGCTCCTTTACGTTTTTTGTCGTAAAGGTGGCTGTAAAGGGTTTCATCGCCCAAATCTTGCTGTAGATAAATCCTTCTGTCGGACCCAATAAGGTACACTTCGGGTACGAGGATACCATGAGTATATAGAGCCTTGGTAAAACTGAAAAATGCCTCGTTCTCTGCCACGTCATTGTTGAATGTGGCGATGCAGCGGTGGGTGGCACCTGACAGACGCCAATATTGGCGATTGCTTCCATTGGCAGCCAAAGCATGCATCTCGACCACAGCCTCGCCAGCCCACTCTTCGAACAGTTTCTTTATGTTATCTTCCATAGGGTATAAAGGTAAGGTAAAAACTAAGACCATGTCCTAACTTTTACCGTTTGCTTCACTATACCGTTCTCAATCTGTCAATTCGTCCAGCATGTGGCAGCTGCCGGTAAAGTAGGCACCTGGCTCGATGGCTAGTTTGTTAGATACGATGTCCCCTTTTACGCGTGAAGAGGCATAAAGGGTAAGGAACTCCTTGACAGAGAGGTTGCCGTCGATGGTCCCCATCACGTTGGCATTTTGGCATACCACATTGCCGCTGATACGTCCCTGCTCACCCAATACCAGTTTGCCGGTCAGCGTGATGTTCCCTTCGAGGGCACCATCCATTCTAAAATCGCCATTCGCTAATATATCGCCTTTGATGGTTGTACCCACGGTGATAGTGTTGATAAGACTATTTGTTGTGTCACTCATGTTTGTAATATTTGTCGTAAAACTGTTTGTACGCAGCCATCCGCTTTCTATTATAAAGGGTGGTGTAGTTTTGCTTTGAGATGGCATAGACTTGGTAGTCATCAGGGTTGTAGTCGGTCAAGGGTCCACTGTCGAGTTGGAGGTGTTTCGCAAAATCCATTGCTTCTTGGGCATTGTTGAAAGTGCTGATGGTAATCATTTGGGTCGAATCATCGAACATCAGCGGGCTTGCCTTATATCCTGAATTTGAGTAGTAGGTGATGATAAAGTTGCCAATCACCGAGCGCAACTGGGTGGCTCTTATCTTCTTTTCCTTCACAAGGATGATAACCTGATGAGCCATCTCTTCCTTGTATCTGAAAAGTTGTGCTTCCGGAGAGAGTTCTTCTTCATCCCCCGTAGCCTTAGCGGTCTGTTTGTTTTCTCTTTTCACTTGGAGTATGGAGGTGTCCTGCCCTGCTGAAAATATTTTGTCCAATCCGTCATCGCCGCTGTTTGATACATATTTTCCGCCGTCCCCAAGCAGGAAGTCAAGCTGGGCTTGTGCAAGGGGGACAATGCTGTCTGTAGGGGGATAGTCTGCTATGATGCCCTGTAGGGTGGTGATGGCACGCTCCTTTCTGTCGGTACGGGCATAAGTCATACCTTCCCAATAACGGAATTTCCCCAACTGGGGATTGCCGTCATATAGTTCTTTGGCAGAAGCCACCGCTTTTAAAACATCATCGTAACGGTGACGGCGGTAGAGGCTGTACACTTCGTCGTAGTCTTCCTGTATCAACTGGCTGCGCCGCATTATTTCTTTATAGTAGTCTTCGTCCAATATTAGATTTGCAAAGTCGCTGTCGGGGAATCCCATCAGCACCATGTCCCTATAATAGTTGGCATTGGGCGTGTTCCCTTGTTTGTCATATATCTTATAGAGCATGAAGAATGCCTGGACGATTTCGGGATTGTCGGTATGGTCGCGAGCCATCCTCAAATAGCATTCCAAAGCTTTGGGGGTGTTTCGTATGCCGTCATAATAAATATATCCGGTCTATATGAGAGAGACGAGGTGTTCTGTAATATGCTGACTAAGTACGTCAACTATTGTACAACAGCAGAAGCAATAGAGACTATTCCGCGTGGCCGTATAAAAATTCATCTGGACAAGATAGACCAGACGCGCCAGATGGAACTACACTCTCTTACTCTTACAGAGCAAGGTTTGGAAATGGAATTCGCAGAAAACCTGAACCTATACGAACATCTGCGAATGATACAAATACTCTTGCGGGCAAGATATACCCGAGTGCATGTAATCCCCGAAGATATGCCGTACTTCGGATATTGGTTTTCGGATGATTGTTTGGAATACACGCTCATGATGGCAGACCACCCCGCAGACATCCGTTTACGCTCATCCGTACATGTGATGGAATGGTTGGGCATAGAACATAATCTTTCAAAAGAATCTTTTCAACCCCTCTATCCAACAACGCAAATTGAGGTTCAATATGGAGATATAAATGTGACAATTCCTGTGACTATTGCCTATAAGGAAATCAATGTAATCACAATGATACGTAACTGCCAGCGAATGAAAGAAGAAATGGCCGGAGTAATGGCAACTATATTGGATATTCTTGGTCAAACTTATAATAACCATAGGGAATTATGAAAGATGAAAATTATTGGCTGAAAGCCGCAGAAGACATAAAACGATTCCGCAAAGGTCGGCTCACGAAAAAGGATCTAATGGAACGGTATCCGGAATTGGGGATTGAGGAAGATTATCTCACCTTTGATAACATCAAGGAATCTATCTATATCAATATTCCTGCAGAGTGTCCCCCTAAGTATGCCGCTATCATAGCTTTCGCTACGGATCCGAGACCTCAAGATGTTAATAGGGCTGACAGATGGCTGACTGTTACAATAGCCTATCGTCAGGAATGGGAAAAGTTATTGCAGGTAGGCGAATTGAGAATAGTATGCAAAGAAAGGAAAGAGATTAAGTTCAACAATAACTATATCGATAAAGGGCGACTTGTCTTGCGGCGTTGTATTGAGGAAGGAGAACGGGCTGACGATTACGGCATCGGTACAGAACCGGATACATGGCTGATATGCGAATTGGACGCGGGCGGGAATATGGTTGCTCCATTTTACATTGAACGATAACGAATCAGATGATAACGAGAATGACTTATAATATCATTGGAGACATACATGCTAGAACTTGTTGGAAAAACCTTATGTGCGAGGATTGTGTCAATATCTTTGTCGGTGACTATTTTGACTCTTATGAATATATCCCACAAGAAGAAGAAATAGCTAATTTCTATGCTATTATAGATTATAAGCAACAGCATCCTGAGACAGTATTGCTCTATGGCAACCATGATTTGCATTATCTAATATCCGCCGAACACTATAGTCGATATAATCCCATTGCTGCTTCTAAATACAGACATGCACTCATGGAAAACAAGTCTCTCTTTTATGGTATCGCATATCCTATCGGAGAAATAGCACTTGTCTCTCATGCCGGAGTTACTAAAGAATGGTACGGGAAATATTTTGGTTCTTACCAATCCGAATCACTACTCAAAGTGGCACAGAAGATCAATGAACTCTGGGATCAAGACAAGAACGCGTTTACCTTTGATGTCAATGCAACCGAAATAGATGACCATTATGGCATATCACCGACACACTCACCTGTCTGGATTCGGCCGGAAACACTTGTCGAGCATGATTTGTTTAACGGCACCGTCAAACAAATCATCGGTCATACCCAAACAGGTGCCGGTGTAACGAAAGACCACAACATCATTTGCGTAGATTGCCTCGGCACAAAAGAAAGGTCATATATATTAGAAATCTAAAAATAATATGGAAACAATATTACAAGACAGTATACGAGGATCGCTCATTGGAGGCGCCATAGGAGATGCTTTGGGTTATCTGATAGAGTTTATCTCCTCTTATAAAGCCATCCAAGCACGGTATGGCGAGAACGGCATTACGCGTTTGGATACGCATCAGCATTGGCTACCGGAAGAAGAACAGGCAGGAAAAGCCGTTTTTTCCGATGATACCCAGATGACCCTCTATACGGCTAATGGACTGCTGAATGCTAAAAAGCAGAAAATCGCCTATAAGTATGGCATTGCTCAAGCATATGTAGAGTGGTATTTGATACAAGTCGGTAAGAAGTCCGGCAAGTACAAAAGTTGTTGGCCTAGTGCTGTTTCGGCATTAAACAAAAGACGCGCACCCGGTAATACTTGCATCACCGCGCTCGAAGCCATCTTCAGAGGTAAAGAACCTTACAACAACAGCAAAGGGTGTGGAGGCATCATGCGTATAGCTCCTATTCCTCTTTATGGCGCTATGGATAACCGGATGAGCATCCTGGAGGCGGACCGGTTAGCTGCCGATGCTGCAGAAATAACCCACCTCAATCCGTTGGGTTTCATTCCAGCCGCACTGATGGCGCATATCATCTATCGCTTGGCATTAGATGAACACCCGTCCCAAGATGCCATGACCCGCTATACAGAAGAGGGCATTGAGGCGCTGTCAGAACTATTCCCTCAATATCCGAATGAGGTTAACCAGATGGCTCTACTCGCCAATTCGGCAATACAACTTGCCTCTAACGAGAAATCGGATCTGCAGAATATAGAGTTTCTGGGCGGAGGTTGGGTTGGAGAAGAGGCTTTGGCAATCGCATTATATTGTGCGACTCGCTATTTTGACAATTTCGAACAAGCTCTAATCGCGTCCGTTAATCATCCCGGTGATAGCGATAGTACCGGGGCTGTGACCGGCAATATCCTCGGCGCAGCAGTGGGGTATAACACTATCCCTCAGCATTTCAAAGATGATCTGGAGCAAACTGATGTCATTCTTCATATGGCGGATGATTTGTGTCTGGGAGATATAACGAAGATATAGTATACGACCATCCTTTTTATTATAACGTAATAACTTTTTTACAATGAATTTCGCACGCTTACAACAAACCCGCATTCCCGACCTCGCACCTGTTTATGGCGGAGCACGGGGACGAACGATGTCATCGAGGCATCAGTTCTATGCATGGCGTGCACTTAAAGAGGCGGAGGTAAAAACGATTATCGATCTCCGGCTAACCGACCATACAGACCGTTTGCCGGCATTGTGCGAGGAAAATGGAATGAGGTATTTCCATTATCCGGTAGATACGTCCGCTGAAGCTGTCGCACAAATGGCGGAACTCTTTCCGCAGTTGTGCCAACTCATGGATACCGGAGATTTCTACATCGCTTGTGCTATGGGCTTGCATCGAACAGACATTGCTCTTTGCACTTATTGGGTCTTTTGCGGTGCAAATAAGGGCGCAGAGCCACCAAAGATTCTTGGCTACCGTCAGGAGGACGGACATAATACAGACAAACTTATGCGTGTTCTCAATGCAATGTACCAAGCCTTCACGGACCGCGAGGGCATTACTCCTATGACGGATTTAGAATTCAAGCAACGCAAGAACATCATCATCCAGCAAGCCAATCTGCCATAATAATCAAACAAAATCCTCTCCCAAAACTGATAGATTTCCATCGAAACCGAAGTGGAAAACACCTTAGAAGCATGGTTCGAAACCGAATTTGAGGTAATCGCATTGAAAGCCACCATGTACCTCCGATGGGCAACGCAATAGGTAAAACTTGCGCAAAGGAATAATTTTGGAAAATAAAAACTCACAGAATTGCGTAATCTCCAAACAATGAATTTGCGAAAAAAGCAGAAATATTTGCACAAATCAGAAATTATACGTACCTTTGCAACCGAAAAGGAAAAGAATAGACCAACATAAACTCACTGACAATTATGAACCGAAACGACATTGAAATTACTGACATCGACATCAGAGACTCGTTCCGATATGCAGGGAGAGTCTTTCTTGGTCTGGAGGACCTGAAAAGGGCGGCTTTCGACAAGTACAGTAAGAATTATCGGATGAAAGCAAGTCCCTATGTGGTCATCGTGGATAAGCACTATCCCTGCTTTGATTCAGAGGATTATGCGAATGAAAACCGCAGCTATCAGAATTATTATTTCACCACTGACCGGGCTAAAGCCGAACGGATTTGTGAAGAAACAGAAGTGGGGTATGACCGGCAATGTCGCGAACAAGGTAAAGAACGACTATACCCTGTGCTGGAACCGAAGTTCAGTATGAGCAGAATAGAGGAAAAGCATCTGCCATACATCTATTATCACGGAGAGGGTAACACCCTGCAAATCGTCCAGAACAAAAACGCGGAGCCAAAAGACAGAATCACCATAGAGACCCGCCGGTATGATTTCTCATTCCCGAGCCTTTTCAGAGATACGAAACCTGTCGCCAGCCTGTATGGTCCGCCGCCTGAGTTGGTAGAAGAGCCACCGGCCTTTGATGACGATGAGGAAAATATGTCTAAAAAGAGTTGGCTGGATTTTTTATTAGGAAAATAGATTATGAACTACACTCGCCTACAACTAACCCGCATTCCCGACCTCGCGCTAAAGAGGCAATCAAACGAGCAGACGATGTAATTGCTCGCACGGAGAAATTACTTAAGCAGTTAGAGAATAAATAACATTTCTCTTGATAGAATTATAGTCGTATTGGACTCTATAGATTGTAATTGAGATTCAAATCAAATAAAGAATTATGAAACAAAACACTCTTGCAATCATTTTTTTGCTTTCGGCGATGCATATATTCGCATTGCCGAATCTCATAGGACGGTGGCAGGCTGCTCCTATATGGGATGGACTTGAAAGAACAGAATTGGAGTTGAACTTTCGAGATACGGTTAATTTTGACACCAAAGTGGTGGTCGATAATACCGAATTTAGCGAAGGAACACGTACTACCATGACGATGAGAGGGACGTATCAATTGCAGGACTCACTCTGTATATTTACTGCCGATTTATCATCTTTTACTGCGATGCCGGCTCCGCTTCCCGGAAGAGATGTGAGAGATCTAGATAGTGTGGCTTCGTTGATTATCTTGCCCAGTCGCAATTCAGAGGATGTCATCGCCTTTGTTGACCATTTAGGCCGAGAAGTATTTGTACTCTATCGGCAGAAATAGATTTATTACACACAAATTTATATTCTTTACTGATAGATTTCCATCGAAACCAAAGTGGAAAGCACCTCGGCGATGAGTTCAACATAGAAGACCCGCTCTACTCCGATGCCGAATATGATTTTGCCTTCCACCAAATCGAATCCTGCTGCAAAATTATACTCAACAGATTATAAAACCGAATGACGGAAGAGCAAAGAACAAAAAACAAGGATCAATAACCAATCGTACTTATGAACACTCAACATTGTCTTACACTACTTTTAATAGCCGTTATACTTTTCGGCTGCCGGCATTCAAACCAGTCTTCTAACAGACAGGATAATACGTCAACCGACACCGTTCAGGTTGAAGAATATGATGAGGAAGATTATGAAGAAGAGGAAGATGAGTATGATGAGTATGATGATATCACTACCGTTTCCTCTCCGGATGGACGAATATGCCTGTATAGCCGCAACACTCACTCAAGAGACGCTTCATGGGGATGGAGTGACATTTATGAGGTGAGAGACGGAGATTCGGTATATACATACGAAGGTTTGCCGGACTGGGAAGGTGAAGTGTCTTCAGTCAATCATATTTATTCTCTTCCGTCTCCGCGCAGGCATCTGTATCTGTTTGAAGCGTTTTTCCGGATCAGCGGAGCCTATGGTTATCAGTCTTATGTCGCTTATGAGTTGAAAGGACATGACCTCAAACGCACTGCAATAATTACTGACGCGCAAGGGAACGACACTACGGAAATCGGTTTCGAATACAATTTCGCAGATTACTACTTTCGCTTTGCCCGCATGTTAGGATATGAATACCAGTACAAATGGGATGAACGAAAACGAATACTCTACTACCCGCTTTTGAAATGGGACAGTTATTATCTTAATGACAAGTTTCAGATTTACCGATGGGACGGACACCGCCTCTACGCGACAGCCGATACCGTATGCAACCCCCGACTTTATGCACCTTTGCGGAACTATGCCATGTGCCTTCAGCATACCAAGGCGGGAGCTATTCAAGCGCGTGTGGACAGCATGCCGGACGGCACACTACGCTATTGCTCTTGGGACATCAATCAGGACATCGGCAAACAGCCGGACATCATCCTATATGGGGAAAGGAAAGGAAACGAATTCCATTTCCCTAATCCCCCTGCCGACACCTATGTCGTGACTATTGAGGATACTCCCGAAATCCGCATATATCACAGCACCGTTCCAGGACAACAGGAAGAACTTATCGCTATATACAAAGACTAACAACCTCTAAAAAAACGATACATTATGTCTGAAATGAAGAACAACCGATTCTGGCTCAACGCAGCAGAAGATTTCCGCCAATTCAGGAAAGGCAAAACTTCCATGCAAATACTAATCGAAAAATATCCCGAGTTTGAAATCAAAGAAGGATGGCGTTTTTATTCAACTATCAAAGAGGCGATACGCCTGATTATTCCCGAGGATTGTCCGTTTCCGATGATTCCGCAAATGGTTCGTGCCTTGAAGAAGGAAAATGGCGACACCAACTCCATACACTTTGAGATCCGTATTGCCTACCAACCCGCTTGGGAAGCGTTTACGCGATGGACTAAAATGCAGGAAATTTGCGATACCAAGAAATCCGTTGTTTTTGATATTTCACTTTGTGAACCATATTGGCGTTCAAACAAGAAACCCTGCATTGACATCCGATATCTGCTGCACGAAGGCAGTCACGGCGATTGCGACGGCTACGGCATTGAAGATGACACATGGTTGGTCGCACTGCTTAATTTGGACGGCACATGGTTTAAGGAATGGTATATCGAGGGGGATTATTAAGATAAATCAATCTCGAAGTTAAATCGGGCTATGAAACCGTGTGGCTGAACCAGCAACAGATGGCAGAATTGTTTGGCACAGACAGAACGTCTGTCTTAAGGCACATCCATAATATATACAAGACACACGAATTGGACGAGGCAGCAACATGTGCAAAAATTGCACAGGTTCGTATAGAAGGAAACAGGCAAGTGAGGTGTGAAGTTCCCTTTTATAACTTAGACATGATTATATCCGTTGGTTATCGCGTCAATTCTATCCGAGGCACACAATTCCGTCAATGGGCAAATAAATGGTCAACGCCCTCGCATGACAGATGGCTGATAATAGATGACAGCCTTTACCATTGCGGTCACTCACTCAAAGATATGGGCAAAAAACTATCGGCTATCACATTGATGGGTACGAACCCGGGGACGATACTGAAAGAGGTAAAATAATGGTACCGCTGCCACCGACAGCGTAAAAAACGGTGCGTCACTCACTGACGTTAAACAGGAGAACATAAAAGGCGTTTATTGACGCTTGTTTTGGCAAATAGGAATCCTGCAAAATTCACGACCCCGAAACAAGATAGGGCGATAAGCGTCCCGTGGATATGTTATATTCAGTCCTCGCCCGTATGGGTGGGATGGTTAAACATATCGGGCGTGGACGTTATTATTGTTTATTCTTGGTTGTAGGGTCTTGCAGGAACCTCTATTTGGAGAATAAGCGTGGATAACATTCACGCCTTTGTTTTGTAGATACTTATTGTACCCTGACTTTCCAGATTTTCCGGAATAGCGCAGTGGTCCGTAACAACTAACCCAAAATATTAACCATTTAATGTTGCGCCCGACACGAATTAGGGAAAATTTATGAAACACAAACTCTTTACATTCATCCTTGCCCTCACAGCAAGCGTAGGAACCCTCTTTGCCGAAATCGGCACCTGCGGCGACAATCTTACATGGGATTTGACAGATAGTGTATTAACTATCAGCGGAACAGGGGTAATGAAGGATTATGATTATTATAATAAAAGATACGCTCCATGGTACTCATCTCGTCAATCCATTAGGACCGTTACTATTAGTGATGGTGTCACAAGCATTGGATCTTATGCTTTCTATTATTGCGACAGATTGAGATCTGTAGCGATTCCCAATAGTGTCACAAGTATTGGAACTTTTGCTTTCCGTTATTCCAACATATCTACAATCAAATTCACTGGTAGTATAGCAGAATGGTGTAATAAAAACTGGTTCCCAGAAAAATTTCTAGGCATTACACGTTGTATATCAAAGGTGTTCCAGTAAAGAATATAACTATTCCTAGTAGTGTCACAAGCATTAGAAAGCACACTTTCCATGGTTGCGTCCAATTGACTTCAGTTACGATTCCCAATAGCGTCACAAGTATTGGAAGTTCTGCTTTCTCTCATTGCACCCGTTTGACCTCCATAACCATTCCCAACAGTGTCACAAGCATTGGAGATGGTGCTTTCTATGGATGCAGTAGTTTGACCTCTGTGACCATTCCCAATAGTGTCACAAGCATTGGAGTTAGTGCTTTCTCCGGTTGCAGCGGTTTGACCTCTGTGACGATTCCAAATAGCGTCACTAGTATCGAAGGGAGTGCTTTCCACCTTGTGCCCAATATAGTTTATAGCGGCTCGGCAAATGGTTCGCCATGGGGTGCAAGAAGTATAAATGGATATGTGGATGGATTTTTAGTATATGCCGATGCATCGAAAACAACCTTGCTTGCATGCTCTACAGCTGCAAAAGGAAAAATCACGATTCCTAATAGCGTGACAAGCGTTGGAGATAGCGCGTTCTATTATTGCCACAGTTTGACTTCTGTCTCAATTCCCAATAGCGTCACAAGCATTGGAAAGCGAGTATTCTCAAATTGTAGTAGTTTGACCTCAATTGAGATTCCAAATAGCGTCACAAGCATGGGAGAGTATGCTTTTGAAATGTGTTTGTCTTTGCCGATTGTTGATAACATCCGGTATGCAGACAATTATTTAGCAGAAGTTAGTGATAAGAATTTGTCTTCCTATAATATAAAAAAAGAAACTAAATGGATTGGAGATCAAGCTTTCTGGGGTTGCCGCAGTTTGACCTCTGTGACGATTCCTAATAGCGTCACAAGCATTGGAGATCAAGCTTTCCAAGATTGCAGTTTGACCTCTGTGACCATTCACAACAGTGTCACAAGCATTGGAAGTAGTGCTTTCTGGGGTTGCAGCAGTTTGACCTCTGTAATCATTCCCAACAGCGTCACAAGCATTGGAAGGTATGCTTTCTATCTTTGCAACCGTTTGACTGCAATTACCTGCGAAGCAACCATACCACCAATATGTAAAGATGACTTGTTTGATAGCTGGGCTTACAGAAACATTCCTTTGTATGTCCCGGCTAAAAGTATCGATGCTTATAAAGCAACATATCCGTGGAGTGCCTTTGTCAAGATTATTAGAGTCACAACGAGTGACCAATAATCATATCTTTGTGCAGGCAAGCGGTATTGCCTTACGCGCAACCCTCACCAACCTCGATGCCGGTACGGTCTATCGCTACCGCGTCTATGGCAAGGTGGGTGACCAGTATTATTACGGCTCGGAACAGACATTCACTACCCAAGGCGAATGGCAAGAAGAACAGAGCATAGAAGATGTACAAGGGGACGATGTACAATGTACAAAGGCGCAGAAAATCCTTCGCAACGGGCAAATATACATCCTCCGCGGGGAGAAGGTTTATACCTTGCAGGGACAGGAGGTGAAATAGACTTTGCCCCTGATAGGGATTTTATCCCTTCCTACCGCTTGGCGTCCCACGCTAAGCGGTTTTTCTTTGACATAAACACTACCATTTTCCTTAAAAATGCAGAAATATCACTTTTTTTGCAAAAATGTTTCGATATATGGAAACTTTTTTGTACCTTTGCAGCGATTTTGAGAAACGACTACAATTATGCCGGAGCAAAAACCAAAATTTCAAGTTCTCTATTCCGAGGAAGCCGATGCGTTTCTCGCTAAGCAGTCTGAAAAGGTAAAAGCCAAAATTCTGTACAATGTGACGAGAGCATCATACATCAACGACCCAAAGCTTTTTAAGAAACTGGAGAATACGGATATTTGGGAATTTAGAACATTGTTTGATAGCGTCCAATATCGTCTATTGGCCTTTTGGGACAAGCGAGACGGACAAAACACTTTAGTAATCGCCACGCATGGTTTTATCAAGAAATCGCAAAAAACGCCGCTGCAGGAAATCCTGCATGCACAAAGTATAAAAGACATTTATTTTAATCAGAAATAACTAAGGGAGGACAAGATATGAAATTTTACACGCAAGAACAAATGGTGGACAAACATGTCGGTACAAAAGGAACGCCGGCACGTGAAGAGTACGACGAGCAGGTTGAATTGATGCTTGTTGGTGAAGCTATTCGTAAAGCACGTCAGGCTCAGCAACTATCCCAGGAGCAGTTAGGTGAAATGGTCGGAGTTCAGAAAGCGCAGATTTCCCGTCTGGAGAATGGCAAAAACCTTACGCTTGCATCCATCGTCCGACTTTTCAAAGCACTTAACCAACGTGTCACGCTGGATATTCCATCCGTTGGTCGAGTGGCTCTTTGTTAATAGTGTCTCTCACAACATAAAACACCTCATCCTCCGCGGGGACAAGACCTACACCGTCACGGGGCAGGAGATGAGATAAAAATGTCCTTTCCGTCGGCTTTATTGTATGGTTATTGTATGGTAATTGTATGGTAATTGTATGGTTAAGGCAGGGGAAAAGGTGGGGAGAAAAAGGAAAAAAAGTGCAGTGAAATGCACTTTTTTTTGTGTATATGGGAATTTTGTAGTACTTTTGCGGGCTAAAAGAAATAATCAAGCAATTATGGCAACTCAGGAAGAGACATTCAAGAAGTTAGTATCTCACTGCAAGGAGTATGGATTTGTATTTCCGTCAAGCGAGATTTACGATGGTTTAGGTGCTGTTTATGACTACGGTCAGAACGGTGTGGAACTGAAGAACAATATCAAGCGTTACTGGTGGGACAGCATGACGCTGTTGCATGAGAATATAGTGGGTATAGACGCAGCGATATTCATGCACCCGACGGTATGGAAGGCCTCGGGGCATGTGGATGCGTTCAACGACCCGCTCATAGACAACCGCGACAGTAAGAAGCGTTACCGCGCTGATGTGCTGATAGAGGACCAGCTCGGCAAGATTGAGGAGAAAATCAACAAAGAGGTGGAAAAAGCGGCAAAACGCTTCGGAGAGAGTTTTGACGAAGCGATGTTCCGCCAGACGAATGCCCGCGTGCTGGAACATCAGGCGCATTGGGACGCCTTGCATGAGCGTTACTCAAAAGCAATGAACGCAAGTGACCTTGCTGAATTGAAACAGATTATTCTGGACGAGGAGATCGTATGCCCGATCAGCGGCACGCGCAACTGGACAGACGTGCGGCAATTCAACCTGATGTTCCAAACTGAAATGGGTTCAACGGCAGACGGTGCCATGAAGATTTACCTTCGTCCGGAAACGGCACAAGGCATATTCGTGAACTACCTTAACGTTCAAAAAACAGGTCGTATGAAGATACCGTTTGGTATTGCGCAGATCGGTAAGGCATTCCGCAATGAGATTGTAGCCCGTCAGTTCGTGTTCCGCATGCGCGAGTTTGAGCAGATGGAGATGCAGTTCTTTGTGAAGCCCGGTACGGAAATGGAGTGGTTCAAGCACTGGAAGGAATTCCGTCTCAAATGGCACAAGGCATTGGGACTGGGTGACGAGAAGTACCGTTTCCACGACCACGAGAAATTAGCACACTACGCCAATGCAGCAACGGATATAGAGTTCCTTATGCCGTTCGGATTCAAAGAAGTGGAAGGTATTCACAGCCGGACGAACTTCGACCTGAGCCAGCACGCCAAATACAGCGGAAAGAAGATTGAGTACTTTGACCCCGAACTGAACGAGAGTTACACGCCTTACGTTATCGAAACAAGTATCGGTGTGGACCGTATGTTCCTCTCCATCATGTGTTCGTCGTATAAAGAGGAAACTTTGGAAGGCGGGGAGACCCGTGTGGTTCTTAGCCTGCCGCCGGTATTAGCCCCAGTCAAGGCATGCGTGATGCCTCTGGTGAAAAAAGACGGTCTGCCGGAGAAAGCGCGCGAAGTGATGGATATGCTCAAGTTCGACTTTAAGACGACATACGACGAAAAAGACAGTATCGGCAAACGCTATCGCCGCCAAGATGCCATTGGTACACCATTCTGCATCACGATTGACCATGATACGCTGAACGACAACTGTGTAACAGTGCGTTACCGCGATACGATGGCACAGGACCGTGTGAAGATTGAAGACCTGCATGCCATGATCCAAAAGGCAGTGGATATGAAACAGGTCTTGAGGAAACTTGTATAACCGGTGACACAGCTATTCGATACAATTAGAGCGCGATTATTCGCGCTCTAATTTTGCATAAGTGAGTAGCAGAGTTTTGAGACCTTTTTCGCTGAAAACGATGTCAATTTTGTCATTGCCGGATGCCTCGTCCCGATAGACCCGCTGAACAGTTCCGCTTCCGAAAACCTTGTGTTTGACCTTGTCCCCGGCTTGATAAGTGGTATCTATTGCCGCCGATGTCGGCGCAGAGGTTACACGCTGCATGGATGATACAGGCTGCTGCGCAACCGCAGGTGCAGGTTGGGGGGCAGACCATGTGTTATGAGACCACATTGCTCTGACCGGTTGAGGCTGAGTAGCTTGGATTATTTGCAGATAATTGCGGTCTATATCTTTGAGGAATCGGGATGCCGAGGAAAACTCGACACTGCCGTTCATAAAACGCTGGCGGGCATAACTTAATGTGCAAAACCGCATTGCGCGTGTTATCGCGACATACAGCAAACGGCGTTCCTCTTCTATTTCAGTCGATGTATTACAGAACCGGGACGGGAACAGTTGCTCTTCCATACCGACGATATGTACCGTATGGAACTCCAGCCCTTTGGCGGCATGTACGGTCATTAAGGTTACACGCGCGGTATGGTCCTGCAGGTTCTCATCCTGATCTGTCAACAGGCTTACCTCGGCAAGGAAATCCTGAATCGGTGTGAAGTCAATTCCTTCCTCACTGCGCTGCTCCACAAACTCATGAATACCTGCAAGCAATTCATCGAGGTTCTCCTTACGGTCAATACCCTCGGGGGTCCGATCCAACGCAGCCGCCGTCATAATGCCGGACTCACGCATAACCAACTCCGCAAACTCATACGCATTCATAGTATCCACCCCTTCAGCAAAACGTTGAATCATTTTGCCAAACTCCATGAGCCGTTTAGCCGTGGCACCGGACAAAGACAACCCGCAGCCTGCGGGATCAGACACTACATCAAACATTGTCTGGTTCTGCAACGCCGCATGTTCAGACACCTTTCGCAGGGTCACATCCCCTATTCCCCGCGCAGGGAAATTGATAACGCGCAGTAAGGCTTCATTGTCGGCAGGATTGGCGACCAACCGGAAATAAGAGATGGCGTCCTTGATTTCCTTTCGCTGATAAAACGAAGTGCCGCCGTATATGCGATACGGGATATTGGCACTGCGCAAGGCGTTCTCCAAAGCACGGGACTGGGCGTTAGTGCGGTATAACACGGCAATGTCATCATAACTTATATTCCCCTTGCCGCGCAATTTGTCTTCTTTTATCATGGAAGCAATGCCTGCCGCCTCGTCACGGTCGGACATGAAGGCATACAAGCCGATCTTCTCCCCCACCTCGTTTTCCGAATAGACTTCTTTGTATATCTGGTGTTCGTTCTTGTGTATCAGAGAATTGGCGGCATTCACTATCGTTTGCGTAGAGCGGTAGTTGCGCTCCAACTTGAATAGACGCGCATTCGGATAACCCTGTTGAAAAGTCAGTATATTACGGATATCCGCCCCGCGGAATGAATAAATGGATTGCGCATCGTCCCCCACCACACATACATTGTTTTGCGGTTCGGCAAGCATACGTACTATCAGATACTGGGCATAATTGGTATCCTGATACTCATCCACCAGTATATATTGGAATATCTGCTGATAATGCGCCAACGCATCCGGATTTTGGCGGAAAAGCACGCATATATTCATCAGCAAATCATCGAAATCCATTGCGTTAGCACCCTTAAGCCGTGCCTCGTATAGCCGGTACACATCCGCCATATCATACATTCTGTCAAAACGGTTAGCCTTGTTTATATCTTCCCGCAACGCATACTCTTCCGCCGTGATAAGGCTGTTTTTGGCAGCGGATATTTTAGACAGAACCGCATTGGGCTTGTATATCTTGTCATCCAGTTGTTTCTCCTTGCAAATCTGCTTGATAACCGATTTTGAATCCGCCGTATCGTATATGGAAAAATCCCGCGTGTAGCCTAACCTGCCCGCCTCTTGACGCAAAATCTTGGCACACATCGAGTGGAAAGTTCCCGCCCATAAATAGCGCGCATACTCGGGTGCAACCAAAGCGGATATACGCTCCTTCATCTCCCGGGCTGCCTTGTTTGTAAATGTCAGTGCAAGGATATGGTTGGCACGGACGCCCTGCTCAAGCAAATAGGCAATCTTGTATGTCAGCACACGGGTTTTGCCGGAACCGGCACCGGCTATTACAAGGTGCGGTCCCTCATTATACATAACCGCTTCACGTTGCGAATCGTTCAGTTTATTCAGAAAATCCATTGATTCTAAATTAGTTACATTGTTATTCATCGCAGTTACAGCCACGATGCGTGCGCCGTTGGCGAGGCGCGGAAGTTAGATGATATGCCACCTTGAACCCGACATCGAAATTCCCGAATTTCGACACTAACGGTCGTTCGTCACGCCATGCCTGCAGCACCGGTGTCATGATTCGGGACAGCGGCAGACCGTCTGCCATATCGGTCAAGCGTAGGATACCCGACCTGTCCTCTATCGCTGTTGTCGATATGGGCGTCAAACAGACATCAAAGTATATGCCGAAACTTATAAATGACTCGGTTTTGCCATACTGCGAAGCTATTAGCAAATCGTAGGTCAACTCGCCGGACAATGAACACTGCCAGTCGGGCAATGCCAAGTCGCCTTTGGCATCCATCGCAAAATTCCGGCTTGCCGCCAACGGATAAGACTCCTCGACAAGATTATCGTATCTCGGGTAATAAACAGCCAATGCCGCATCGGACACCGACTGTTTCCAAGACCCGCCGAACGGCAATGTAAATCGCGGACCTATAAGGAATGTAAAATGCCGGAGATGAAAGCCGATCTGTACCGGAAAAGACACTGCATAATTTCGATGCCGTTCCCGCAGTGTTCCTATATCATACTTGACATCCATCTGACTGCTTTCTGTGTCATAGGTTGTATATTGGTCTTGGTAATGCTTTTTGTAATACGATGAAGACATTGCTTCTATGCTCGCTCCGACGCGGAAAGACACCCAATACGGAGAGCGGTACAGATACCCCAAATCCAATGCTGCATGATAACCGGGCATGGTGCCGCCGTACTCGCAATCATAGGTCAACCCCGCCAAACCGATACGCGCACCCGCCTCTAAATAGGAACGGCCATATACCGCCATACACGACAGCACTACAGTAACCAATATTGCTAAACTACGCCGGAATTTCACGCTGCAAAAGTACTAAAAACTTTTTATATATGCAAAAAAAATATCGACTTCACCTTTTTTTTTGCATATGTCACGAAAATGTATTATCTTTGCAGGCTAAATGTATGTATATGAAAAAGATTATCATCTGTTTATTTTTGTGTCTTCCGTTTGCTGTCAATGCTGAAGTGCTGTTTTCCGATGACTTTGAATATGCCGACGGATCGGTTCTAACCGTTAACAAAGAGTGGTTCCTTCAATGGGGCGGCGAATCAAGCATGGCTATCGTCACGCCCGGTTTGGAATTTGGCTCATATCCGGGCAACGCTGCGCATGGTTTGCTTATCGAGGGCGATGTAACAAACGACATGCCTCACCACGCCTTTGAACAAGTGAAAAACGGCGATGTATATGTTTCACTATTGCTTGAACCTACGTTTGTAACCAAATCCGGCTATTTTCTGACTCTTCGTGACGAAAAAGCCAACAACACGGCATATAACTACTGCGGACGCATTTATGCCGGTGTGGACGAAGAGTATAACAATATAGTCGGCTTGCGTTTCTTCAAAAAAGCCGATGCCGTTTTTGCAGATAAGATTCTGGATTCCGACAAGACCTATTTGGTCGTTATGCGCTACCATATCGTTCAAGGTAACAACAATGACGAAATCAGCCTGTATCTGTTTGACGCCATGCCTGACCATGAGCCGGAAACACCGCTAATCGGACCCCTGACGGATCCGAATGCACCGGATATCAATCCGGCACATGTCGTTTTCCATTCATACGATGATGACGGCATGCTAACCGTTGACGGTCTGCGTGTTGCTACCACGTTCCGGGAAGCTGTCGGTCTGGCATCCGAGCCGGAACCCCAAGGGCTAACCACCCCCGCTGCAAAAGCGGATGCCGCATCTAAAAAACTATCCGGCGGTCATATCCTCATCGAGCGCAACGGCATACTATTTGATGTGCTTGGTAAAACATTGTGAGACGTATATGGGTCATATTATTAACGCTTTTAGGGTGTATCCTCGTCACCCTCGGACTATGTGTCGGTTTTCTCCATTCGGGGAAGATTCAAACGGCAACCGTCCGGCTCGCAACGGATGAATTAAGCCGGGGACTCAATACCACCGTCCGGATTGGCGGCGTCCGGTATGAGTTCCCGATGCGAATCACCCTGAACGACATTTATATTGAAGACTTACAGCAAGATACGCTACTATATATCCGCCTATTATATACACGTTTCTCGCCCTTGGCACTGACCGAGAAACAACTACGCTTTCCTACCATCAATCTCGATGGCGTCCGGGCGGACATACACCGCCTGCCCTCAGGCGAATACAATTACATGTTTCTCGTTCGCGCGTTCGCTTCCGGGGATACAACCAAATCGCCCTTGGACTTGGATATACAACTTCGCAACATCGCGCTGACCGATGTCAAGGCACGCTACGACAGCTTCGCCTTTGATTTGCCGCAAGCCGGACTGGCACTCCATCATTTCTCCTGGGATTCCTTGGATGCCGAAATACGGCAAATGGCTCTTTCTGTTGATATGGTCAAGGCGCGCCACCAGCCTTTCTCACGTTTTTCCGAGCAACTTGTCATTAAGGATGTTGCTGCGCGGCTCATTGCGAACGACACGATTATCGTTCTGCCTACGTTGGAACTGCGCCTGCCTCAGTCACATCTTGATGCTTCCGGCGTTCATACAACATTTCCGCGCAAACCCATAGAACAATCCTTCGGTAACTATTTCCGCGAGAATGCTGACGCCATAAGGATGTCCCTGCATATCAACAATGCCCGCTTGACTCCGCAAGACTTGAAATTCTTCCTCAAGGACTTCAGCGGCGTAAAAGGCACACTGACGTTTTCTGCGGATTTGGAAGGTACAATGGATAGCATTGCCGCCGACAATCTGGAACTGTTCTACGATAACCGCCGCGTCTTCCTGGGTTCCTTCTCCGCCATCGGGCTTCCTGTTCTTGACAACGTCCTTGTACATGCCCGCTGTCAGGATTTGTCACTCACCAATGCCCAGATACAGGACTTCGTTTCCGGCATACAGGGGCGTCCTTTCCGATTGCCGCCTGTCATCCGCCGTTTAGGGGATATGCACTATCAGGGCGAACTGCGCGGCAGATTGCACGACCTGACACTTCATGGGGCATTTCGGACGGCACTGGGCGTAATCACAACGGACGGCACCTGCCTCTCGGCACGGGACTTCTCTTCCGCCACGCTCAAAGGCAAACTGGGGACTAAGCGTTTCAATTTGGGACGGCTCCTTGCCAACAGAAATATCGGTACCGTGTCTATGACCGTCAACACCGACTGGCACTTGGCTACAGACACCACCCCGCACGGAAAAGCCGATGTACACATCAGCCAAATCGCCTTCAACGGCTATCGCTACAAGGACATTAAGGTGCATGCCACCTTGGATGATTTGTTCGCGCAAGGGAACCTCAAAATCAATGACCAGAATATTTGCCTCGCCTTGGAAGGGATTGCCGACCTCAAAAGTCCCGAAAAGCATGTGGATGCCACACTGGACATCAGGCGTTTCTTCCCCGGCACGCTCAAACTGACCAAACGCTATCCCGACTCCGAGTTGAATGGAAAAGCGAAACTGCATTTCCTTGGCCACGATATTGACCATGCAGACATCGCGCTTGACATGGATTCACTCTTCCTGCGTATCGGGACGGACTCAGCCATGATGAAGGCTTTGTCCCTCACATCGGGCTGGCAGGGCGATAATCTGGTTCTCAGGCTTCAGTCGGATTACTTTACGGGGACTGCCAAAGGACGGTTTGCATACACCACCCTGCCTGTTTCGGTCATGAAACAGATTGCCCATTACCTGCCGTCTGTATTCTCTACCAAACGCTACAAACAGATTATGGCATGCCCCTCGGACAACGAACTCACACTCTATCTCTATGGACATAAAATCCACAAACTCCAAGAGATGCTCCAGCTGCCGGTTATGATTAGCGATGACCCGGTCATCAAAGCGTCCTTTAACGAACGCCGCCAACGCTGGTCCGTGCAGACTTATATTCCGGGCGTACTTGCCGGAAACGCCCTCATCAAAGACATTGCCCTCAACACAAGCAATACGGCTGACTATGGCTCCCTGGATTTCTCGATGGAACTGGACAGCACCGTCATCAGCGCACAGACACAAGCCTTCAATGACTCGCTCCTATTGGGAATCAACTTCAAGGCTCTGCCCCCGTCAAAGAACTTTGGAACCTTGGATGTCCAGACACATTTCATGCACTATGCCGGCAGACCTTTGGTTGAGGCGCATATCCTGCCCGGATTGCTCCAACTCGGCGATTCCCTCTATCATATCGGCGACTCACGCATCGCGTTCTGCGCAGCTGATACGTCGCTCACCATTGACGCTTTCCGCCTGACCGGCAAGTCACAGTACATCGAAGCCGACGGAGTCGCTTCACCACGCGAAACGGATTCGCTCCACATTGCCTTGGAGCGGATTAACGCCAGACTACTTATGCCCTTCCTCTTGCCCGACAAAGCTTTCACTGCCGGAGGCAGACTCACCGGATGGGCAAACATTTTCGGACTGTTTAACAAACCTGTCTTCGAAGCGGAAGTGCGGCTTGACTCCGCACTGCTCTGCAATTCGCACATCGGAGACGCCGTGGCGAAGGTTGAACTCGACCGCTCTACCGGTAACATCACCATCGATGCCAATGTCGATAACGGTACCCACCGTGTCGCACATGTCGATGGACTCGCCGAACCAAAAAAAGGACGATTCATGATTGACATCTTCCCCGATTCCATACCGCTCGGTTTTATCAACCACTGGACTTCCGGATTCCTTTCGGACATCAGCGGATTCGGTTCCGGCAGGGTCACCGTCTCGGGTGAAGGAAAGAAAGTTTGGGTCATCACCCGCGTCAAAGGCATTGACGCCGGACTCACCATCCCGTTCACCGGATGCAGATACACCTTCAATGACTCCGTTTTCATGGACTCGACGTCTATCATCTTCCCTGACCTCGTTTTGCGCGACGAAGAAGGAAATCCCTTCTACTTCAACGGACGGCTCACTCATGACGAATACTTCAGGAACTTCCGCTTGGACCTTGCCGGCAGGTGCGACCACACACTGGCAATCAATCTGCCCGACGAACAAGGGCGTTTCATGTCCGGAAAAATTTACGCCGACGGAGATATTTTCCTCGAAGGACCCGACAACGACATCGTCCTCACCGCAGACGCCAAAGCCGTCGGCAAATCACGCTTCCGCATTTCCATTGACGGTGCATCTTCCGCGTCGGACAACTCGTTCATCACATTCTACAACCACAATGTCAATGAGCCGGTGCAGACACCCGTCGAACAACTCGCTTCCATCATTCCCAAGCGCAAAAAGGCGGCGCAGTCTGGTACATCCTCACGCTTCCGCCTCGGGCTGAACGTGGACATTGACCCCCAGACACTCTTCCAACTCGTTCTTAACGAACGCACAGGGGATATGATTCAGGCACGCGGAGACGGCTCCATCAAGTTCACTATGAACGACGCCACCGACGAGTACCACCTTCTGGGGACATACACGCTACAAAGCGGCAAACTCGGATTCACTATCGGAAATGTCATACGAAGGGATTTCACCATCGCTGAAGGCTCGCAGATCATATGGAACGGAGTGGCGGAAGAACCGATCCTCAATGTTACCGCCAAGTATCAGGTCACTGCCTCACTCAAAGACCTCTTCGGTACCGAGACACAGAACCTCGTTTCCGGGCGGACTTCTATTCCCGTACTGACCGTCATTAACCTCACAGGACCGCTTTCTGACCCGATCATCAGGTTTGACATCGAACTGCCGCGCTCCGAGGAAACAATCGCCAATCAGGTCAAATCCGTCATAAACACCGACGAGATGATGATGCGTCAGGTCGTTTATCTCCTTGTATTCGGACGCTTCTTCACGCCCGAATACATGCGTAACACCACCAACGCGGGCGTCAATGAAACATACTCTCTGCTCTCCTCTACCATCACGGGGCAAATCAACGCATGGCTCGGCAAACTCACCAATGTCTTCACACTCGGATTCAACTTCCGCTCGGACGGACAAGGCTCCGATTCGCAGCAGGAATACGAAGCCGTCTTCTCCTTGCAGCCGGTGGACAGGCTGGTTATCAACGGTAACTTCGGCTACCGATACAACGACATCTCCAACAGACCCTTCTTTGGCGACTTGGATATCGAATACTTCCTCACACCTAACGGCAAACTCCGTATCAAGGGCTACACACACTCCGTGGACAAGTATTCCCTCAAGCAGGCTACGATGGTCGAAGGCGTCGGAGTGGTATTCAAACACGATTTTAACTGGAAAAAAGAATAACTCATGAGGTATCGTTTGGCATTGTTGTTTGCACTCACCGCCGTTCTTGGCTTGGCAGGCGGGTGCGTCAGTCTGTCCGACTTGGACGCTGAAGGTTGGAACTCTTACATTGGACAGCGTATCACCGTCACCGATAGGCTCATCGTCTGCGGCACATTCCGCGACTCCATCCACTTGGCTGCTGAACGCCTATATGTCCCCGAAGAACGCGCACTCGGATTGGCGGACGGAGACAGCACTGCATACTGGCAGCATGTAGCTTATAACAACAGCCGCCGCATTACCTTGGTCTGCAAAGTGCCTTTCTGGCTCAACTTAGGGGCTACGCTGAACAACCTGCAGGCTTATGTCACCGGCAACCGCAAACTGCAAACCGGCCAACAGCCGCGCTTCAGGAACTACAAACCGTCCAAAAGACTGCCCGACCTCGGCAAGCCTGACCTCACCATTTGCTGCGCCAATATACAGAATTACTTCGTCCACCTCGGCGGATATGCGTCCAAACGCACCACGCCGCAGCAGCACGAACTCCAGCGGCTCAAAGTATCATCCGCACTCGTCCGCCTCAACGCTGACTTATATGCCTTGTGTGAACTTGAAAAAGGTCCTTCCGCTCCCGCTGAACTGGCCGCAGCGATGAACGAACTCGCCGGAAAGACCCGATACGATTACCTGCGTACCTCTCCCATGGACGGCGACACCATTTCCGTCGGATTCATCTACAGGTCTGATAAAATTAAACCCTACGGCACACTGCGCTTTGCCTACACGCCACCCGACATCTATGCTTATCGCTTCATGCTTCAGGGCTTTGAGGACCTCAACTCCGGCGAACGGTTCGTTGTCTCGCTCAACCATCCCCGCAGCAAAAGGGGTGACGCGGAGACCGCAAACGCACTCCGTATGGAGAATATCGCGGCCATCATGTGGACTATTCATAAGGCGTATGCCGATAGCACCTACTCCGACCCCGACATACTCATGCTCGGAGACTACAACGCCTATCGCTTCGAAGAACCGCTACAGACCATTGTCTCTATGGGATTCCGCGACATGCTCGCCCAAGACTCACTCGCTTACTCCTACTCCTACAAAGGCGAGTGCGGCAGCCTCGACCGCGTCTATGCCACACCTTCCATGGCGCAACAGATTACCGCGATACATCACATCCACTGGAACACCGACGTTTACTACTCTGCCGGTTTCCAAAGCAAATACAACTTCTCCTCTTCCACCGATTCCAGCAAGAGTATTCGCAAGCAACTCACTCGATCCGCGAAAAAGAACCTTCTTTTCCGTTACTCCGACCACGACCCCGTCCTTATCGGCGTTCGATTCCAATAGCCATCCCACCCGCCACAGCCACTAATTCAGGGTCAGTTGGCAGTATTAGACGGTTGAATAGTATGGTTATTGTATGGTTATTGTATGGTTATTGTATGGTTATTGTATGGTTTTGGTTCGGGAAAAGAAAAGAAGCGGACACCGTAAGGGGTATCCGCCAAAGTATTTGTTGTTTCTTATTGATGTCCGATAAGAACTACCCA
The DNA here is from genome assembly GCA_905235225.1 of Paludibacteraceae bacterium. Classification (GTDB taxonomy): domain Bacteria; phylum Bacteroidota; class Bacteroidia; order Bacteroidales; family Paludibacteraceae; genus Colicola. The sequence continues at coordinate 25,065 of CAJOKE010000011.1, forward strand.
AAAGTCACATGACAAGCAGCATACAGACGCATGATAACTACCAAACAATTACATGATAAGAAGTCGGTGTATTTGTTTGATTGTCCAATAATTGCACAATATACGAACCACGTACTCCTGGAGCAACAATCGGAGAATCCTCATATGCTTGTTCGGAAACCCTTAAGCCCAATGCCGTAAACCAGTACGCCGTTCCTTTTCCTTTTATTTGAATAGGAGCATTTAGCGGCACCAGATTGGGAATATCATTCATTCCGGCAATCTTTTCCGGCTGAATAGGACAAGTAATAAGAGTCAGATTATCTGAATTCCGTGTCAACGAAGCGGTATAGTATGCCGAAGCATCGAGACCTTCCGGAACATACAATATTGATTGTGTAGCCCCTTCTATGGGTTTTCCATTCTTATACCATTGATAAGAAGTGAATGTGTATCCTCCGTTATATTCGCTATTCTTTACCGCCAAGACATCATTCCATCGTTGGGCGAACACTTGTGTAGAGTAATTAACGACCAAGACAAACGGCAAAACTATATTTCCGCTAATTGAGTCCTCAAAAGTTACAAATCCCTTATATCGGTTAGGTTCACATTGAGCCGGTATTTCCAATCGGATGACATCGGTTGTCAGGTTGCCGTGTTCTACCATTTGGAAATGGTCGTCAGACATTTTTAACGAATACAAATCCGTTGCCCCCTGGGTGATGTTATAATCAAGATCAACCCAATATTCACCATGACATACGGTAAACAGCGTATCCATTTGTACGCGTAATTGCTCATAAACCACAAGGTCAACTATAACAACGGAATCGCAGCCAACCTGAGCCACCAGATCAACCCTATAATGACCGGATTTATCAAAGGTTTCATTGCCGACATGCAACGTATCTCCTTTCATTATGAGTGTATCAATATACGTAAATATTGTATCAACCATAATGAGATTAAGAGTGACAAGGCTGTCACAGCCAGTCCAAGCACCTACCGTTATGGTATCCGTATATAGCCCGGTCTCTGTATAATCGTTGCCATTAAAAGTATATGATGAACCATAACACTGCTGCACGGTAAGCGTATCACGCTTGGTACCGATAGCCGGTACATTTATCGTTTGATAGAGCGTATCCGTACAGGTAGAGAGATAGGCTATCAGTTTCAAATTATACTGCCCGCCTTCATTTGGATAGACATGTACGGGATTGAGTTCTCTGGAAGTAGTACCATCGCCGAAATCCCAAAGTACATCTTCCACGACAGTAGAGGTATGGTCTATTTCTCCTGTTACCTGATTTGTTTCCTTGATGTGGCTACGATTGGCAAAATGCATATAATTAGTACACTCTACCGGCAGATGCTTGTATTCAAAGTCTGCACTCGGTTGATATGGTTTGGCACAAGCATACAATGTAAAGTAACAAGAAGAGTCTTGCTCAAACATCATATCTACGGCATAACGACAAGTATCTTCGGGTAACACCTTCAAGACACGTTCATGCCCGACAATAGTTGTCGGATCAGACTCCTTGTACCATACATATTTAAATCCGTTAGGAGCAGTAAACTCCGTATTAACCTCACCGCAAGACAGACCTTCCAATTGCGCGGAAGCACATCCGAGAGTGAAATAAGCATATCCGTAGTGTCCTCCGGCACCGCAGTCATTCGTTGTCAATTGAACGACGAGGACTGAGCCGTCATATGCAGAGAGATCAACACCGACAGTCGTCCAATCTTTCCAACGGATATCTCCGCCCGATTCGGGTTGGAACATCTCCCACTCCGCCTCTGCCGCCTTTTTATAATCAAAGTCAGCCGAGGCACATTTAGACACGAGTTGTCCGCTCGGAGTCAGCACACGCAGCGAGAATCCGGGATTGGGTTTACATTGGTCATTAGGATGCTGAAGCACGACTGCATATTTAAGTACCAACACCGGACTTGTTTTCTTATCCACTCTGAAAAAATACTCCACTCGCTCCGCCTCTGAACCGACCTCCCAGTTTCCCAAACGTACAGAAGCTATTTCGCCTTCAGGAACTGTTTTTAACATGCCGCCGGTACGCGGATCCGTTTCGGATTGTGATATATGAAGCGTATGGCGGCTGGATTTAGACGCATAGCCGTCATCCACTTTGGCGTTCTTCCATGTTAATTTGCTAACCGGCATGTTAGTGCTGACCTTTTCATTGGCGATATAGCAATTCACACTATCCATTGTAATATAATCAATACAATGATTCTGAGGGAAATAGAGCAAATACTCTGTTAACGTTGATTTAATACTAACCACATCGTCATCACAGACACTCCGAACATAGAAGTCACACAGTCCCTCACTCATGCCGGAGAAAAGTGCAGTGGTGTCGCTAACAATTTGCTCGTACCATTTGTCTTCCATATAGGAGTACAAGCGCGCAATATACCCGGTAGCATTACCTACCCATGAAAGGCGGACTTTATTCCCCTCGCGTGATACAGTGAGGTCTTGCGGCGGAGGACAAGCCTTGCTATCAATAATAAGCACGTTATCGATACAAGCTCCGGGATTGGCGATTGTAGTAGCACCGGAAGTCAACCAAATGAAAGCAAGTCTGCGATGCTTGCCGTTGGATTTAACACGTATAACCGAAGTTTTCCATGTGGCGGCATTATTGAGGCCGTATTTGTCTTCAGCGACATTGAGCAAATACGATTTGAGGTCTCCGGCTATGGTCGTTGTTTGATTGCTAAGCAACTGAATCGAATCCCCCCATCCGTTTCTGTCAGGCACCCACGCGACATAAATACTGTCCATATAACCCATTGCGCGCCAATCAAAGGACAAATCGTATTCTCCTTCACGCAGGTACACATCCGTGTAAGCGATCACATACCCAGCTGCCTGTTTATATTGCGCGGTTTTTCCGCCATCAGCGGAAATATACAATCCCTTTTTGCCACCATTATTAGCAGCCGTATCAATGACCCACGTATGGGGCATTGACTCCGCCATTATTCCATTATGAAGGAACCATCCCGCATTTTGCGCCTCATCTTCAAAGTCACATTCATATATTGACGGGAATTGTGCATACATTGTTTGTACGGCAAGCAATCCAATAATGCTCAATAGTTTTAACTGTTTCATAGGCCCGATATTATTACTTCTTTATTTATCAATGAACTACAAGCACTTGCTGCGCATTTCTTTCGCCACCCTCTTCCTGCCATTCAAGGATATAGGTGCCGACTTCCGCAGGGGCAATGATGTACCCTTCGCCCGTAGGAGAACATTTTTCACTATATAACTGTCCCAATATGGTATAAAAACGAACGGTTACAGGTGCATCGCGATGAAAAGCAATCAGTTGATTGGTTGTCATCAATTTGGGGAACGGGTATATATCCTCATGCAAGGTTGCCACCAAGGGACAGGATATCATTTTAACGCCATCCGAAGCGCGAGTCAATTCCACCTGATACTCAGAACCGACCATTAACGGCTGATACAAATAGGATGATGTAGCCCCAGGTATGGCGACTCCATCCTTGTACCATTGATAGTTCGTAAATGTATAATTTCCGTTATAAGCCGGTGCCAAAACTGTCAATACATCATTCCATTTTTGAGTTATTATTGAACTACTATACTCCATGTCAAATGCCATGTCAAAATGCTGATTGCCACAAGAATGATGCTGATAAAAATCCATATTTACCTTATAATGATCCGGAATGACACCGATTGTATATGGGAACTCAATGTTTGTAAACCAATTATCCGTCACCTTGAGTTTGCGGAAATAACGCATTTCTTCGGATTGTGATTCAAAGGTGATAAGCAAGCTGTCAAATTCGCCTTCCGTTGGTGAGTAATGGATAAGCAAAGATCCCTCACCGGCACACAAGATATCGGGAATAGGATCAACATCGACTTTCAACTTTTCAACTACTGATAAGGATAAATAAACCGTACTGTCGCACCCCCACTGATTCTTGGCATTAAACTTATAATCGCCTGATTCTATAAACGTATAACCACCAAAGTTATAGGGCATATCGCAGGAGCATACTGTATCGACCACAAAAGATGGCATACTGCGTTCATGTACGATAAGATTCAGAATGGATGTAGAATCGCAGCCCGCCACATTCGGACGCACATCATAATATGTACCGGATTGATCATATGCCTTGCGGCCAAATATATAGGAATCGCCCTCACATATTTCAGCATTGATAACAGAATCCTTAGAATAAATTGATGGCACAAAAATGGTATCGACCCTCACACTATCACAGATTCCACCGCCAATTTGGGCACGCATTGTTACAATGATTGTATCTCCATAAGAGTCAATTTCGCCGTTGGCACCATACACGGGATTAGCTAATGGAGAGCGGACTATTTCGCCTGCATGGTTTTGGAAAGTCCATGTGACCATTTCACAAGGCTCGGATGTATGTCTATCCCCGCTTTCCTCACGTAACATAACATGGCTCGTATTGACAAACGCCAGCACACTTTGACAATTACGAGGATTCCATTCATAAGTATAAGATGGTATCGGGTAACGGGGGTCCATAGTGGTTGACAAATCAAAGCAACAACCGTCTCCTTCAATCATACATGCGGTACAAGTGTACACCTCATGTCCGTTTTTGGCTTCCAGAATACGGTCATGTCCTACTATCTCACCTTTCGAATCTGTCCACGTATAGGTAAATCCCTCCGGCGCATTGATAGCGATTGAAGAACTGGCACCGCAATTATCTGTGGTTAAAGACGCAGATATACAATCCAATGTAAAGTAAGCATAGCCGAAGTGACCACTCGCACCACAGTCGCCTGTCTCTAACTTGATATGAAGTTTACGACCATGATATGGTGCCAGATTCAATCCAACCGTTGTCCAATCCTTCCAACGGATCGAGTCTATAGATTCTCCATCTATTTTCTGCGGGGGTGCAGTAAACCAAGATGAGGCATCTGCCGAAGAATAAATGAAGTTGGTAACGCCACAGGTCGGATGAACTAATTTTCCATTCTCGTCTAACACCTGCAAGCGGAAACCCGGTTCGCCGCTATGTCCCGGTTTTTCCAACAAAATGGCATATTTCATCACCAAAATAGCTTGAGAGAAAGAATCAACCTCATAAGTATATGTTATTGATTCATAGCCGTAACCATCATCCCAGTTTCCCAAGCGCACTGATGCCAAAGCACCATCGGGAATAGTCTTTAATCCGGGGACCGGTCTGCCATACATATCGACACTATTCAACGTACATGGATCATAACGATCTTCCATCCAGTTAATTGTATGCTGACTCATAATGGATTCCTCTCCATAATCAACCACACCTATACTATCCCATACAGGGGGAGCCTCCATACCACCGGATCCCACTCTACCATAGGTACAAACGACATCCGGACTATTAAGATTAACATAATTAATACAGTGATTGTCGGGACACCATACGAGCAGATTAGAGATACAAGCATATCCACTTGTATCACGCTGCGAGGCAGAAGCACCGCGAACACGAATATCATAACTGCCTTCTTCACGATAGGGAATGATGCATGTCTGAATGGTATCATCCGTAGCTATCAGCCCAGAAAAGCCATGTGTCCATTGTTGGGAAGAAGACTTTTTATACTCCACAGCATGAAAAGCCAATGTGGTTTTCCAAGTGACTATAATTGTAGAATCTTCACAATTGACATTGGCAGATAATTGATAGGGTCGTTTGACATTGGCAGACGCAATCTGAATATTATCGATGCAAGCACCCATAACAGGAGTCGTGGATTTAGACGAATTATTCACCCATATGAAGGCAAGAATCCATTCTTCTTTGGAGTTCTTGTTATTGATACTGACACCGGCATCAATATTATTGACATCACCCACAATTGAGAAATTTGTCCATTTTTTTACGCCAGATAACGACTTGTATACATTTACGCCGTCTGTAATTGGATAGAATTTTGACAAGACAGCATCACTAATCATGCCGCTGTTCTCATTAACATACTCCAGCAAGCCATGCGGGACACCCTTCTTGTCTATAAGGAAGTTCGTTTGCAAGAAAGATTTCAGTCCGATATACACATACAATCCCGTACTTGCGGTCCCCAATGTGCGGCAATCAAAAGAAATATTATAATGTGCAATCTTGCCATATGGCGTTTCCGGAAACTTTATGGTGCGATATGCCATTACAATATCCGCTGCAGCGGCATGAACCGCAGTAGAGCCACTATCCGCAGAAATATACAAACTATGTTTCCCCTCGGAACTTAAAGCATTTCCAATCACCCATTGATCAAGAGCATTAGAAGTTTTTGCATTAAGCGTCCAGTAAGTAGGTGTATTGTCATCTTCAAACTCAAAGCCACATTGCCATGGTATAGGTATTTGGTATGTTTCCACAGCAGACAGTGCAACGGACATACACAAGGACAATAAACATAGTATGTATTTCAGCAGTTTCATCTTATCTAATCTGTTGTATATCAGCACCATTAGTAGATATAATTGTGAATTCTACACGGCGGTTGAGCGCACGTCCCTCTTCAGTATCATTATCCGCTACCGGTTCGGATTCTCCCTTACCCTCTGTTTCGATACGTTCAGGATCTATACCGCGTTTAATAAGATCCCTCTTAACAGCATTGGCACGTCCTTCGGACAATATTTGGTTCGATTCATCGGAACCAATATTATCCGTATGTCCGGTAATACGAATGGTAACATCTTCATTTTCAGTCAGGAAAGTAGCAAGGTCTTCCATTGCGGGGCCTGATGCCGGTAGAATATATGTTTTATTGGTTCCAAAGAACAAGTTATTAATCTTAACCTTTATACCCTCTTTAATCTTAGTCATATAAATCCGCAAGGTGTCTTGTGAGAATCGGATGGTATCGTCATATGGCATATATCCCGGATAACGCAGATGTGCCACATACTGACCTGCAATCAATTCAGTCACAAAGAGACCGTCATCGGCGGCTTCGCCTTCATACAGATTACGTTTGTCCTCCACATCACCTATTCGCACATTTACAGCCAGAGGCTTGCGTGTATCAGCCGCATAAGCATATCCGCTTAAGGTGTAAACAATCGGCTTCGGCTCAGGACGTAAACGAATAGCCAAGGTATCACCCAAATCACGCTTATGCGCATATTGCAGCGTTTCTGAAGGATAGTAGCCTGTCTTTTCCACCTTGACTTCATAGTTGCCACGAGCGCGACGGGCTACTACATAACCGGCAGAATTAGATGTGATGGATGAAGTCTTACCATCCTCATTTGTAAAGGTTACCTGAGCACCGCTCAAGCCATTATCGGTATCAGCATCCAATACACGTGCCACCATTCGAGGGGCAGGCTCTGTCGGCATGCGCATCGGTTTCATCTGCTTACGCGGCAATTCATAGAACACAGCCAGCTTGACACCGACAAGGAACGGATTCAATTTCGCAGACGAGGCCGAACTTGTCATTAATGAAGAAGTATAACTCAATGCCAACGGGTCAGAATTATTCAAAAACACAGCAGGGAAATCATTGTCACCCAATGAGTTAAGCTGTAGCACATTCAACACTCCGTATTCAGCAAACAGACCTACACGGTAACGCAAACGGTCACTAAATTTTTCCGGCTCACGTTTACTGCGAGGCTTTTCATCCTTTTTCTTGATAAGATTTTCAATATTAACACCGATCTCTGCCGACAAACCGAGATTGATGCCCAACTTGGTGTTTACTTTTGGCGACTCAAATGGTTGGTCTGTAACCAATGAATGAGTGTACATATTCACCATTGGATCATTCAACTCTTTGTCTTCAATAACGGTTGTCAGGTTTGTATTCACCTTGGAATTGCCCATGACATTCATTCCCACTTTCGCTCCTGCGAGGAAATACATCCGGTTCTTCCAAAACTCCATACCAGCAAGAACAGGTATTTGCACAAAGCCTGTTACGATATGGTCGCTCATGTCTGTGAAACGATATTGATAGGTCATCTTATCCACATAAGGCTCCATTCCAAACGTTCTGACCAACAGTGAGTTATCCTCGCTCTGTCCATAGACAGTATTGGTAGAAGTAAAGAATTCCATCTCTACACCTGTTGTAAACAAGAAACGCTTGTAGCGTAACTGGTAGCCCAAGCCGACTCCACCACCAACTCCGCCCTTGGCGGAAGTTTGAAAGCCGCGTTGTATTTCCGGCTGATAGTTAAAGCCAGATGGGAACAGTGCCGAAAAGCCCGCTTGCCCCCATATACCGATACGATGAGCAATATCACGCGACATATATGAGGCGACTTTGGCATTATATTTCTCCACTTCACGTACCTTCATCTGATATTTCTGCGACTCTGACATCGTAGGTTTGGCAGACTCTTTTGACGAAGATGATGTTGCACCTTGAGTTTTTCCCTTCTCATTCCGGGCTTTTGCTTTGTCTGCAGCCTGCTGCCGTTTTGCCTTTTCCTTCTCGCGTTCCTTTTGAGCCTTCTCCTTCGCTTTAGCAGCTTTGGCTTTTTCTTTCTCACGCTCCCTTGCACGTTTAGCCTTCTCCTTCTCACGCTGTTTTTGCGCTTGCGTCATCGGCGTAGCAGCAATTGCACTACTTATTACCGCACCATCAGTCAACACTATCATACACAATGCCATCACTACCATTAGGCGAATATGTTGCAAAAGAGTTCTCATCGTATTACTTGATTATTATTACGTTCTACCTTCTTATTACTACTATCGTATATTTTACGTCTTGGTTCATCCGGCAAACCGAATGTACATGTAAACTTCACTCCGACAACCATTGGTGTAATGGTTGAATGATTCATTTCTATACTCATCAAAGCTGGGGTAACAAAAAACTTCAATCCTTCTTTTTCCGTCTCTTCATAATGCAATAGATGTCCCAAATCACCGTCTTTCGAAGCAAAACTGAACATTCCGCCTGCCTCGGCAAACAAAGATATATATATTCTCGTATTTTTCTTTTGTGACTGGAATCCCGATGTTGAAATAAACTCATCCAAGCGCATCCCCACTTCAAGGTGACCGGTCAACTTCATATCATAAGGCAAACTCAACCAACGGCTCTCAATAATCTCATCATCCACAAAAGCGTGATTGGTCATAGACATAAAGTCGTCCATAAATTGTTCATACTCACCATATGTTTTCAAATGGGATTCAGATTGACCCCGATCTAACACAATCATGGACGGAGTCAATCCGACTAAAAAATAGAACTTCTTGTATTCATATCCAAACAGCAAGGGAACACCAAGGTCTATCACATGCGTTATATCCCTGCAATCACTTACCATAGCATTCATAACAAACGCATCACCCTCTGTGTCTATCATGGGCAGACGGAGATGATCATTCGGTATCAAATGCTGATAAAAACCATAACGCACACTCAAACCCGTTTGGAAAACAAAATCATTATAATACAGACGGTATCCACCCGATACAGCAGGAGAGAAACCATGCGGATTAGAGATAGCTTGCGTCTGGTTAATTAACGAAGAGTAACCAAAGTCCGCACTCACCCACATGAAATGATGCATTTCAGGAGCCAACTTCGTAAAACCAAAGACCGGCGAATTACCTAAAATACCTAACAGACAACATACCAATATGACATGAATCCGATTGTGCATGTGCATGGAACAGTAGTGTTTTACAACAGCATTTTTCTTTTCAGCGTGTAAAAGTACTACTTTTTTTTGAAATAGGCAATATTTATTGACTATTTTTTAAAAAAATACGTGTTTTTCTGTCTTTTTTCCACAAAATGTCACTTAAACCTTACATTTTCACACACATATAACAAGAGAAGCCTGCCTCAAGCAAGCTTCTCTTGGAATCTATGTCGTAAAGACTAACGTACTACAACTCTACCAACAAGATTGAGACCTGTACCACTTGTAATACGGACAGTGTAAACACCTACCGTCTCAAAGGCATCAATAATTACAGGTTTGTTGGTATATTTTGTACTTTCAACACAACGACCGACAATATCATAAACCTCTACCTTGAGATTTGCAAGGTCAGCCACTGTGAAGTTATAGTCAGCAACAACTTTCTCTCCCGCATTGAGCAATGACGGACGCAACATCAATTCGCTGTAGTTGATATTGTCAATAGCGTCATTTTCTTCAATAGTAAGGGTGTGAATAAGTACATAATCACATGCAGCCGTAGTTGAAATTACGTTAATCGTATCTACATACACACCTGCAGGTGTACCTAACGGATATGTAATTGATGTGTTTTCGTAGAAGTATGGCAATGCAGAAGCATTAACAAGCGTATCTACGCGGATGGTATCCACATCACTGTATTCCAAAGTGAGATTGATAATACTGTCACATCCCCACTTGGTTTGCAGATTCAGTGAGTATGAACCCGGTTCTGTCACATCAAATCCATATTCCTGATATCTCTTACCGGGGCATATTGTTGCCTCGACATTCGTTTCGTACCGTTTACCGACTGCGAGATGCAAAGTGCGTACACTGTCACAACCAGCAACTGATGTTAACGTAACCGTGTATGTACCTTCTTTCGAATAGTTCTGTCCCTCAAAGTTGTATGTATCACCTTCACAAATCGTATCATACAGATTCAATTCAATTCTGTCAACTACACTTAATGTGACTGTTACAATACTATCACAACCTGCAGCTGTTTTAACGGTATCCATAAAGGTTCCGTTTACGCTCAAGGACGGATACTTGGGAGTGAAATAATAGCTTGAACCACGGCAAATCTGATACTCATACTCATAGGTAATAGGAGGATTAACCGTCAATATCAGCGTTACTATACTATCACAACCGGTAACAACAGATGTTAACGTATCCGAATAAACTCCTGTCTTGCTGTATTCTACACCGTTGAAAGAATAGCTTACACCAGAACAGATATTCTCCTCAATTTCAACACGCTTGCGTGGTATAACGGTCAGGTTAAACGTTGTAATACTATCACAACCTGTTACCTTAGATATACCCTTGCGTAGGTAAACACCCGCTTCAGAACGATTCGCGAAGCCCCACTCTGCACCGGCAGATTCGCCTTCACAAATCGTTGTGCTGATCACGGCTGACGGAGCTTCCGTATAATTGGACCGGAAGGTATAGAGAGAGTCTATTAAAGGAGCATTCGGATCATCACGCAGATCGTCCAATGATGCCAAATGGATACGTTGGTATTCGGTTAAACCTGCCGGTGCTTTATCTCCGTCTATGATAAAGATACCGTTAAAACCTTCTTGATCCTCATATTGGCATGTTGTCATTGCGTCCTCTACCTTGGCAAGATAGTTTACGTGAACATTACCTACGTGAATGTAGTTATAAGCATTCAATACGGTTGACTCATAATAGAAGCCTATCTTGATCATCTTGCCCTTGTATGCACTCAAATCAATGGTTTGAGGATCAGCAGTAGACGCAAAATTCGGCAGATCGTTGAGAACCTTGTCACCGATACCGTAAATGTAATGCTCATCATTCGGATCATTTGATGTCTCATTATTCCAAATAATTGCATTTTCACGTTTCCAAGTCTCACCATTATCATCGGAAATAACAACCATAAACTGGTCATCCCATCCATTCAGATCAGGAGCATTATTTGAGCTATAATAGGTCATAGCAGCGGTAAATGTCAACCATGCTTCCTTGTCCTCTGCCAAATAGATAGACGGCGTAATCATCCAAGACTTCTTCACATAAGTGGTGGGAGAAGTGGCTGTCGGATTACCGGAGTTCATTTGACCATACATATGAGGACCTGTCATACCATAATGATTTGAACTTGTATGACGCGTCCACGCATATGAAGACTTGTTACTGAACGGATTACCGGCAAAGATCGAAATTGCACGGGTCGAATCCATCTTCCACTCTGTAGGACTTAGCATAAACTTCTCATCATACATCGGTACATAAGCCGTATGGAATGACTGAACCTGTGAACGCGGAGACAAAGTGCTTGCATCACACATTTGTTGAACCGTCCAATAATAATAATTATCACCGGTGAAGCCCTTCAAATCTGACAACTGCAGATATTTTTCTGCAATGGTATCATTAAAGATCATTGCTGTATCCGGGAAGGTCGCATCGGATGATACGCGGACAATCCATTTCTCGCCGCCATCTGTTTCCCAAGTCAGTTTGGCTGCCGACTCTGTAATATCAGATACCTGTAATGAAGTCGGAGTCTTACACTCGTTCAATTTCTCAAAGCGTACATTGTCTATAAACATATATACATACGCATAGGTAGAAGAAACATTTGTCCAAGCTTCCGCTTTCTCCGGCATAGCCTCCATTGCTGTCTTATAGTCGGCAACAAACGTGATATAGTTTCCATACTGACGTGCATTCTTCAGAGATACAACAAAGTGCTGGAACATATAATCATTAGCCGGTGACGCCATGGTTTGCAATGTCAACTCACGCTCGTAAACCAACGTATCCAAAGCATGGAACGTTGAATAGTCATCAGGATCACTCATCACACCAACCATAATGGCAGGGAAATAAGTATTACCTGTGTAAGTGGTTGAAATCAACTCCGCTACAGGATTATATGCACCGGGAAGCGCATAGAAACTCAACTGCAACGTATCCATATCCGCTGCCATAGACAATTCCGGCATTGCCGCCCACTGCAAGTATGAGTAATCGTCACCGGATGATGACAGATAGGAATACAAACGTAAGGATGTATTACTGATACTCTGTCCTTGCGGTACTGTACCTACCGGATTAAACGGATTGTATGAATACCATGAACTTCCGGAAGAATTTTGAATATGTGCATTATATAAATACGTCGATGTAGAAGCAGTATAAGTATTGCCCACTGTCCAACATTGCGGATAATAATATGTCGTTGATGTTGTTCCTGACGGTAGAGCATACCCTTCGTTACTCTCAAACGTGTAAACATGGTGACCATCCGTTTCCGAGCATGCGGTCGTGAAATCATACACACGAGTCCATGCTGATTGCTCAGTTTCACTGCACTCCTGACGAACTCGGTAGAAATATTTGGTCACACCCTCAAGACCTTCTATCAGGTAGGAATTCGGAGTGACGGTCAGCAATGTATCAAGAATAATCACATTGTCAGCCATAGTAGAAACTGAAGCCACCTGTAAACGACAAGGTGCAGTCTCATCCCAAATATTCCACTTTAACAAAGCGGTATGACCGGTAATATCAACTGCTGTTACTTTATTCGGAGTAAGGCAAGTGCGAACACCGAATGAAATATCATCAATATACCATTGTCCGGCAACAGGAGCGGCAAACGCAACATATTGTCCGTTAGCTCCTTTAAGACGGAAGGACATTCGTTGCCAACCGGCATCCGGCTCAGAACCGACATCAGTAGATGTCGTATAGGTGGTATTGGCATAATACAGCGAGTCAATAACCTCAAATGTAGCAGGATCATTCGGATCCGTCATCGTACCTACCAATAGAGGCTTGTCCTTATAAGCTGAACCCGCAATTCCGACTTTTCCGGTATTACTCTCATAGAATGGACGTGCATAGAAATTCACCTGAATGGTATCGAAGCCCACATCAACTAACGGCATAGCAGCATATGCTCCGATATACAGACCTGCAACCGTATTATAAAGCTGCAATGCACGTTGGCCGGAACGAGCCACCTTTATATTTTTATAGCTTGTACCGGTTGAGGTTCCTGTCTGAGAATACCCATTAAGACGTGCCCACGGACGATACGAGTGAGCCGTTTGCACTTCATTGCCGGTGTACCAACCGATGCTCATTGCATACAAACTATCGCCCACAGTTGAAGCATTGGGGAAGATACTGTATAAACCTTCCTTATACTTCTTGGTATTAATACCCTCAAAGCCTATTATTGAGTCTGAGGCAATTTTTTCTGTTTGCGGCAGCAAATAACGCTTGCGGACGGATGTCGCACCTAAACCTTCTGCATCGGCTACTTGCAAGAACGCATAATACGTCTTGTTCGGTGTCAGACCATCAAATGTTACGGTTTGAGCCGTTACGCCTGTCTGTTGCGCTACTATATCGCCTGCAGCAACGCTATCCAACGGGAATGCATCATTTGAATCAACAAGATAGACATTCCACTTGCTGGCACCATTCGCTTCCCAATTCAATGTCAGTGATGTCGGAGATACTACCGCCTTGCCAATACTTGGAGTAATATAGCCCGACTTCTTGCTAAACAGCACATTGTCCACATACACATAAGAAGTTGCTGCTACATCCTGCATCATAACCAGACGCTTGCCCGTCATATCCGGTAACGGAGCTACAATGTGGTCAAACAGCAAGTTCTTCTTTTCTGTTACCTTTTCACCCAATTCGTAGCTCGAAACACCGAAAGAGGCGAACTTGTTCAATGTGGAAATATCTCCGCTCTCATCAATCGTCGCAAGAACAATTCTTGCAAACGGATATGTATTGGTATCAAGTATAGTATCACCGGCATTAACCGAAGCACTACGCATATCAAAACTGATTTGCAGAGTATCTGCTCCCTCAATTTCAGGGAACATGACATATGCATACGGGTATGACAATGTATTATACATATACATAAATCCATCGCCCGTACGAGCACGCTGTGCAGTAGCGGTCTGCTGATACTGATACGGAATATATGAATAAGATGTTGCAGGTACACCCTCAGGTGTATAGTTACCTACGGTCAATGACGGATGAAGGGTGTAGCCGGAGGATGAAGTATTAGGATGTTGTATCCACGGTTCATCCTTTGTCTCAAATCCATAGAACTGACCGCAACCTATAACCCAAAGGGTGTTAAGCTCGCTTTGCTCAGACCATGCACTCAAATCACCGTCACCGCAATTGGTGCGCACTTGGTAGTAATACATTGATTTCGGTTGCAATCCGGTAAGGACATAGGCCGTATCCTCTGCTGTCCTGACAATAGTATCACTCTTATCCTCTGAAATAACACGAATATCCCAAGCATTATCCGTTTCAAAATACGGAGATATCAGGAATTTGACACTATTTGTACCTATACTGTCCGCCTGTATTGAAGGCGTGAAACATGTCGGAGTCTTTTCTACCTTGAAGTTATCAAGATAAATCGATGACGTGCTGACAGATGTTTGGTACATAATTGACATTACAATATGCATGTTTGTACCCGACAAATCCTTCATATCATAGTAGTAATCTTCCCATGCCGTAGAGGATTTGGCTGGAACAACAGTATCAAAATATTGTACGGTCTCCAGTAACTTCTCCAACGTGCTTACATCACTGGCCAAACCAATCAACAATTGACCGGGATAAGTGGACGATGCAGAAGCTTTGTAATTAAACGAAATGGACGCTCTGCTAATGTCACCCGCAATAGGCATAGTGGCTGTCGTAGCACGTTTTTCTGGTGCGGCATAAGTACTGGCATTATAGAAGTAGAAACCATTTCCGGTTGTTCCGTATTTCGCTGTAGAATATACATACGGATAAGTGGCATCCGCATCTACAAGCCCGTTATAATACGAAACCCAGCAAGACGGATGGTTCTTCGTTCCGGATGCATAACCGTCAAAGTCCTCCACATACGGCAATTGGGCAGCAACAGGACAATCCGTTTTGAAGGATGCCTCATCCAATATCCAGTTACCGTCGCCTTCTTCACATAGAGATTTGATATATACATAATACATCGTGACACCATTTAAGCCCGTAACCTTATAGTGGCTTGCTTCTATAGTATCATTGATTACTACATTTTCTGTATTCTTGTCCCAGTTGGCGGGATCAATAGACGAAGTAGTAACCATCAGGCGAACAGACTTGGCTGGAGTACTCCAACTCAATTCAGCCGAATTATCCGTAATGTTATTGGCACAGAACTTCACAGGAGCACCACAGGAAGAAATGGAATCAACCTTGACATTGTCTATCGTTACTGCATTCGTAGCATCAAACTCGCTAAGGAACGTGATATACTTGCCGTAATCACCACGGAAATCGCCTTTATAATCACTGAACCGGACTATATAATCATGTGAATCAAAGTCTGGAGTATATACCGTATCTATGGCTACAAACGTGGACAAGTCAGACGGGTCGGTAGTAACGCCGACTATTATGCCATATGCATATGCATTGCGCAAAGTGGGTTTCGCTGCCGAACCGGGGTTAGTCATACCCATTTTGAAAGCGACTTCCACAAAACGGATGCTGTCAATATCAATTGCAGGCATAATCGCATATGCACCATTAAATGCTGTAGTGGAGTAGAAACGTAATGCTTTTTCCCCATCAGGAGCAACAGCACCTTTGAATACATACGGCACATAGGTTTGATCCGATGTTACTTTGTTGCCGGATACCCAGCAGTTGTTCATCGGTTTACGCCAAGTAACAGAACTGGAAATAAACGCCGTTGTATCATTGAATCCGGATTCGAAATTAACGAGTCCCAAATCCTTCATATTCACGGCTTCACATAATGTATGGAACGATGCCGTCTTCCATTTGGCTGTTTCCTCTTGGCATTGCGTCTGTAATGCAAGATGATAATCTTGGTCAGATTCAAGACCCCTGATTTGCCAACCGATAAAGTCCCTGATTATTGTATCGTTTACAAGAATCGTGTCCGCTGTCATCTTGGCAAGATAGGCGGCGTTGTCTGCTGCATTAAGCAAATCCACATCAAAGGCACTGTCCTTCACCAAAATAACACGCATATCCACATTTTCAGCAGCATAGGTCAAACGAACAGAATCACTGCCAAGCTTCGTCAATACGGGATTGGCGGCCTTGCAGTAGGATGCACTAATCGAAATTTCATCCAGATAGTAGTAATTCGTTTTACCCTCATTCGTTGCAAATGCAATATACTTACCGGTTGCACCGGACAAATCCAAATCTGAGAAAGCAACTTCATACTTTGTCCAATTGGTGGAAGTCATTTGCTTGCTCCATACTTCATGGAACGTAGAGTAATCATTCGGATCACTCATTATACCTATGCGGAAAATATACGTTCCCGCAGTGGTGCTACCGGATTTCAACCAAAACTCAAGAGTAATAGTGGACATATCCGTCACATCTAACTCCGGTGTTGCCAACCAGGCACAATTACAAAGATACGAGGCGTTTGTACTATTATAGGCATAGATTCTCATTCCGGCCTTACCCTCATGGGCATAAGTGGATGTACTGGTCGAGGTTCCCGAATACACATACATACCCGATTGATAGCTCGTACTGGTCGGATGCTCTGTTCCCGTAATCGTCCAGCAGTCCGGTGCCTCATAATATTTCCACCCTGAAGTGGTTTGCGTATTGCCATACTTGCCTTCGAAGGTCTCCTTATGACCGGCATACGGCTTCAGTTTCAAACAGTTGGTCAGCACATTCAATCCCTCGCTCCATGATTTCGCGTCTCCTTCAACTGGTTTGATATAGAAATAGTAGTTCGTCTGCGGACTCAGTCCTGTTACCGTAAATGGATTCACAGTAATAACACTGTCACGGATAATAACCTTGTCAGCAACCACATTGCCTACCGTATCAGGATTTACCGGCTCTTTGGTTACAACCACATTCCAACCGGCTGTCGCTTCTCCCTTCCATTCAAAGGTGGCGGACTGGTCACCGACATCGGTCACCTCTACATCAAATGGCTTGATATCATACATTGACTCAAACGAAATATCATCCAGATAAATGGAATTATATGTGGTAGCACGTACAGAATCCGGATGATACGTGGAGAATACTATGTACCGTCCCATTTGAGGCTTCCAGTTGGACAACAAAGTATAGTATGTCGCATGAGTTGCAGTAGGCACACTGATTGTATCCAACCACGTAATACCGGCAGTATCACCCTGAACAGGAGCTACACCGATATACAGACTGTCAACATAATAAGTTGTCCCCGTACTCGTCGGACTGGAAGCTGCACTGCTCGCACGACCGGAGAATGTAACCTTCAAATGGCTCATGTCATCTACATCCAATAATGGAGCAAAGGCATATCCGCCATACAAAGTGGTACCGGTTCTGTATGAATACATATACAAACATGAATGTCCGGAGTTTGAGTATGTAGTTGAACTATATACATACGGATAACTGGACGAAGTACTGTTCTTTCCGAATGCACGGAAATGTTTCCAACCTACAGCCGCCGTTCCGGTTCCCGTTTCAGAATACTCAAAATCCTCTACATAAGGAACAGTCACTTTCTCCGGAGTTGCCAACGCGAACCTGATAGGAGAAGTCCAGTAGCTTTTTTCATTTTCACCGCATACAGAACGGACATACGCATACCATGCATAATTACGCCATGTAAGCAAACCTTCCGGTATATCAAATGTTTTAACATCCGATACCTGACCGACATATTGAACACCGCTTGTTTCCGTACTTAGCGAATTCAATGCTGCCTCGGTGCGGGTGGCTAAAGAGTCGATAACTATATCAAATGTGGTCATTCCTTTCGCGCTCCAGCTGAGGGTCGCCGAAGTGGTGCTAACCTTATCCACCGACACCTTGGGAGTAACACATGTACCAAGAGGCTGAATGGTCACATCATCAATATAAGGATAGCAATTGGAAGAACCTATTGAACCATCCTC
>CAJOKE010000012.1 GCA_905235225.1 Paludibacteraceae bacterium
GCGGCTTCCCTGTGCGCCGCTACCCTGTAGCCTTACGGCTGCGTGACCGCAAGGGTCGCGCCGTTCTATGTGTTGCGCTGTTTCCTCACTGTGGTGACAGTTCGGCGCAACACTCGGAGTGCGTTCCGTTGCACTCCTGCTCGTAACCGTCCCGTATCCGTCCCGTAAGCGAGTCGTGTGAAATAACAACGAACTAAAGCGGCAGGAAGATGAGGTGTTTTTGTTTGAACCACGGAGTGGGGAAGTATGTCTCCAACTCGGTGACCTCAGCCGTTTTGCGGAAAGGATGAATCTCTCCGTCAACATTGCCGCCCTTTAGGGTAATCAACCCGTTCGGAATAGCATTCTTGTGGCGGTGATGGATGTTCTTCCGCACCAGTTTCACCAAGTCGGGAAGCGGCATAACCGCGCGTGAGACGACAAAGTCAAACTGCCGTTTTTCGTCTTCTGCACGCTCCTGAATACATGTGACATTGGTCAAACCAATCTGCGCTGCGACATCTTGCGCCACGCGAATCTTCTTGCCGATAGAGTCAATAAGTGTAAATTGGCAGTCAGGGAACATCACGGCTAACGGAATACCGGGGAAGCCGCCGCCTGTTCCGACATCCAGTACGGTTGTCCCGGGCTGAAAGGCGATGAATTTGGCAACCGCGAGCGAGTGGAGCAGGTGGTGTTCCTCAAGATTGGTAATGTCCTTGCGGGAAATGAGGTTAATCTTCTCATTCCATTCGGGATAAAGTACCTCAAGCGCAGCGAATTGCTGCGCTTGAGTTTCCGTCAAATCAAAGTATTGATGAATAAGCGTCATTATTCAGCGATATTGGTGAAGACATTTTGTACATCTTCATCCTCTTCGATTTTGTCAATGAGTTTCTGTACAGACTCGCGCTGCTCGTCCGTCAGTTGCTTGGTGTCATTCGGGATACGTACAAATTCGCAAGACTGAATCTCAAAGCCGTTCTCCTCAAGGTACTTCTGCAACTGGGAGTATTGGTCGAAATCGGAGTAGATGACGATGGTGTTTTCTTCCTCGTCCACGCCGAGTTCTTCAACCCCGAAGTCAATGAGTTCGAGTTCGAGTTCATCCAAATCAACGCCATCCTTCATGGTGATGGTGAAGCAGGCTTTGCGGTCAAAGAGGAACTGGAGGCATCCTTGTGTACCGAGTGTTCCACCGTGCTTGGTGAAGTATGAGCGGATATTGGCAACGGTACGCATATGGTTGTCAGTCGCCGTCTCAATGAAGATTGCCACTCCGTGCGGACCGTATCCTTCGTAGTTGATTTCTTTATAGCCTTCAACGGATTTGTCAGTAGCTTTCTTGATGGCGCGGTCGATATTGTCCTTCGGCATATTCTCCCGTTTGCATTGCTGTATAAGCATACGCAGGCGGGGGTTGCTGTCCGGATCGGATCCGCCTTCGCGGGCAGCAATGGTGATTTCTTTTCCTAATTTGGTGAACGTGCGGGCCATGTGTCCCCAGCGTTTCAGTTTTGTAGCTTTTCTGTATTCAAAAGCGCGTCCCATAGTGATTGAATTTTAATATTATACTCTAATTAGTTACTCTGTGATAATGACTGTATTCGCCTTTCTGATGGAATCCTGCCGGATACTGTCCAGACGAATGGCTTCGATGCTGTCCGTGTGTGCCTTGTATGCAGCGGAGTCGTCTCGGTTTTGATTTCCTCAAATGTGATGGCAAACTCAACGCGGCGGTTCTTTGCCCGTCCGGCTTTGGTCTTGTTGTCCGCGATAGGAACTTCCATACCATAACCCTTAGCCGTCATGCGCTCTTGCGGAACACCCTTGCCAACAAGGTATTTCATAACTGCGTTGGCACGTGCGTCAGACAGTTTGAGGTTGTAATCCGCCTTGCCGACATTATCGGTATGGCCTTGTACCTCGATGATGAAGTTGGAGTTCTCAATGAACTGTGCGGCAATCTGGTCAAGCAGCGGATAGGAGGCTTTCTTGATGACAGCCTTGCCGTTCTCGAACTGAATGCCTTGCATAGCTTTCTTGAGCAGGTTGCGGATCTCTTTCTTCACTTCGGGACAACCCTTGTTGTAAGCAGGTCCTGCAACGGTCGGACATTCATCTTTCCAATCCGGTATTCCGTCTTTATCGGTATCCAATTCGCAACCGATAGAATCAACATAACCGCGTGCCTCAACCGGTGTATTCGGACATTGGTCTTTCCAGTCCGGTACACTGTCGCCGTCGGTATCCATTTCGCAGCCGATAGAATCCACATATCCGCGTGCCTCAACCGGCGTTCCCGGGCATTGGTCTTTATAGTCATAAACGCCGTCTGAGTCGGTATCCAACTCACAGCCGTGTTCATCAATGTATCCGCGTGCCTCAACCGGCGTGTTCGGGCAGAGGTCTTTATAATCAGGCACTCCGTCGCCATCGGAATCCAGCGCACAACCATGCTCGTCCACATAACCGCGTGCTTCAATCGGCGTACCCGGACATAAGTCGAGGTAGTCATATACACCATCTGAGTCGGTATCCAGCGGGCAACCGAGTGTGTCAACAAAGCCGTAAGCTGCAGACGGCGTATTCGGACAGTGGTCCAAGTAATCGGGAACACCGTCACCATCGCTGTCAATCGGGCAGCCGAGTTGGTCAATCTTGACATTGTGCGGCGTATTCGGACATACATCCAGAGGATCCAGAATACCGTCCTTGTCGCTGTCTTTCTTGTGGTTGGTTCCCCAGACGATGCTGAAGCCAAGTGCGACATTGACACCTTTTGATTTGTAAGGGATGTATGCAAATTTATCGGGAGCGGTGGATGTGTAACTGGTCGGAATATAGTCCATAGCGAGGGTCATGTTGACGCCGTCGTAGGGCATAAAGCTCAGACCGGCACCTATATTGCTGTATTTTCCGTTGTTAACGAGCGAGTAGGAAACAGCGAGGTTAAACCAGTTGCACGGGCGAACGGCACCGCCAATGGTCACCTCTTCATAGAACCGGCCGTTGTGCAGGTGCGTCTTGCTGAATACGCCGACACCGAGAAGGTTGTTCAGGAAATTAGCGTCCACGCCGACATTAAACTTCAGGTTAACCATCCTTGCGAAGCCGTTAGTGGCATCGGCAGTGTGAATGCCTTGTGCGTATCCTTTAAGGTTGTTGGTCACATCCCTCATCAGGCTGTCGCTGTCAAATTTGTCATTAACCACATATTTGTCGTAGTTGAATTCACCGACTCCGACAAATGCGGTGTCGATAGCGGCTTTGTATTTGCGTCCCTTGTTCCAGTAGATGAAACCGAGGTCATTAACAGCCATAGAGATTTGTACCTGCGGGTGTGGCCTGTATGTGGCACCGAGGTCAACCGCCATACCGTAACCGCTGGGCTTGAGGTAGTTGCTCCATGGCTGGTCTGTCAGTTGTTTGAAGTCGAAGTTCTCCATTTGCGACCACCCTAATTGGGAAGGCAGTTTCTGCATGTCCATCGGGGCGGCAACATCTATCGCTCCGTCTCCGTACAGACGCCATTGCTCAGCAGAGGCATCAATGTTCAGGTCTGAATTACGGTAACCAATGTACCCTTGTCCGATAAGGAACTTGAGTTTACCGCCGACAGTCCATTCGTCATTGATTTTATGCGAGTATCCGCCGGCAATCTCGGTATATGCCACAGCGCGAACGCCGAATTGCTTGAGGCTGTAATGGTTGATACCGGTAAGGTCTTTCATACCGCCGCCTAACAAAAATCGGAACATGTCCTGCGGCAGTGAAGCCCCCATATCCATGCGCTCGGTTACATTGAAATGTACATAGCCGAAGTCCTTGATACGGAATCCGAAGCCGAGAATCTGCAGCGTGGCTTCCACATTCATCATGGTGGATTTGCGGAATGTGTTCAGCAAGGCTGCACGGTCGCCGCCTTCAGGGTGCAGGGCGGTGATGGTTTTTCCGTTATATGAATAAATAAGGTCACGCATGGTCAGTGAGTTGTTACCGCCCCAGAAGCTCATGTATCCGAGCGGGGTGAAACTGACATACCCGTTGCTAACCGGCTGGAAAGCGGGGTTGACAATGTGACGCATCGGTGCGTTCTCGAGGAAGAATAATGTGTTGACTTCCTGTGCATTGGCTACAGAAGCGAAGCCGACCAGAACAATTACCAGTAATTTCTTCAGTTGTTTCATAATCGTGCCTCCTTATTTTTCAGATTCATTGCTTGCAAACTTAAACACCGCATCCGTCTGTGCCGTAACGCCGATGTTGACCTTCAGGTTGTCCTCAGTAGTGATTTGGACATGGTACTCAGGGTCTTTGTCGTATGCCGGATTCATGTCTTCGGCATCCAGTTCCGCGTAGAACTCCATTTGCTTGATGGCAGTAAAGGTGTCCCAATGTTCCTTGTCCATCTCAACAGTATAGACGGAACGTCCGGGTTCGCCGATATACGAGCGTCCTTGTTCGAACTTGACTTCGGGTGCAGCAATGAGCAAGGTGTCTTGTTGTGCTATGCGAAGCGGTTTCGTTTTGTCCTTCGGATCCATAATCTCCTTGCCGTTTTCGTCCATGAAACGAACCTTACCGCGAACGCGAACGGGCAGTTTGTTTTCAAAAGCCAAAACAAGTTTCAATGCTGCGGTCTTGATGGTGTCAATCATTTCAACGCTGGTACTTAACGAATCGAGCGATAACTTACTGAGATTAATGTCCGTCAGAGTGTCTATATAACTTGCTTCCAGCCCTTTGTTGAATACAAACGGAGCATACAGGTCTGCAAAGATTTTAATATCCGAACTGGGCAATACACGTATTTGCGGAGTGTATTGCTGATTGAAGCCCATGTGGAATTTATAACCGAGGATGTCGGGACGGATAGAGAATAATCTGTCTATACGTCCTTTTCCGTCCGTTTTGTCAAAGGTAATATATTTATATGTGATGGAATCCCCGATTTTACTGTCCAAATCCATGTAATATCTTATTTCGGGATCTGTTTTGACATCAACTATACGTTCATGCACTCTCTGTGAACCGAATTCTGCATAAACGCTGTCGTTGGTGCGTTTGGATTTGGCATAGATATAATCGCCGTACATAATCATATCTCCGGCAATCGTCGTTTTGATACTCAGTTTGACAGACGGGTCATAGAAAGGCAGTTTGGCTTTTGCCAAGTCGTGCCACTTGGGCCATTCGTCCTCAATGTTGACCGTATCGGCATCGCGCATGTCAGACGAAGGCTTGAAGTAGCCCCACAATGCTTCGAACTTGATGAACTGTACGCGCAGTTGGTAGTCGTAAGATGCTGTTTTTGGAATATTCACCGTAGTGCCGCCCGGAATGGTGAAATAGAAGTTAATCTGAAGGTTGCATTCCTTTTTGACGTTTGAATCATATTCGTTCCAAGCCAGACCTGTAGTCCTTTTCATAAGGTTCAGTACAAACTGATCTACAGAAAGCGGTATGGACTTGTCATATCCGAATTCGCCTTTCTTGCAAACGATGATGGATTTCTCTTTGCGTTTGAACTCGTCGCCCAGCACAATCTCCACCTTGTCCACCCATTTTTCATTTAATGGCAGATTGGTTTTTCCGATGGTACTCGTGAAACTGGCATTGGTAATCAATGCACTATCCAAACGTTCATCGCTGACATCATCGTTAATCTTGTTGAGTTGCATTGTGAAGGGGAACTCCAGCTTGATCTGTTTACCGACTTCGGAATCTTTCACTTTGCCGTTCGCTTCCAGTTTCCCTTGGCGTTCCAATTCTTCATACACGTTGAAGTGCTTGGTCACGTTAGTCACTTTCTCCTTAAGGTTTACATCGTGGTAAGTCCTTGTGACGTTAAATGTGTCACGGAAATAAAGAACTTGGTTGTCCCCAACGTAAATCCCGGACACTTGTCCGTTACCTAAAAAGTCACCGACAGTCGCGCGCATACTACCGATTGGCATAGCCAATCCTAATTCCAATTCTGAGCGCGTGTCAATGTCCTGCAGGTCGATGTCGGCTCTGCAACTGCCCATTATGGCGGCAAACGCCGTTAAAAAGGCAAACAATTGTACGTGTTTGTTCATATAATATATGTTTAGAAGTTCTGTGCTTCACCAAAAAACGCGCAAAAGTACGATTTTTTTCTCATATATGCAAAAAAAAGTGCAGACCTTTGCACTTTTATTTGATTTTTCCGTTATCTATGAGGTAGATTTTTTCTGTGGCGCGGGTGATGGCTGTGTACAACCACCGTAGATAATCCTTTTGGTCATCCTGTGCGGCTTCTGCTTCGGGGGGAAATCCTGGGTCTATAAAAACATTCTTCCACTGTCCGCCCTGCGCTTTGTGGCATGTAACAGCGTAGGCAAAGCGGACTTGCAGGGCATTGTAGTATTCGTTTTCGCTGATAATCTTGAACAACTCCCTTTTGTTTCGGATATCCGGATAATCGTCGGCAATTTTCGTGTAGAGTTTCTGTTGCATCTTGTAATTTTTTTCCGGCGAATCGGTAGTCAGTGTGTCCAGCCAGATGACGGCATCCACTTCCCAGTCATAATCAATAAGCCGTAAGGATGCGTCGGCAAAATGAAATCCGTACAGTTCGCGTTCGTTCCTTAAGCGGATAATTTCCGCCATGTCGCCGTTGGCAAGGAAAGGCAGGTTTTCGTATTCGGGAGTCCAGTAGTAGTTGTTTTTGCTTATCATTATCCGATCACCGTTACTGAGCAAATCCTCTTTCCAGAATATTTGTGACCTGACACCTTGGTTAAACAGGTTGGTCCGTTTGTTTGTGCGGGTCAGAATAATGGTTTCTTCGCTTCCGGCATTGGCGTAACTTTGTTCCAGCAGGTCCTGAATACCGACTCCTGATAATAATTGCAGGTCTTTGGTGGGTGTTATATGCGGGGTATAAACACCGACTGCCAGCTGTTGGCGAATTGCGGTGGCATTACTTAAAATACCGCTGTCCAAGGCCTGTCTTTCCACTTTAGTCAGGCAGAAAGAGGTGACATCCAGTCCGTATCCCGATAAAAAGGACGCTTCCAGTGCTTTGCTCTCACTATTACCTACCGGCGGTAGCTGGGCATCATCTCCTAACAATAACATAGAACACCCGGAACCGCTATAAACATATCGAACCAAATCATCCAAGAGACTGCCGGTACCGAATTGATCGTTATCGCGGCGTGCGGAAATCATACTTGCTTCATCTACAATAAAAAGCGTGTGTTCAAACTTGTTTTCCGCGATGGAGAAGGTCTCTTTTAATCCTGAATCGCGCCGGTAAATCCATTTGTGAACCGTGAAAGCCGGATAACCGGAATAGCGTGACAGTACTTTTGCCGCCCGTCCGGTCGGTGCAAGCAGGACACAGTTTTGCTGTAATTTTTCCATCGCCCGCACCAAAGCACTTACCACACTGGTTTTTCCCGTGCCTGCATACCCTTTAAGGACAAAGCATTTATGGGGAGTATTACTGATAAGAAATCGTCCGAGCAGGTCAAAAAGTTGTTCTTTTTCCTCGTTAGGAACAAAGGGTAATTCTGCCTTAATTCGCGATATTATGAATTTTTCCAACAAAATATTTGGTAGTTTGAAAAAAAAGCAGTACTTTTGCAGCGTTTTTGGAGTTATTAGGTAGGTGCTACACGACCAGCTCCCTCTGAATTCCCCCAGGTCTTGACCGAAGCAAGGGTAAGAGGTTGTAGCGGTGCGATGTAGAAAGCCTACCTTTTTTTATGCCTTTTTATCCAAGCGGACTACATTCTCGACATGCTGGGTATGCGGGAACATATCTACCGGCTGAACGGCTGTAATCGTATAGTCGGCAGACAATAATGCCAAGTCGCGTGCCTGTGTCGCGGGATTGCAACTGACATAGACGATTCGTTTGGGAGCAGCCTTGAGGATGACGTTGACCACGTCTTCGTGCATTCCTGCCCGCGGCGGGTCGGTGATAATAATGTCCGGCTGGCCGTGTGCTGCAATAAAATCAGTGGTCAGAATATCTTTCATGTCACCGGCAAAGAACGCTGTGTTTTCCAAGCCGTTGATCCGGGCATTGGTCTTTGCGTCCTCAATCGCTTCCGGCACATATTCGATACCAATGACTTTTTTGGCACGCCGTGCGACAAAATTGGCGATGGTTCCCGTTCCTGTGTATAAGTCATAGACCACGGCGTTGTTGTGTTCTATTTCTGCAAAAGCGAAGTCCCGTGCCACTTTATACAGTTCGTATGCTTGGTCGGTGTTGGTCTGGTAGAAGGATTTGGGACCGACTTTGAATTGCAGCCCTTCCATCTGCTCAAAAATATGATCGGCACCGGCGAATACCTCAACAGACAGGTCGCCTATGGTGTCGTTCATCTTGTTGTTTATGCAGTACATGAGGCTGACAACCTTGCTGAATGTGTCACGGATATAGGTCAGCAATGCCGTTTGCGCATCACTGAGTTTGTCACCGCCTGCAAACACAACAACTATCATCCACTCGTCTGCATGGTTGTTACGCAGCATCAGATTCCGTATGTCGCCTTCATGGCTGCGTTCATTGTAGAATGTCAGCCCTAATTCAACGGCTTTGGCATATATGCCGTTGCGGATGGCGTTATTGTAGTCGTCCATTAAATGGCATTCATCAATCTGCAGCACTTTATCAAAGCAGTTGGGTATGTGAAATCCTATTCCGGGGGTAAATGGAATGCCTGCTTTCATTTGCTCGGTAGTTAACCACCGGTGGTCGGCAAAGGCAAACTCTAATTTGTTGCGGTAGCGGTATGTCTTTTTGCTGCCAAGAATAGGGGATATAGCCGGTAATTCCAATTTGCCGATGCGGGTGAGGTTATCTTCCACCTGTTGCTGTTTCCACCGAAGTTGCTCCTCATAAGGCAATATTTGCCATTTGCAGCCCCCGCAGGTGCCATAATGCTTGCATACCGGCTCGCAGCGATGTGCAGAGGGAGTGATAAGGCGAGCCACGCGGGCTTCCATAAAGCTGTGCTTCTTTTTGGTTACTTGCAAATCCACCACATCACCCGGGACGCAATAAGGCACAAAAACAACCATATCATCAACCCGGGCAATAGCCTTGCCTTCCGCGGCTACGCCGGTTATCTCGACATGCTCTAATAAGGGGAGATTTTTCTTTTTCATTTCAGTATCGTTTCAATAGATTTCCGATATATTTGTTCAAACTCATCGCACGCCTCTAACGGAATGCTCCATGTCAGGCAGTTGCCGTCAAGTACGGCAACGGGAACGCCGCTGTCTTTGAAATATGCGACCGTCTGTTGGTTTTTGCGGGCAATTTGTCCGGTCGGATCAGGGCAGTTCAGCCTTTTGGGATTGGGCTGTGTGGCAAGATGGCAGGTTATGCCCTCATAACACACTTCGCCTGTCCGGCTTGCGCGGGGAATAGCACCAAGATAAGCTCCGCTGACAAGTGTCGGAATGCCGGTTGTGCCGAAAGCCGGAACGGCATTTTTATGTTCGCGTCCGCAAATAAGATCGACTAATGCGTAGTCGCCGTTTATGGAATCCAATGCCGAACTATTGGTGCTGACAAATGAATAGCCCAACTGTTGCAGCACTTTTCCGTGCAGGACTGTATAATCGTGAGTGTTTCCGACTTGGCGCATGCCGGTTCGGTCACGGTAGCACATCCCCCAACCGCAATCATCATCGCTTATCCAATCTAAAGCGCGGTTGAATTCCCACTGCTCGCCGATGTATATTCCGTCCTCTCCGTCGGCGATGGCGGTTGAGTAGGAGCGAATGCCGGCATTCAGCGAATCGGCAAACCATTCGGGTCCGTCTGTCCGGTTGAATGCGTTGATTATCAGGACGGTCGGACGGTCGGCTATGTTTCGGCATGCAGTGATGATTTCGCTTGGTTCGCTTGTACCACCGTTATTGCCGGCAGTCACCCGAATGTCGTAGCGGACTCCTTGCTTGGCGTTGAAACTGTACCGATCAGATTTGACGCGGGCAGACTGCTGCCATGTACCGCCGTTTTCGCGAACTTCAACGATGTAGTAATTAGGAGCGGCACCTGCTTCAAGGCTGTCTGTTGTGGCAGTCCATGATACATGCAAGACATCATTGTCCAAACGGACCGCCATATCGTGAACGGGCAGCGGCTGTACGATAAATTCTGTACCCGTCTGTGCATGAATCCAGCGTCCCACACCTTTATATATAGCGCGTGCAACATCTTTGCGGAATGCCGGTTGCATTCCGTAGCGAATGTCCGCAAACTGCTTATGGCTCAGAATCTCAAGAAGCAGCGTCGGAATGACGGGATAGCGGGACTCGGCATACCCCGCATTCTGTAACTGTCTCCGTTTCCAGTTTGGTGCATATTTGCGCTGGATGTCCGCAACCACTTGTGTTTGGACATAGTCTGCAAGGTCGCGGTTCAGAAGTCTGTCGCAACCATTGGCAAATACGGTTCGGTGATTATTGTCCTGTCGCGAATAGATGGCAAGTGTCCCGATAATAAGGGAATCTCCCTCTTGCGAATAGCCGTCTGTGTGGACGGCAAGGCATGCTGTCACGGGAATGTGCTGCCCTGCCTGATTAGGATTGACGACACTGCCGCCGCTTAACCAGTTCACCCATAATCCGCGGCAGCGCAAATCATCCAGGTAATCGTTTCGGACGCTGTCTTTGAGCGGGTCGTTTTTGTCTGTCACAGGATTCCAAACACTGTCCGGCACGCCTTGGTATTCCAACCAGTATCTTGCTCCTTCCGCCCACCGTGGATAGCCGCTGGGACCTATTTGGGCGGCTGCTTCGTCCTTGCCGTACCTTGCCCGCGGCCAGATAACCGTTGCACCCGCGCGCTCTAACGCACGGCTTATTTGTTCGGCGTATGCTGTGGAATAAAGGTCTTCAACGGTCGTCCACATCGTTGCACGCTGTAGTTTCCAGCGGTTCTCATCGCGGTTGTAATAGACTCCGTGGCTGGGCCATAGGGCGATATACTGCCCGTTCAGACTCTGTCCTAATTGCCCTTTGTTCGGAATAGGGTAGCGTTGAGCCTGGGGGCGGGATTTGTAGCGGTCGGTTATCAACTCGCCTATTTCGAAACCGTCGGAGTATATAGTCACTTTCCCGCGGGTGTTGCCGAATACCCAAATACTGACTTTGCGGCGTAACTCCGTTACCTGAGCGGGACTAAGGGAAAGGCAGGACAGCACTTTGTTGGTATAAACCCAAAGAAGGTCTTTGTTGGATTTGACTTGGGTCACTTTCACCTTGGGAACACACCCGAGATTAAACCCTGCCCACGCATCTAATGAGTCACCCAACTCCTTCATGTTGTATGCACCGGCACTTTGTACCGCGCCAATAATCAATATTGCCAAAAATAATCTTTTCATGTTACTGCAAAAAACATGCAAAGGTACTCTAAAAAATCGGTTTATGCAAAAAAAAGTGCGGTTTTCCGCACTTTTTCAATGACACGTCTATGTTGCACAGTGTTTATTATTTGACTCTTGCTCCTTGCGCGTTGTAGGTCCTGCCGTCGCGGATGATGAGTAATTGGCCGTTGATGAATACTTTTTGTGCCGGAGTTGTAATTTCCGTTTCTTCCACCTTGTTCGCTTCTTTTCCTATAACCGGTGAAACAGGGCTGGAAGAGTCGCTCCATGGATCTACTACGCCGCTTTTTTCATCATAACTCTTGCCGCCTGTTTCACCTGCATTTGAACTTTTAACAGGCTTGAAAAATGCAGTGTATGTGGCGGTTGTGGATACATATAATGCCCGCGGATTAAGGGTGTTGCCGTCAGACCATTTGACGAATAGAGACCCTGCTGCCGGTGTGGCAGTCAAGGAGATTACTGTTCCCTTTGTGTATGTTCCGCCGCCGCTGACGGTGCCAAAACGCGCATCATTGGCTTGGACATTTATGGTGTATTGCTCAATGGTAGCGGATGGTTTGACTGTTACATGCCACGTCACGGTTGAGTCACATCCGGCAGCGGAAAGCAATGTAACGGAGTAATCGTGCTGTCCTGCTTTGGGTGTAACGGTGATGCCGGAGTAGGTAAAGGTGTTTCCTTCATCCAAACTGACATTAAACTCCGTGTTTACATGGCAAGTACGTGCGGGGAGAACACCGCGGATAGCGCGGCAATAGTACCTGTTCGTCATTCCGGGAAGAACGCCGGACGACAAAATATCACCTTCTGCTATACCTATACCATATGCACCATTGTTATATGAATCCCACAATGAGGATGTCCAGTAGCGGCCACCGGTATTCCGTTCTTGTGGTTCTCCGTTTTCATCTAACCAGCCTACCATTGGCAGAAATATACTGTTTCCGTTAGGTCCTGTAAAGACATACCCTGCCACACCGTTCCTTTCTTCTTTTGTCTTGGTGCAGTTGTCCCATAGTTCCTGTGCTTCTTCTTTGGTCGGCATACGCCAACCGTTTCCCCAACCTTGGACTGCCGCATCATCTTCCGGCTCAAGGGTTGTAAGATTATCCACGAGTCCGTAGTTACTGTTCGTGCAGTATTTTGTGAGTTGATTTTCCGTTCCGTGGCAATAAATGTCCCATCCTTCTCTGGTTACGGGGGTGACACAGCCCCATTGATACAGTTTGCCATAGTCATCGGGTAGAGTGGCTCCGAGATTCATGTTTGACCATCTCATCCCGCTTGGCAGTCCGAGGTCAATGGCTTCCGGCATAACCGCCTTGCTTCGCTCCGCATCTGCATCATAATTGTCATTATCGTCCTCATCATCGGGAATAGTGCTTAATGGAGTAATATTTGTGAAGTCCTTCCAATACTCTGCCTTTTGATAAGCACTTACTGAAGCGTCAGGTACAAAAAGTGGAATAGAGAAATCTATATTCTGGAAGAAGTGCTTGTATTCTTCGTTGGCTGTGCGTGCGGCAATCGTTGGTGGGGTAACGGCTTTACATATGATGGATCTAAAGTTCTGGGCATTAAACGCACCACTACCAATAATGCGAACCGTACTTGGTATAGTGACACTTGTCACATCAGGAGTGTACTCAAATGCGTAAGCCCCGATTGTTGTTAACCCTTCCGGTAAAGATATAGATTTAATCACATATTCCCAACAATACCACGGTGACCAATACCACCTTGGATCTTGAAATGTCGGGTCCTCGCTAATTTGATGTGTTGCGTAGTGTTCCATAGCCCCTGAACCTGTAATTTCTAATGTGCTATCGCGTTTTACGGCATACTCAACCTCTCCGGTTTGACCATATGCAAAACTAACTGACGATATGGCAGCGTCGTAATTAGACCACTCTCCAAATTCTACAGCAGACCACACCCCCATCCAAGACGAGGTGATTGTATAAATGTCTTTATCTATCGGTATAGTTGTTAGAGCCTTATTGCCTGCCCATACGTCATCAATTGTTGTAAATGTGTCATCGGCAGATAAATAATAGAAATATGCGTTGGTGCAATCTTTGTCAATATAAGCCCGATAGAGGTAATCGGCAACATATTCCATTTTCACATTTACGGGATTGTTTGCGTCTTTCCATGTATATATATAATAATTATCATTATTTCCCCACCAGAAACCTCCCGTATTGAGATAGATGGCGCGTGATGATGTTGATGACCCCACTTCTTTTATTTCTTCATTGATTTCTTTTGTTGTTGGATCAAAAGTGAAGGTAATTTGATAAACTCCATGTTTTGAAATCTCAATTTTTGCTTCAGAACCTGAAGGATATGCTTCTTCCCATGAGTGATTTACAACTACTTTATAAGAGTAGGTTTTTGCATCTAATGTCAAATCATCAGAAACATAAGTATATAATCCATCAACAAGATGCATATCAGTTGAAGTGTCTTCCACATTCCAAAGCCTTTCTGCCTCCCATAAATCACCACAAACACTATAGACATTGGTTTGAACTTCGCCATCTATTGGAAGAATATTTGTGAAGTCTTTCCATTGTTCTGCTGCTTTGTATGCCGCAACAGAACCCGCAGGAACATAAATCGGAATTGAAAAATCAACTTTGTCAAACGCATGTACATTCATATTTTGACAATACTCACCAAGTACCGGTGGAGTAGTTGCGTCACAAGTAATGGCAGTCAATGAAGTACAACCGCGAAAGGCACCACAATATATCTTTGTAATGGCTTTAGGAATATGTAACGTTGTAAGCGGGGTATAGGCAAAGGCTTCTTCTGCAATCGTTGTTACTGATTCCGGAATATCTATTGTTGAGATTTTGCAACTATGAAATACGCTTCCCCCTATGTGTGTTAGTGTGCCGGGAAGTTTAATAGTTGTAATGTCATTATGGTATTCCCACCATGGGGGACCATCCAAAGAGTAGTTACCTAAATCACCTGTCCCGGTTATGTCCAACACGCCGGTTTGTGTGTCCAATGTCCAATTCAGGTTTTCTCCGCAGGTGCCGGAATATGTTTCTGCAGAGGACGGAGTACAGATGATTCCGACCAGTAATGCAGTAAAGATGCAGTAAAGCGAATGTTTCATAACAAGTATATTTAAGGTGTATTATTTCCAGTTCCATTTTCGCCAGTCGGGTGCTTCAGCCGAAGCATTGACCGTGGGGGTCTGGCTTTTCTTGTTGATAACGACTGAACGTTGTCTGACTTGGGTTTGGACGTAGTCGGCCAGTTCGCCGAGCGTAATCCTGCCTTTGCTTTCCTGCAACGCCTTCAGAACATAATAGGTGAACATGCCATGTTGCTGTTCTTTGTAGGGAAAGGCTGTTTCATCGCCTGTGGCGGCGGACAGAGTGACCATTTTGCCTTGCGGTGCATCGGGTTTGGCTTTCAGCGCAACGCCTCGTGCGGACGCTAACATTCCTTCGCCGCGTTGCGCCCCGCTGAAACAGGCATCCATAAACACGATAACCGAATGCGCGCCGAGCTGTCCTAATTCCGAATATAGCCGTCCGACGCCGTAGCAGGTCTCGGTTTGTGAACCGTCGGCATCAACCGGCAGGAGGTAGGCGGATTTGTTGGCTTCATCGGGAACGCCGTGTCCGGCGTAGTAGAAGATGATGTCTATATCTCCGTTATACGCATCGGCGATGGCTTTGATGTCCCGCACGCACGACAGCATTTTGCCGAAGGTGGCGTCTTCGTACAGACGTATATTGGTTTCTGGGATTCCCAATGTCTTGACACAGTATTCTTTCATTATGCGTGCATCGCGTTGTGCGAACGGTACCGCAGCTATCTGTTGGTAGTGTTCGTTTCCGATGAGGAAAGCGAAGGTTTTGCCGTTGACGGTCTTGGTGGTCGGTATATTGATGTCCACATCGGAAATCCCGACGGTGACATTGTTTGTTTCAACCTGTACGTTCTGTCGTTTGCCGCCCCCTGTACCCAAGCCGCTGTAGTCAATCTTGTCGAACTGCATTGCGATTTGGGCTTGCGAGTATTTGCGTTCGTCCTGATCCGAATAGTGATAGACATTACCTGTCCGGGTGACAAAATCGATGGTACGGATTACCATGTCATCACCCGCAATATCAAATTCCGCATTCTCAACGTGGGTGTCTTTCCATGTGTTGGCGAAATTGCGCGCCTCGTTGTTTTCGCGCGGAACGGGCAAGACCAAATCGCCGTATGGCGAGTTAATGAGAAAGACGCGGTTCTCCGCATCATACGGCTGTAGCTTGAAATCGGAGATGCGCACTTTTTTGGTATTCCGGCTGATATATTCTTTTTTGGCTGCAGCCATCAGTTCTGCCACTTTCTGGTTTCGTGTATGCTCGGTAACGCGCTGTTTGTATTCTTCGATGGTCTCAAACGGGTCTTTCTGCTGCCAGATTTGTATCTCTTTTTCTATATATGTCTGTGCAAATGCCTTAAACCCTGTCGGATTGGCGGTCGTGCCTGCCGCGCTTGGCTTCGTTGGTGTTTTTTGTTCGGCGGTTGGTGGGGTGGGCTGCGCTTTTGCCGGTTGGGAAGCCGGACGAACCATGTCAGACGCTAACAGCTGCGGCTCTGCCGCCACATTGGATGACACTTCCTCTGCTCCCATGGTACGCAGCCGCGCATTCGTTTGTGCTAACAGATCGTATTGGTCCGTATACAAATACGCCATCGCTAAGGCATGAGTGTATGCTACCGATGTCGGATCATTGGACACGACCTGTTTGAGTACGGGGATGGCTCGTTGAAAATAGGACAGCCCTGTACTTTTGTTAATCGGGTAGTACTGTACGGCGCAGTTAAACAAATTATTGGCGTAGTGCTTGTAGTTGTTCAATGTCTTGTGCTGCTCCGTCAGCAGGCTGAATACATCCGATGCTTCCTCATAACGCTGCAAGCCTTCCAGACACTGCCCCTTCAATGCCATCAGTTTCGCATCGCCGCGCTTGACGGACAATGCGCGCTCAACATACGGCAACGCTTCTGCATACCAGCCTTTTGATATACGCATGTTGATTGACATCGCTAATAAATCCTGATTGGTCGGGAACTCATTCAAACCCGCTTCCAAGGTCGCCGTTTGGGCATCAGGGTTATTCAGACTCTCATGGCATTTGGCTAAAAACAGATACACGATTGCACGCTTGTTGGATGCACCTATATCTATATAGCGTTGCAAATAGGTCGCTGCCGTGGCATAGTCCTTGCGGTTATAGTATCCCGCACCGACAAAATACGTCATTGACGGATACGCTTCGCTTTTCTCCAGATGCATCTCCTCAAACTGCGGCATCATCGCCATGTCCACATACGCCTTGGCGAACGTCAGCGCATTCGCATGCTGTCCCTGTTGCGAATATTTGGCGGCATGATATTGCAGTTGCGGGAATAACTGCAACATCGCTTGCGACGCTGCCGCGTATTCCGGCGATGTGCTGTCCGATGACTTGATAATCGACAGGTTGCGGGCAAACTCCGCATAAACGGTGGACGCATCTTTCTGCTGCCCCGATAATGAATTTATACTGCATAAAACCAGTAGGCACACTGCCGACAGATAACGGCTGATAAATGTTCTCATAATCAAAAAGCGTCAACAAATATAAACTTGATTCCTATTCTGCGGTACTCGGCACCGCGTTCGTTACTCACATTGATATAGGTGTCGTATTCGGTTTTCATGCTCCGTAATTCACTGATGTTGTTTTCCACATAGTCCTTCACACCCATAGCGCGCAGGAACGCCAACTGCTCATTCGACGTAATCCCCGTCTCGCTGTTTACTGTTACCGTGGTCAGTTCGTCCTTGTCATACACCGGCTCGTCTATAAACCAGCCGTATCCTTCCTTGTACGGTATTTTCTTGTTCACCGGCGCGGCGTCCGCTGAGCCGGTTAGCTTCAGAATGACTTTCTTACCGGGCTGAATATATTGTTTGAACTCGTTCGCAAACGCATTTTGGACTATTCGCAGCATGGCAAGGGCTGATTCCGATTCCGAAATGACGTATTTCCCGGGACCGAAATCTTCCTGTGCCGAAAACTCCTGCTCTACATCGTAGTTAAACTCAATCGTATAGTTCATTATCTTCTCGCCGTCCGCATTGGTTGAGGCTTCCACTTTCGTCTTGACATCTATATGCGTGTGGTCGGATATAAGCGACGCCTCCTTGGCTGCCGTCACAACCTCTTCACGAATCTCTTGCAACTTCACTTCTTCCATCGATGATTGCTGGATAAGGTCAAGCGGCACAAAATCATCTCCTGACGACAAGTATTCCAACGATTGCTTCTCCAAATTGTCAAATACATACTTCTTGCCGGTTTCCGTATTGGTTACCTCTGTGTATAGCAATTCAAACTTGTCGTCCTCGGTTACACCATATACCGAGTTCTCGAAGGTCAGCTTCTCGGGCTTCGAGAATTCGGCAATGTCTTCCTGCGGCACCTCAAGGAATATCGGCGGCATATTGTCAAAGTTCAACTCTAACATGCTCTGCTCCTGATTGTAATTGCCGAACGATACATCGGCCTGCTGTACTTGGTCGCCTGCCATGGCTGTCGCTACTTCGTTTTCAAACTGCGTATATTGCAATGCACGGGTTTCCTCGTTGACGCGAAGATGGTAATCTTCCAGACTCTCACCGGGCATCTGTTTGAGCCATTCATCCATCTTTTCTTCCACTTCTAAGGTGATCATATGCTGATAGTCCGGCGTCAGATCGTCTATGGGGTGGAAGATAATCTTTCCCCCTGCATTATAGACTAAATTGACTATCCCTCTGGCAGTGCGTGCATAGCCTAAATGGCGGATTCCTACATCGCTCGCATTTATATATTGCCTGTCCTCGGTAGGTTTCTTCATGTTCAGAATCGCTATCTTGTCTGTGCCGGTTATAATGGCGATGTATTTGCCTTCGGGGTGGAATAGACACTCGCGCGCGTCGCGCATTTCACTATAGGTCTCTGTTACCGTAAATGTCTTGGTTTCATACATGTGCAGCAGCCCCTGCTCGGTCAGTATCGCCATCTTGTTGTTGTCGGGCGAGAAGGCTATATGATTGACGCTGCTTTCCATTTCTAACACTTTGCGCACCCTTCCTGTCTCAAAATTAAGCACATACACGATTTGTTCGTCAGACACCGCAATGAAATAACCGTTGTAACTGAGCGCAATCTTCTTGGGTGCAACGGCAACCGGCAACGTCTTGAACAGACTGTTGTCTGCCATGTTATATACCCGGATGTTCCGCCCCGCATCTCCGATACATAGTTGTCGCGCGTTCGCGGTATAGGCTAAAGAAGTCGGGCTGTCCGGCAGGCGGAACGTATGTTTCAGCTTGCCGTCTATATACGAATAGATGGACACCTCGCGGTTCTTCCCCTTGCTGTACAATGCTGCAAACGATGTACCCGTCGGACTCATACGCACTTCCAACACCGTTCCCGGGGAGCAGAACGTGTACGAACCGATGTTCAGTATCTCTTTCTCGTTATACCAGCACACCGCAAAATTGCGGTTGTCCCAACCGTGGGGTATCTTCTTCAGTTCGGTAATCCGGTCACGCGACTGACCGAACAGGCTACTTAGCAGCAGTAGCCCGGCAACTGTTGTCAGTAATCTGTGTTTCATATCGTTGCTTTATGTTTTGTATCACCGGCAGATAGCTCGCTTGGCGTGCCGGCTTGTTCTTGGTCGTTGTGCTTGATGTGCGCTCCATTTTAACATTCATATACACATTTGAATTACCGTGCTGTACCCAGTCGGATGTCGTGTAGTAGTCAAAGATGAAACCGTTTGCATAATAGCCCTCGTTGGAATCACCGTCACACGGACCGAACGAATAGTTGTTGGCTGAAGTCTGTGAAAGCCATATTTCACCGACTGTCCCTTTGCCGCCGGTCTCGATACGGTACGCTTTTTGGTCGGTTGCATTATAGTAGGTCGGCGTAAATAGTGCTACACATGTATAACCGTTAACATCAAAGCTTAAACTCTCGTAGTACCAGCTGCTCTCAAAACGGACTACCTGCATTCCTTTGTCAAATATACCTACCGCACGGAACTCGTCACGACCGTTCCATCCGATTGCTATAACCGTGTCACCTGCATCAGGAATGATCTCGACATCGTTCCAACTGACATTCTTGCTTTCCCATGGCGAAAAGGCAGTCACATTGTATGTGCCGACAAAGTCCTCTTTGGTCAGTGACCCGCCCGGCTCGGACTTCGTCGTGAATTCCTTCACGGCGCCATAGTAGGCGTTACCGTCTTTATCGACTGCATAGGCACGGAAATAATATTTTTTATTCGGAGTCAGTTCGTACCAGAATGTTCGGAAATTAGTCGAATTAGTGAACTTGGATTTACCGTCATTGTTAGATATTGTCGGCGTAGGTGTGGAAGTACTAATCAGTATTCCCATTTCGCTCAATGTCGTGTTTTTTGCAGAACACGTTCCGCTCGTGCGTGCCGTCGTCGATGTTACCGACGTTACTTCTTCCGTTGTCACCGTTACCTCCGGCTTCGGATTGGAAGCTGTCGTAAATGACAGCGTTTCTCCGTATATGGGCGCGGAATAACTGGCATTTCTCGGAAGCAATCCTGCGCGGAAATAATAAGTCGTCGAAGGCTGCAAACCGTCCATGCTTACCGTATTCTCATGCACTCCTGCCAACTCTGTCCATTCTTTGTCAAAATAATAGCGGTTGCTGTTCAGATTGTCTTCCGAATTGCTGAACTCAAACACTCGCTTGACATACAAACCGCTTTTGGTGTCGCAACTGAAATAGGCGTTAAGCACTACTGAATTCTTGGTTACCTTGCTCGCTTCCAATGTCCGGACTTCCGGCAACCTGAATTCCGGAATCTGTTCACAACCGCAAAGCAGCATCAATACACCTAAAAAAATATATAATGTGTTCTTTTTCATTTCTGTGTCCCCCGTTTAATGTTAAACATTCCGCCGATACCGATCTTGATTTCATGTGCCGCTACCACTAAATTCCCCGTTTCATGGAAACCTAACATCACTTCATACCCTACCGACAACGCAAAACCTTTAATATTTGCCATTACCCCTGTTTCCAATGCTAAACTATGTCGTGGAGACCAATCGTTCCATGATTCTGTGGTGTAGGCAACCCAGTCACCGCTGTTGGTCTCAAACGTCACGCTCTTATACGCCCAACCCGTGCCTGCATATAAATATACAGGGGCTTTGCTTAATCGCGCTACTCCGCCGACGGTCAGAGACATGGTCTGCTTCGTATATTCGCCTGTGTAAAACGGTAATGACCAAACCGCCAAGTTGTCATTACTTTTGATACAACCATCATATGCCGATTCTGTGCTGTGTGTAAAATGACCACCGAAACCTGACATAAAGTTAATATACCAACCGCCCTTGCGAACCATACCTACCGTTGCTCCGACTGCCGGACTGAACGGAAAACCCGTCATTCCGTTCGCAAGGATAAACATCGACCACGGCAGCGGTGCGTCCTCGCTCACAGCCTTTTCCTTTTTGGGCTTCGCACCCTTGTTGAGCAGAACGATACGCATGTTCCTGCTTGCGTTGACCGATACTTTCTTGTAACCTAAGAACGCTGCTTCCAACGGGGTCCCTTCCGCCACATTGAGTTCGAAATACCCGTCGAAATCTGTTGTAGTCGAAGTAGCTCCGTCGGCTTTCTGGACTATAACGCCGATCAGCGGCTTGCCGTCTCCATCCACAACGCTGCCTGTAACCTGTCCCGATACCATATCAGGAAACAGGAACATCCCGATTAATAAGATAAATAAAACTAAGTAGTGTTTTTTCATAAAAGTAATTTATTGGGATAGTATTATTATAGTTTTCCTTTGTGCCGTCGCGCCCCGCTTAATCCTCTTTCCGCTTTTGCCTGTGCCGTCGCGCCCCGCTTAATTCTCTTTCGTCTCTAATATCTAATATTCAAATCTCAACTATGTGAGGTTTGGACTTAATTCGCGACAAATTGTTATATTATGTGGAATTTATGTGTTATTTCCTAAAATTTGCCCCCAAAGTTACGACAAAAAATCCGAATGCGCAAATAAAATTCATTTTTTTTTGCCATTTGAAGGATTTTGCGAAAGTAGCTCCTCTCGCCTCTTAACTTTTCCCTTCACCCCTTTCCACTTTTCCCTTTTTTTCTTTTCCAAAATACCCCCTCTCTTTCCGACTTCTTCCCAAAGGTCGCCCAAAGGTCGCCCAAAGGTCGCCCAAAGGTGGACCATAAGTCAAGCATAAGTCCCCCAAAGCTCACCCACAGGTCATAAGGAACAGGTAAATAACCTTTGAATACTCGGAGAATAGTTACGGAATATTCAGAAAAATCGTTCATAAATCGCATAATTTATTTGCACACTCCGATTTTTTGTTGTACCTTTGCGCGAAAATGTGCAGATACCGTCATAGTGCGGGTTATAAATGAATAGTACGAACAAATATTTATTGCTTTCGCTGCTTGCGATACTAGTCGTCGGTTACGTGACAGGTGTAGCGGTTTGGTCTTCGCGGCGTATGACGCGGAATGTCTGCCATGCGGTGAAAGTCCTCATCACGGACAAGGAGGAGCGGCAATATGTTGACGAGAAGGAGATTGTGTCCATGCTGAAAAAGCAGGGTATCTACCCCTTGGGAAAGCCGTTGGTATCGATGTCGGTCCAGCGTATTGAAGATGCCGTTATTGCGCACCCTATGGTTCGTGAAGCGGAGTGTTATACGCTCAGTTCGGGGGCATTGTGTATCCGTCTATGTCAGCGTGTCCCGGTGTTGCGGGTCGTGACAGCGGATGACACGTATTTTGTTGATTCAGACCGTCTTCGAATGCCTGTACGCGAATCCGTCACTGCGGATGTGTTGACCGCAACGGGTGCAATCGGTGAGCGGTTGGCGTGCAAGGAGCTGTCGGACATCGCTATTATGGTTGGTAATGACCAATACTGGCACGACCGCATAGCCCGCATTCATGTGGTTACCCCGAATTATGTTTATCTTGTACAACAGCCTGACGGGACGAGACTCATTCTGGGCAAGCCGGAGGGGATTGAGCGCAAATTAGCCAAACTGCGCAAACTGTATGACAACGTTTTTGATCAAATCGGTTGGCGTACATATGATGAGATAGATTTGCGTTTTCATGGTCAAATAGTCGGGAGAAATAATTGATTATATGTCAAAGAAGAAACAACAGACGACAACGGAAAGCCTGCCGTTGGTAGCGATCGAATTAGGTAGCAGCGGTGTTCGTGCGATGGCAGCGCGGCGGACGGGTGCGGATATGCTGCATATACTGGGTGTCGAAGAATCATCGAAGTTCCCCTGTGTTGACCGCGGTGTGGTTACGCAGTCATCGAATGCGGGTTTCATGATAGTGGAGGTTTTGCGTTTGATGTCGAACCGTCTGATGGTAGCGGACCTGCCTACGGCATTCGTTCTGTTAGGCGGCCGGTCAATGAAGACGGTGCAGGTGTTCGCCAAGCGCGACCAGGTCCACAAGCGCGAAATACCTCAACGGTTGCTTGATGAGATGGAGCAGGAGTGCAAGCGTAAAATCGAAGAACGCAACCCGGGAGTCGCTGTATTGGGACTCGTTCCGGCATTCTATGTGCTTGACGGCATCGAACAGGACGAAAAGCCAAGCCCCGAACAGCGCGCACTGTGGGTGGAAGCGCATTATGTGGCATTTGTCGGGCGAAAAGAATTGGAGACGCAAGTACAGAAAAGTTTCGACCAGGCGGGCAAGTCTATCGAGCGCGCTTTTGTACGCCCCGAAGCGTTGCTCTCTGTCTTCGCAGCCGAGGACGGTTACGGTGCAGTCCAGGACGGGTGTGCGGTACTTGACTTCGGAGCGCAAACGACAACTCTCTCCATCTTCAAGGGGAACGAATATTTGTTCAACAAAGTTGTGCCGCAGGGGGGATTGCACATTACCCGGGTTATCGAGCAGCAGGGCGTAAGTCTTGCTTTGGCGGAGAAACTCAAGTGCCAGTACGGCTATGCGTCTGCCGCACAGGTCAGGAAAAACCTGCAAATGAAGGTTCCAGCCATTCCCGAGGTCGGCGGAGTGTTGCAACTCTCAAGCGAAGAATTAGCATACACTATCTCATTCAAGTTGGAAGAGATTCTGAAGCCGCTGCTCGAAGTGATCAGCGAATACGAGGAGCGTATTCCCACACTGTATATCACGGGCGGAGGCTCGATGCTTAACGGGTTGGCGGAATTCTTGCAGCAAAAAACATCCATGCACGTCATCTTCGGCGCACATGACAGGCTGTTGGATGTCACAACCGAGGAGCAGTTTTACGAACCGAAATACACCGCTCTCATTGGTGCGCTCATTATGGGTGCTGACTATCGTGATGACCACAAAAACCAACCCGTCAAAGAACCCGGATGGCTCGAGAAATTCAAAACACAAACCGAAATAATGTTTACTGAACAATAATTATGGACACGTTACAAAATAACCTGCTGCCGTTGCCAATCGATATTTTGGACGACAGCATTATCAAAGTGATGGGCGTCGGTGGCGGCGGATGTAATGCCGTCAACTATATGTACCGTCAAGGAATCGGGGGAGTGACTTTTCTCGTTTGTAATACCGACAAACAGGTACTGGAGAAATCATCCGTACCCGCTAAATTGCAGCTTGGTCCCGGTTTGGGAGCCGGCGGCGACCCCGAGAAAGCACACGAGTACGCGGAAAACAGCCGTGACAGAATCAAAGAGGCATTAGACGACGGCACGAAAATGCTGTTCATTACCGCCGGTATGGGCGGCGGCACGGGAACCGGTGCCAGTGCCACAATCGCCGAAGTGGCGCAAGACATGGATATCCTCACTGTCGGCATCGTCACTATTCCGTTTGCATTTGAGGGGAAAAAGAAAATCCGAAAAGCCTTGACCGGTGTCGCCAAACTCGCCGAACACGTTGACGCTATCCTCATTATCAATAACGAGAAACTCAAACAGATTTACAAGGATCTTGACGCATTCAACGCCTTCAATAAATCCGATGATGTGGTGTGCAACGCCGCCAAGTCGATTGCCGAGATAATTACCGTTCCCGGATACATCAACACAGACTTCGCTGATGTTTATAACACGCTCAAAAACGGTAAAGTGGCGATTATGAATGTAGGGCAGGCTTCCGGCGACAACCGTATTACGACAGCCATAGACAATGCGCTGAAGTCACCGCTTGCCAACTCCAGCGATGTACACGGGGCAAAACGTATTTTGCTGCAATTCTATTGCTCAAAGGAGCATGCCGTTGTCATGGACGAGTTCGACCAGATTAACCGCTTTGTCGATGAAGTAGGTGATGAGGTGGAAGTGCAATGGGGTATCTCTATTGACGATTCGCTCGGAGAGGCTGTCCGTGTGACCATTATCGCCACCGGCTATGCCGTCAGTGATATCCCGTCTTTGCAGGACGAAGCCGGCCGTGTCTCTGTTGATGACGCAATGGAATCCAACTACGGCGACCTCGCCAGAAGCGATAAACACAAAGAGGACGAACAACCTGCGCAATTAGACCTCACGAATGTCGTTACCAATGCCGGTAAAACCTCGAACGGCGAAACCAAAACCGCTTCAAACTCTCAAACCGCTACAAACGGCGAATCCCGGAGTGCTGATGAGATAGAAATAACATTTGAGGATG
The DNA here is from genome assembly GCA_905235225.1 of Paludibacteraceae bacterium. GTDB lineage: Bacteria > Bacteroidota > Bacteroidia > Bacteroidales > Paludibacteraceae > Colicola. The sequence continues at coordinate 25,109 of CAJOKE010000012.1, forward strand.
AAGACGAACCAGAGCAGAAACCCGAACCCGTCAAGCCTGAACGCACAAGCCGCTTCCCTTGGATGAGAGGTAAATAGTATCAATCGGCGGCAACGCCTATAAATAAGTTTTTATGGAACGAGAAATGAATTTTTTTGAACTCTGCCGGGCATGTTTCCGCGGCATTTGGAACGCAGTCTGTGCCTGTGGTAACTTCGTGGCAAAGATGATCAGGCTCACTTACCGCATGTGGTGGATTGTGATTCCGATGGTTTTAATTGGACTCGGTGCTGCCAATTACTATGCCCGCTTTAATAACCGTATTTATAAAGCCGAGGCGGTTGTATGGCTTAACGGACCGACCGTCGAATTGACCAAACAAGTCTATAAAAACATCCAATATGCCGTGCCGGAGTATATCAGTGCCACCCAAAACCTTAATGCACTCCTCGGCTTGTCGGCTGACCAGTTATACGGAGTGGAGAAGTTTGTGACTTACCCGGTCATTGACTGTCGCCGTGATTCCGTGGCGGACTATGTGGACTACCACATGAAGTCCTCACCCGAGGACACGGTCAGTGTCCAAATGCCGGACAGACTCTGTCTCTCTTTCCATACCAAGAGACCGAATAATGTGCAAACCGTCGGGAATGCCGTAATAGCATATCTCAATAGCAATCCGCAAATGCAGGCGGCGTTTGAACATAAGCGCATTGTGCTGCAGCGTGAAGTGCAGTTCGCCAAAGACCATGTCGAGAAATTGGACAGTCTCACATCCGCTTTCTATTTTGAACAGGGAGCCGGCCAGCAGGCACAAGCGTCCCTCTGGCAGAAAGGCGTTGTACTCGGCAAACGGGAGATCGTCCTTTTCCCCAATGAGATTTACCGCGAATTCAGACGCTATGACGCCCTTGATTATTCCCTCACTTTCTGCACTGCTCCGGTTGTCGCAGAAGACGGATTTACAATTAATCCTGTCGCTGTTAACGGCAGGATTAAAATGAGTCTGTACGGTTTGTTAATCGGTTGGATTATAGGATGTCTCCTGGCTGTGGCTGTCGAGCAACGCAAAAGAATTGCCGCGTGGCTCAAACAGTAATCAGCCCTTTTTCGCGAACCGCTTGAATAAGCCTTTCGCTACAAAATAGAGTACGACCGCTCCCAATAGAATAAGTATAGCTACGCTCAGTTCGTGGCTATATTTGTTTATAAGATCCATCTGACCGTGTGCAATGTAGCCTAATAGTGCAAGCACGCAGTTCCAGATAAACGCTCCGAGAAACGTGTAGAGCAGAAAGTAACCGAAGTGCATCCGCGCCAGTCCGGCAGGAATACTGATAAGCTGGCGTATTCCCGGAATGAAACGCCCGACAAAAGTGCTGACTTTTCCCCGTTCGATAAAGTAATCCTCGGCTTTCTTCACTTTCTCGCTGCTGAGCAGGCATAAATGCCCGAGTTTGCTGTCTGCAAACTTGTATATAATCGGCCTTCCAAGCCAAACAGAAAGAGCATAGTTGATCATTGCGCCTAACATGGCTCCTAATGTGCCGAACAGTACAATAAGGAGTACGTCAACCGGGTAAACGCCCGTTGCACACAGACTGCTTGCCTCGTTACCCGCTACATACACCGCAGGGGGAATGACAACCTCGCTCGGAAACGGAATAAAGGATGACTCAACTGTCATTAAAGCGGTAATCGACGCATAGTTCATATGCGCCGAATACCATGCTACAATATTATCTATGAGGGTCATTTCTGCAACAACTCACGTACTTTGGCACTAATGGCTTTGCCTTCAGCCTTGCCGGCAAGTTGCTTCGTGGCTACACCCATTACTTTTCCCATGTCTTGCGGACCGGCTGCACCTACTTGTGCAATGATTGCCGTCAGCGCACTTGTTAGTTCCTCTTCGCTCAACATGGCAGGCAGGTATTGCTCAATCACGCGGCACTGCGCCATTTCTTCTTCCGCCAACTCGGGACGGTTGGCGGCATTGTACATCTCCGCTGACTCTTTACGCTGCTTGACAAGTTTTTGCAGTATCTGCAGCGCACGGTCATCATGTAACTCCCCGTCACCGCCTTTTGCCGTTTTGGCTTCGAGAAACTCTTTCTTGATTCCACGTAGCGCGTCCAACGCTACTTTATCTTTGGCGAGCATCGCTTTCTTGATGTCCTCGCTTATCTGGTCAAATAATGTCATATTATTATAGGAATAGTAGTTGCACAAGGATATAAACGGGTAAGAGTATAATCAGCGAGAACTTGATCATGTAACCGAAGAACGATGGCATAGTAATCTTATTCTCCTCTGCAATTGCCTTAACCATAAAGTTAGGTCCGTTACCGATGTATGTCATGGCTCCGAAGAATACGGCACCGATAGAAATCGCCTCCAACAGTATTTCGGGAACACCTGCAACACGAACGGTGTCCAGTGCATTCATCGTAGCCTCGGGCAGACCGCATGCCATAGAGTGGAATGCCACCGCAGTCGGTGTGTTATCCAGGAACGAGGACAGCAGACCGGTAGAGTAGTAGAACTGCCAAACGTGACTCAGACCAAGAGATGCAGCGTTCTCACGCAGGAAAATCAATGCCGGTGCCATCGTTGTGAAGATTCCGATAAACAATGCTGCAACTTCCAAAATCGGAACCCATGTGTATTTGTTATCCTCATAACGCACCTTCTTGGGAGTCGTAACGAGACTAAGTACCATCAGCACTAATAATGCAATTTCGCGAAGGTACTTGAGGAAAATGTTCGCACCTTCTTCGCCCATTGCAGGAATAGTTCCGGCGTTAAGGAAGGCTACGCATGCCACGACACCTAACAACCACACAAAATTAATAGTGCCGGTCAGACGCAATGGTTCTACCTGCTCTTCATCAGCAGCCAAGGCTGCTTTGTCTTCCTTATTGTAATAATAGGTGTCCACAAGGAAGTAGAGCAGCAGCAGAATAGCTCCCGTAAACAGCCACGGCATCCACATGTGGGCAAACCACGTGAAACTTGCTCCGCGCAGGAACAGCATAAATAACGGTGGATCACCAAGCGGGGTCAGCAAGCCGCCGCAGTTGGCAACCAAGGCGATAAAGAACAGCACCGTATGTACCTTGTGTTTACGTTGTTGGTTAGTTGAAAGAACAGGACGAATCAACAGCATCGCTGCGCCGGTCGTACCCATCAGACTGGCAAGTACAAAGCCGATGGCAAGGAACAGCGTGTTTACCCAAGGCTTTGCCTTGATATCACCGCGCAAGTGAATGCCGCCGGTAATAACAAACAATGCCAGCAACAAAATGATAAACGGTACGTAATCAAAGAAAATAGTGTCCACCAGTTCATGACCTAATCCCATTGCAATCATGTAGATAGCGACAGGTGTTCCTAAAACGGCGGAAACGATAAGCTTGACCAAATTGCTCTCCCATTTCTCAGGAGCGATCATAGGACCGATTGCAATTGCAAGCAGCATAATTCCGAAAGGAATCATCGCCCATGCGGGCATCATAAATGTTTCCATGATTTGAGTTTATTAACAAAAATACACGGCAAAGATATAACTTTTTTTGTATATGTCCAAATTTTTTTCTACCTTTGCGGCAAATTTCAGTAAAAATGGATAAAATCCGTAATTTTTGTATTATAGCGCATATTGACCACGGAAAAAGTACCTTGGCGGACAGAATGTTGGAGTTGACCGGCACGGTTGATGTCAAGCAGATGGAGAATCAGGTGTTGGATGACATGGATCTTGAGAAGGAGCGCGGGATTACTATTAAATCTCACGCTATTCAGATGAATTATAAGGGCTTTACGCTTAACCTGATTGACACTCCGGGGCATGTGGACTTTTCATATGAGGTGAGCCGGTCCATTACAGCATGTGAAGGTGCTTTGCTGGTTGTGGATGCCACGCAAGGCGTACAGGCACAAACAATATCCAACCTATATATGGCTTTGGATCATGACCTTGAGATTATTCCTGTCATGAACAAGTGCGACATGGATTCCGCTATGCCGGAAATGGTCGAGGACGAAATCGTGGATTTGTTAGGCTGCAAGCGCGAGGAAATACTTCGCTGCTCCGCCAAGACAGGCGAAGGCGTAGAGGCTATTCTTGACGCGATTATAGAGCGTATTCCTGCACCTGTCGGAGATCCTGATGCGCCGCTGCAGTGCCTTGTCTTTGACTCGGTGTTTAATCCTTTTAGGGGAATTATCGCGTACTTCAAGGTCGTTAACGGTACCTTGCAGTCCGGGGACAGAGTGCGTTTCTTTAATACCGGCAAGGAGTATGATGCAGATGAGGTGGGCGTTCTTAAACTGGATATGCTGCCCACTAAAGCCATTTCGGCGGGAAACGTAGGGTATATAATCTCCGGCATTAAGACATCGACCGAGGTTAAGGTCGGTGATTCAATCACGCATGTGGCTCGACCGTGTAACAAGGCAATAGAAGGCTTCCAAGAGGCAAAACCGATGGTTTTTGCCGGTGTCTATCCCATTGAAGCCGAGGACTACGAGGATTTGCGTGCATCGTTGGAGAAGTTACAACTCAATGATGCTTCCTTGAGTTTCCAACCGGAGAGTTCGATGGCGTTAGGCTTCGGTTTCCGCTGTGGTTTCCTTGGATTGCTTCACATGGAGATAATCCAGGAACGGCTTGACCGCGAGTTCGATATGAATGTTATCACCACTGTGCCGAACGTTAGTTATAATGTCTATTTGAAGGACGGTACGATGGTAGAGGTGCATAACCCCGCCGGAATGCCGGATTTGACTGTAATTGACCGTATTGAAGAACCTTATATTCGTGCATCAGTCATTACAACTTCTGCGTATATAGGTCCGATTATGACGCTTTGTCTCGGTAAACGCGGTGAACTCGTCAAACAGGAATATATATCGGGTGACCGCATGGAGTTGCTGTTTGACATGCCGCTCGGGGAAATTGTCATAGACTTCTATGATAAACTCAAGTCAATATCCAAAGGTTACGCTTCCTTCGACTGGCACCAAAACGGTTTCCGTCCTTCTAATCTGGTGAAGTTGGATATATTGCTCAATGGCGAGCAAGTGGACGCCTTGTCAACATTGACACATCGCGATAATGCTGTCGATTTCGGTCGTCGCATGTGTGAGAAACTGAAGGAGTTGTTACCTCGCCAGCAGTTTGATATTGCTATCCAGGCAGCTATCGGAGCCAAGATTATTGCGCGTGAGACGGTTAAACAAGTGCGTAAGGATGTGCTTGCCAAGTGTTACGGTGGTGATGTGAGCCGGAAACGCAAACTATTGGAGAAACAGAAACGGGGCAAAAAACGCATGAAGCAGATCGGTAATGTGGAAGTTCCGCAAAAAGCGTTTCTTGCAGTTCTCAAACTTGACTAGTTATAAGTCAAAAACTTTGTTGTATCTTTGTCGCGAAATGTAGCAAAATGAAATAATATAACCATGAAAAATGTAGTAGTACGTTTCTGTGGTGATTCCGGTGACGGAATGCAGCTTACAGGAAACATGTTCTCCTCTCTGTCAGCCATTTTGGGTAATGAGATTTCGACATTGCCTGATTTTCCGGCAGAGATTCGCGCGCCTCAAGGGACACTGGGCGGTGTAAGCGGATTTCAAGTTAATTTAGGACAAGGGGTTTACACCCCGGGTGACAAGGCCGATGTAATTGTTGCAATGAATGCTGCGGCACTTAAAGTATGTGTGCAGAACCATTTGTTTCATAATCACGCTGTGATTATCGTTGACACGGACACGTTCACCAAAACGGATCTTGAGAAAGCGCAGTACAAGACGGATAATCCGTTTACAGAACTGGCAATTCCTGAAACGGTAACCATAGTGCCGGTCGCCTTGACAACATTAACCAAAGAAGCATTGAAGGAAAGCGGACTGGATAACAAGTCTGTTCTAAAATCCCGAAACATGTTTGCCCTTGGTGTTGTATGTTGGTTGTTTGACAGACCTATCGACAAAGCCATTCATTTTTTGGAGCAGAAGTTTGCCAAGAAGCCGCAGTTAGTACCGAATAATGTCAAAGTGCTGACAGACGGTTTCAATTACGGGCAGAACCTTGCCATTAATCAAATAATAGTCAGTAATGAACAATCAATAGTGCGTAAAGCGGCTTTGCCCAAGGGAAAATATACATCTATTTCCGGTAATAAAGCCACTGCATGGGGATTGATTGCTGCAGCACACAAGTGTGGCAAGCAATTATTCCTCGGGTCTTATCCGATTACACCTGCAACGGATATCATGCACGAACTTGCCGCCCGTAAGGACATGGGTGTGATGGTTGTCCAGGCAGAAGATGAAATTGCCGGTGTATGTACGGCTATAGGAGCGTCTTTTGCCGGAGACTTGGCATGTACTTCCACTTCAGGACCCGGTTTGTCCTTGAAATCCGAAGCCATCGGCCTGGCGGTTATGGCGGAATTGCCGTTAGTTGTTATTGATGTGCAACGCGGTGGACCCAGTACCGGATTACCGACCAAAACGGAACAGACAGACCTCTTGCAGGCTTTGTATGGCCGTAATGGTGAATGTCCGGCAGTTGTTCTTGCGGCATCCAATCCTGCTAATTGTTTTCAATTTGCTTATGAAGCCTGCAAAATAGCACTTGAAAATATGACCCCCGTCATCCTGTTGACAGATACATATCTGGCAAATGGAACAGCACTATGGCGAATCCCCAAGTTGGCGGAGCTGCCGGGTATTAGTCCGCAAAGTGTGCCGCAGGAACTCAGAGGGCATTTTAATCCGGCATTACGTGACGAACGAGGAGTTCGGTACTGGGCATTCCCCGGAATGGAGGGATTTGAACACCGTAATATAGGATTAGAGCGTGATGCTGACAAAGGAACGATTTCCACCAATCCTGACAACCATGAAAAAATGGTGCTTGCCCGTCAGGCGAAAGTGGAGCAGGTTATCAATCGGATTCCTGATTTACAAGTACAATGCAATGCGGACAGTGACACATTGTTAGTCGGCTGGGGAAGTACAGAAGGACACCTTCACGCTTCTGCAGATGAATTGAATTGTGCATTGGCGCATTTTAATTACATCAATCCGCTGCCAAAGAATACAGAGGATGTCCTTCGTCGCTATCGCCGTATTATTGTCTGCGAACTAAATGCCGGACAATTTGCCGCATATCTGCGTTCGAAGTTTGAAGGACTTCATTTAGAGCAATATAACGAAATCAAAGGACAGCCATTTGCCGTAGAAAGAATCGTTAATTATGTGAAAGGATAAGTTATGGAAGCAAGTCAATATAAATCAGATCAATACGTTCGTTTTTGTCCGGGCTGTGGCGACCATGCTATTTGTATGGCATTACAGAAAGCCATGTCGCAAATAGGTGTTCCGCCTCATCAAATTGCCGTTATCAGCGGAATAGGATGTTCGTCCCGTATGCCGCATTATCTTAGCCCTTATGGTTTTAACACGATTCATGGTCGCGGTGGAGCTGTTGCCACAGGTGTAAAGACCTCTCATCCGGAATTAAGTGTTTGGCAGATGTCCGGCGATGGCGATTGTATGGCTATCGGAGGAAACCACTTTATCCACGAGATTCGCCGCAATGTGGATCTGAATATTTGCGTTTTCAATAATCGGATTTACGGGCTGACGAAAGGACAGTATTCACCGACTTCACCGAAAGGGTTTGTCAGCAAATCTTCTCCTTTCGGCACGGTTGAGCGTCCATTTATTCCCGGAGAGTTAGTTCTCGGTGCGCGCGGCACGTTCTTTGCCAGAACATTGGATGTTGATATGCCGACAACGGTCGATTGTATGGTAAAGGCGCATGAACATAAAGGCGCATCGGTGATTGAATGCCTTGTCAATTGTGTGATTTTCAATAACGGGACACATTCTTGGATAGCAGATTGTGAAACCCGTGCAGAACATTCAATAGTGCTGCGTCATGGTGAAAAAATGCTGTTTGGAAAGGATAAAGACAAAGGTCTTGCTTTAAGTTTTGACGAACAGACAAACGGTATCAAGCTAATGGTAGTTGCAGCTGATGATTCGCGTGTGTTGGTGCATAATGCGCATTGTCAGGATGATACGTTGCATCATAAACTGATACAAATGGGTCCTGAGAACGGATTGCCTGTCGCCCTTGGTGTCATTCGTGATGTAGAGGAAGAAACATACGATGCTGCAGTAAGCAAACAGATCGCAGATGTCCGTTCCGCAGCCAAAGCGCGTACATTCGATGAATTGACAGCCACCTTAGAACAGTTTGAGCGATAGATGATTCAATTTGTCAATGATATAGTATCGCTTCCGGCATTGGACTACCGCCATGTGGAGCGTTGGATACGCAAAGTGGCAGCCGGATACGGTTTTGACACGGGGGATATCACGTATATCTTTTGTAGTGATGAGCGTATATTAGAGGTTAACCGCCGGTTTCTTGGTCACGACTACTACACGGATGTGATTACGTTTGATTACTCAACGGCAAACCGCATTTCCGGCGACATATATATATCGTTGGAAACGGTGGCATCAAATGCAATAGTAGCGGGTGTAAGTTTCGAAGATGAACTACGCCGAATAATTATTCACGGTGTGCTGCATTTGACGGGACAAGGGGACAAAACGCCTGAAACGAAAGCGCAGATGACTGCAAAAGAAGAGGCTGCATTAGCGATATTTTGACTCGTCACAATCGCCGAGCAACGAGAGGTAACTTTCGTACCGGGATATGGCAATCCGTCCTTCCACCACGGCATTATAAACGGCGCAGCCCGGTTCACCTGTGTGCCGACAATCGCCATAACGGCACTCTCTACCAATTTGAAATATCTCACGGAAATAGTGGGATATTTCTTCTTTTTCCATTTGAACTGCGCCAAAACCTTTGATTCCGGGACTGTCTATAATCCAATTATCACCGAATCGGTACATTTCGGAGAATGTCGTTGTATGCATTCCTTTGTCATGTGCATCGGAAATATGACCGGTTCTGGTCATTTCACGCCCGAAAAGGGCATTGAGAAAGGTCGATTTGCCGACTCCTGAATTACCGGCAAGCAATGTGACCCCCTTTATGATTTTGTCATTGACGGTTTTGTCATTCAAGGCGGAAATAGCATAGGTGGTGTAACCGATTGATTCATACAATGCGCGTAGGTCTGCCAGTTCTTTTTGCTGTTCGGGTGTAAGCAGGTCAACTTTGTTGAAAATGAGAACCGCCGGCACACAATAAGCTTCAGCTGTAGCTAAAAATCGGTCAATAAAGGTAGTGGAAGTCGTTGGGTGATAGAGTGTGACAATCAATGCCACCCGATCCAAGTTTGCCGCTAATATATGGCTCTCTTTGCTCAAATTGGTAGAGCGGCGGATAATGTAGTTTTTGCGGTCTGCAATGTCGGTTATCCAGTTTGTGCCGTCTTGCAGTGTCTTAACCGTAACTCGGTCACCAACCGCTACCGGGTTTGTGGAGCGAATACTGCGAATGCGGAAATTTCCCTTGATGTGGCACTCCATAGTTTGACCACCATCAAAATATACAAGATAATTACTGCCGGTGGATTTTATAACTAAGCCATTCTCCATAATCGCTGCAAAAGTACTGCTTTTTTTTGATATACGCAAACACTTTTGCATAAATATATAATGCCTGTGCCCTTGTGTCCTTGCCCTCACGGCTGTAACTGCCTGTAAATCATAATAATTACACGATTTTTTGCAAGGACACAAGGGCACGCTGCAATCTGGATTTATTTTATAATGCCCTGCACCCTTAAACTACCCTGCCAAAGTCCTTACATAGTCCTAACATAGTCCTTACATTGATATAAGAGTAATACAAGACCTCTACAATGGAACAACAATCGCTCCATTTTGTTTGAATTTCATAAAATCCGGATAAACTTACTTCAGTTTCCAGTTCTGCCAAATGTCTGCTACGGCAGAGGCGGGAGTGACGCAAGGAGTTTGTTTTTTGTCGTTCTCCTCAATGGATTGCCGCCGGACTTCCTTAATGATGTAATCGCCCAATTGCTGCAAAGTGACATCGCCTTTCGTCTCTTGCAGTTTCTTCAGCAAATAGTAAGTAAACATACCATGCTGCTTGCTGCTGTACGGATAAGCCGTTTCATCGCCTTGTGCGGCAGAGAACACCACCATATTGCCCTTTGGTTGTCCGGCTTTGGCTTTCAATGCCACGCCGCGGACAGCCGCCAACATTCCCTGCTCGCGCTTGCTTCCGCTGAAACAGGCATCCATGAACACGGATATTTGTCCGGCAGGCAGGTCTCCCAAAGCGGAATACAGGTCATCCAACTTATAGCAAGTTGACAAATCGTTCAATATGCCGTCCACAGGCAACAAATAGGCCGTTTTGCTTTGCTCGTCAGGAATACCATGTCCGGCGTAGTAGAAGATTATATTCGGATTGTCATATTCCTCCACTTTCTCACGCAACAGATTGACACTGTATTTGATTTGGTTTCCTGTGGCGTTCGGGTATTCGCGGATATGTTTTGGCGAAATTCCAAGCGTTTGTTCACAGTATTGGCGGAAAATCTTGCCGTCATTCAACGCAAACGGCACGGCTGCCACTTGATGGTAGTTTTCGTTGGCGATAATGACTACAAAGGTATTTTGGTTCTTTTGGTCTGTTTGCGGAATATCTCTGTCCACGTCGGAAACTAATGAAATCAGTTGAATCTCCACATCGCCTTCCCGCGTGGATTGGACGGTTGAAGCAATGGTGGTCTTTTCACCTAAACGGAGTTGGATATGTTTGCCTTTGGCGTATTTGCCGTATTTCTCATCTACCTCGATATCAAAATCCAACAGATCCGGCGCATTGACGGTCGCAATCATTTCGTAACTGATTATTTCGCCTTCTCCTGCTTTCAGACGCGGAATGTCAAGAGACGTGTTATTGCTCAGCAAAGTTACGCCAGACGGACATTTGATGGTGACATTCACATTCTCCGCAATTCCTTGCGCCAGATTCTGTAACGGCACTTGTAATGTAAATTTCTCTTTCCGTTGCAGGTTCTCCTTGTCGCTTTGCACGATATAATCACCTAATTCGACACGGGGTGCGACAAACTGATGCGTGGAAATATCCATGGTCAGTTCGCCGGTTCCAAGACCGTTCGGCTCATAAATCTCCAACACAAAATGGGCTGTTCCGTCTTTGGTATAATGGTTTGTGACAATCGGAAATTCCACCATAACGGTATCGCCTTTGTTGATTCGCGGCAATGTCACCGGCAGACAGGTAATTCCGTCAGACGTACCGCTGCATTTGATTCTTGCTTCGCAGCCGTGACCGTCTCCGTCATCCGTGTTCGTGACCTGAAAACGAATAACGCATTGTTCGTTTGCGCCGATGGTATAATCACCGTTTGCATCTTCAAACTGCAAGGATTGGGCTACATAATTGATGTTCGACGGCATGGCGGAAGCGTCCATGTCAAATGCCATCGGCTGTGTTTTTGCCCGAAACTGCGCCATTACCCAAAACGGCAGAAACACACAAAGGATAAAAATAATCTTTTTCATTATTCGTAGGGATTAAGCGTGTTAAACTGAAGTGTATCACCGTATGCGATGCCGTTCTTGTTGACTGCATATGCCACAAAATAATAGGTTGCCGCAGCACGGAGTGCCTCAATTGTTGCGGAAAACTCTCCTTCACCGTTGCCACATTTCACTTGTTTGCGTTCAAAATCATTGTCCCGCAGCAAACTGTAGTAGAATCCGCGCTCGGTGATTTCGTAGTTGTCATAGATGGACGCTTCACCATGCAATACTGCCGTAGTGGCGGATATTTCCGTTGCCGCCGATGTACGGACAGACGGTACAAGCGGATTGACGGTCATAAAAGTCTCCGTTTCCCATTGCGGCAGGTAATCCGGCGACAGGCTATACCGCACAAAATACGTCCGGTTTTCTTCCAATCCGGTCAGTAGTGCTTGCCAGATGCCTTTGTTGGCGGTCATTGCCACGGTTTTTGCCGTGGAAAAATCCGCCTTCAAATCATATGCCACCTCTATGCTTTGCACAATGGCGGCACTTGCCTCATCCAACGTCACGGATAGACTTGCGCTGTGGCGGGTGGTTGTGATGGTTTGTTGATGTTCGACAACTTGCTGTTGCCAATTCGCATCCTTCTCGCATGCCACCAACAATGGTATCAATAAATATATAAGGTGTTTTCTCATTTTCTCATTTTCTCAAATATCAAATGTCAATTATCAATTACCAATTACCAAATATCAATTATCAATTAAACACATATCCTATCCCGACCTGTATTTCCGCATATTTGAAAGCTATTGTATTGGCACCGAGTGACACTGCCAAATGCTTGTACGTCATCATACATCCTGCATCCACACTTATTCCCTCAAAACTTGTCGGCGCATAGTTAAGCCATTGGCCGTCATGCGTTTGCAATAGTTGCCGTCTCACGCCGTAACCGCCTCCGGCATAGATATACCACATGGTTTTTGCCGGTTCGACGAGCCGCACCATCACACCCGCATCCACCAGCCACTGCATTTTTTTTCTCTTTCCGCTCACGTAATATGGTATTTCTGCATCGGACAAAGCCGCATCCAACGGCGACACATACCATCCGTTTTCGTCCTTCCGGATTGTTCCGTCCGTGGCGGCAAATTGCCAACTTGACCCTGCTTTCACATACGCTCCTACGCGCGAGACGACTCCCGCCATCAATCCTGCCGAGTATTGGAAAGGCATCGGCGAAATACCCGCTTCCGCTAATACAAACGTCCGCCACGGCGCATTGGCTTGTACGGAAAACTCGACATTCTGCGCTTTGAACTTTCCGTCTTTCTCGTCCAACACCTGCCACGCAATCCGTTTCTGTTCGCCGGACGGCACGCCTCTGCCCAAATCGCCGGAAAGTCTTTGCGGGTCGATTTTCTTGCCGTCAATCTTGATTTGCAGCGTTACGTTTGCATCCGCAGACAGGTCATAATAAACGGCTATTTCCCGTCCTTCCTGCTGTGCGCGGATATTTGTTACCCGCTGCGCAGAGATTGGTAATGCCGTCAGACAGACTAAAAACGCTATTATTTTACATCTTTTCATGTATATTTTGTTTGTTTTCTTCAAAATTCGTATTTTTCTTTGACTTTTTTAGAGAAAAATTTGGTCATATCAAATAAAAACTCTACTTTTGTAGCAAATTTGTATAATACGCTATACAGAATACTTACTCTTTTGTATTTTACATTATACAAATTTGTAATATTTTGTATAATATACTATACGTAAAATACTATTATATGCAACGGTTATTTCTACTTCAAGAGCAATTATTGGGCTTGACGCCAATGCAAATTGTTCGGCAATGTGCATCTAAAATCAATTGGGATCAACAGTTAATCGCTATTCGCGGCGCACGAGGTGTGGGGAAATCTACCATCATTCGGCAGTACATCCGAAACCACTACGAGAAAAACGACCGGACAGTGCTATATTGTTCGTTAGATACCAATTACTTTGTGGACCATTCCATCTTGGATTTGGCAGAACAATTCTATCGTATGGGGGGAAAGCACCTTTTCTTGGATGAAATACACAAATATATGAATTGGGGGCGTGAGATAAAGGAGATTTATGATTATTATCCTGATTTGCAAGTGGTGATTAGCGGAAGTTCATTGCTCAGCCTCACTCAAGGAGAAGCGGATTTGTCACGACGATGTATGAATTATGATATACCCGGGCTTAGTTTTCGGGAGTATCTTCTGTTTTATGAAGGTATAAATCTGCCTACTTGCTCATTGGAGGATTTCGCGAATCTGCATTCGTTCATCGGACAAGTCTATGAGAAGTGCAAGCCCATGGCTTACTTTGATAAGTATTTAAGGTACGGCTACTATCCATATTACAAAAACAATCCCGTGGAGTACTACGCATTGGTTAATAATGTTGTGCGGTATGTCATTGAAGAAGAATTGCCGAGGATTTGTAAGGTGGAATTGGAAAACACACGTAAGATTCGTGCACTGATGAATATGCTGGCTGCCAGTGAACCATATGAGGTGGATATTTCCAAAATGTCGGTACAAAGTGCGCTTCAAAGACCTACGGTCTTATCATATCTTAAGTTTCTGAACGATGCCAAGTTGTTGAATCTGCTATACAGCGATTTATTAAACGTCAAGCGGATGCAGAAGCCGGATAAGATTTACATCGAGAACACCAACATGCTATATGCTTTGGCGACACATCCCATTAAGGAAGGAACGTTGCGTGAAACGTTTGCCGTTAATCAACTTGGTGTAGAACATGAAGTTGAATACGGCAAAAAGAAAGGTGACTTCAAGGTTGATGGCAAATATACTTTTGAAGTCGGTGGTCCGGGTAAGGATTTCAAGCAAATTGCCGGAGTGCCTGATTCTTATGTGTTGGCAGACGACATTGATTATCCTTTCGGCAACAAGTTGCCATTATGGATTATCGGATTCCTATACTGATTTTTCTCTAAATACGTCAAAGATCACTTTTTCAAGGGGCTACGGCTCCTTGAATTATTCTATCAAATATTCAGCTTTAAGCACTTTCAATATTTCATGTAAGGAGGGTTTATATTTTTCTATCTCTGATGCTATTTTTTGTATGTATTGTCGATTATATTTAACTTCAACTTCTGGATTTTCCTCAAAATACCTTTGCTGGTTGATGTCCTCCTCGTCTGCTGCTTTTACAACAATAATATGGAGAATACCATCCCTTATTATATGGATTCTACGGGCAATCTCTTTTAATTTCTTCCGTTTACATGGTAAAATAGGCAGCCTATACCAACTCTCATGTATAATCGTACAAATCTTGTCATCCAGTTGTTTGTAATGTGTGTTTAGTATATAATTCTTCTTTTGGCATTCTGATTCTTTCGATATGTTTGATATTGTTTCTATAGATGTCAATGCTGTGCAAACTATATCAAGAATTCCTTTCCTATTTGTAAACAATTTATCTAGCCTTTTAGAAATTGGATTACATATTTTAGAACAAATATCTAAAACTAACGATTTGACAACTACTATTGCTTCCATAAAAATCGTACTTATTTAATATCTGTTACTAAACGAATACGAAACAACTTGGTTTGTTGATAATTGTTAAACTGATATCCATTAGAAGTAACTTCAAAAACGACTGCTTCGGAATAACTTGTACTATACGTTCCCAACCATATAGAAGATATAAATATAGCTCCTAATGCTTCTATTTTATCAAAGCTATTACAATATAATTGATAACCGGTATAAAATTCTGTCGGGATTTCTCCTATATTGTCTACCCAATCATCAGGGAGTATTAATAAGCCCGATTGGTCATTGACAGTAACTCGTTTATATAACTTATTAGCATTTGTTCTTTGGGTCAATAAATAATTCATTTCTGTTCTCGTAAGAACTCTCCATTTACCGGGAATGTTTTCTCCATTACTTATTGCATTATACGTCCCCCAATCATAATTTGTAGAAGTAATGTCTGCTTTCAGTGTTTCCGAGGTCTCAGAATATCCTGAAGACCCCCATTTGAAGGTCATTTTAAGACTATCATTTGATATTTCTGCTTGACTTTCGGCAAATTTCCAAGTTCCCGATTTTGTTGTTCCATCAAGACATAGATGCGTCCCATTTTTACTATACTGTAGATTCCCCATGGAGAAATAGACCATTTTAGTCTCGGATACCGAAAATGGAGCCATTATTGCACCATCAACTATTTGCACTTTTTCCTCTTTAGGAGCTCGTAGTACCTTTAAGATAGTTCCATTACGTAATACAAAATAAACATATTGGCTATCAGTAATTATCTCGTCAAAGAAATAATCTCCTTTCTCGCCTTTTTCGCCATCTTTACCATCTTCTCCTACCGCCTTGCCGAGTTTTGTCCATGTTTGACCATTATCGGTAGAAACGTACCAGTAATTTTCTTCTATCTTTAACTGAGGAGTAATACCATCTTTTCCATCCTTTCCGTTTTCGCCGTCTTTTCCATCGCGGCTGGTAAGCGGGATACGGTTACCTTGAGCGTCCAAAAGCCAATCTCCATTCAACGTCCAATAATAGGCGTTGTCGGATGAGTCTAACGCGACACCGATAATCGGAGTTGTGCCATCTTGACCCTTAGCGCCGTCATTTCCATCTTTTCCGTCTTGACCATCCTTACCATTTTGGCCATCTTTTCCATCCTGCCCGTCCTTACCATTTTCACCATCTTTCCCATCTTGTCCGTCTTTGCCGTTCTGACCGTTTTGCCCGTGGTAAATGGTTATCGGGTCATGAATGGCGAAGGTAATGGTGTAACCGATTTCTTGATTTTCCTTCATAATCGGTACAATGCTGACAATATAATCGTTGTTCAGCATCACACTGACCAACGTCTGCAAAGCCGAAATGTTCGTGTTCATCTCTTTGCAGAGTTCTTCCAACTTGGACAAACGTCCGTCCAAATCATTGTACTTGTCCTCCAAACCATGAATGGCATCCCAGACACCATCATTACAAGACATCATACTGCACAAGGCAACCATGATAATAACAATTCTCCTTTTCATATTGTATTGATTTTAGTTTCTACGTATATACATACACAAAAAGCGCGGGCTTTCGTTCGCTTCATTTGATTCTTCGAGGTCTTCGACTACCTTAATCATTCAAATTTACGCACAAAAACTCACGCTATCACGTGAGCGTGCATAAACCGTAACTTGAATGATTAAATAATTCTTGAAAATTGTCGAAGCTTTCGAAGAATCAAGTTTGGCTTATTACGCTATATTATTATGTCCGGAGACGCTTCTCCGCTAACTGCTTTTTTACGTTGCCAGCCTCAACGATTCGCTTTTTCGTCATGGCCAGGACGATATTTTTTATGGTAGCAATTTTTCCTTTCAATATCACAAATTGTGATGTTGGAGAATCTCTATCGTTTACGGCTGCAAAATTACAAAAGAAATCGCAATTGTGCAAATTTAGTTGCTATTTTTTGTGATTTTTCAGAACGCTTCAGTGGCGGTGAGGTAGAAGGCGTAGGATTCCCAGGTGTTCCAATTCTTGTAGATGTTGCTGCGGGCAACGTCAAGACGGATGTTGATGTGTGCGTCGTTGATGCCGATGCGCAGGCCAAGACCATAACCGATTTTGGGTGTCGCCCAGTTCCAGTGGTCGGTGTTATAGACATCGCCTATTCCTGCAAAGGCATGAAAACGAATAAACTTCCAAATTGGGAAACGAAATTCTGCTTGCAGGGCAATTGAGGCGTTGTCCCGAAACATATTGCGTCTAACGCCACGTACCAAATCCTGACCGCCGATTGTAGGCAGGTACATGAACGGAATAGAAGCCACGTTATCCGATAATGCCCATTCGGTGTCAAATTGCCATGCGAAGATTATATCTTTCGGCAAGGAAATGAAATGTCTAAGATCAACTTTCATGTATGTCATCCGGAAAGAAGAGCCAAGTTTCGGTTCGTAATGCATGACGGACGCTTTGAAAAACAGCCCTTTGCGCGGATAGTACAGGGTGTCACGGGTGTCGTATTGAGCAACTGCCCCTAATGCCCACATAATGGTGGTATTATCTATGGACTTGTCTATTCGTTCCCAAACGAAATCGAAAGCAGGACCAAAAGACCAGTGCGCAGGCAAGTATATTTGTGCCTGAATGGCAGTTGAAGCACGGCGGGACATATATTTCGTGCCGTTTTGATGTGTCTCGTCAATGGTATTACCGATAGGATAATAAACATCGGGATAATTACGGTAACCGCCGCGTATTTGCATGAACCATGGACCCAAAATACAACGTGCCGCCCAGATTGAAGTAAAATTGTTTGTTCAGTGTGTAGCAACCATTACCATAAATAATGGATGTCCGATCGGAAAAAGGTAATTTGAAGTATCCTTGCACTCCTAATCCGAAACCCCACTTTGTTTCAGGAGAGTGGGTGATAATAGGTACACCGATAGCAGGCAGGTTGAACATTTTTTTCCAAAACCCTTGTTGCTCGGCATGTACAGGAATACAAAAACATAACACAATCAACAATGAGCCATAATACCTTATGGCTCTACGGTTGATGTTATGGAAGGTACTATACACTACAACCTATACGGTCATTATCTCTTTTTCCTTTTTGGCATAGACCTCGTCAATTTGCCGGATATATTTGTCGTGCAATTTCTGTACTTCGTCCTCGGCGTCTTTTTCTGCATCTTCCGGCAAGCCCTCTTTGATTTGTTTTTTGAGCGTATCAATTGCGTCTCGGCGGGCATTACGGATGCTTACTTTGGCGTTCTCGGCTTCTGCTTTGCACTGTTTGGCAAGGTCACGACGACGCTCCTCGGTCAACGGCGGAATAATAAGACGAATTACTTCTCCGTTATTGTTGGGTGCCAATCCGATATTGGAATTGATCAATGCGCGCTCTATAACGGAGAGCATATTCTTTTCCCACGGTTGAATCTGAATTGTTCGCGCGTCAGGTGTTGTGATGGTGGAGACGTTGGTTAACGGAGTCATTGCACCATAATACTCCACTTTAATCGGATCCAAAATACGAACGGAGGCTTTGCCGGCACGAATATGTGCCAAAGCGTCATCCAAATACATAACAGCCGATTGCATTAGTTCCTCGGCGTCGTTTTTGATTTGTTTTGGTTCAAGCATAGTAGTTATTTTTTTCGGTTATTAATATTAGGGTTTTACTAAAGTACCAATTTTGTTTCCTTCAATGACTTTGAGCAAATTGCCCTCTTGATCCATGTTGAAGACATAAATAGGCATTTTGTTCTCACGACACAAGGGTAATAGCAGTCAGATCCATTATTTTTAATCCGCGACTGAGAATCTCGTCATAAGAAATGGAATCGAACTTTGTAGCGGTTGGATCTTTTTCTGGGTCGGCGGTGTAAATGCCGTCCACACGTGTTCCTTTGAACATAATATCTGCCTCTATTTCAATAGCTCGCAAAGCAGAAGCCGTGTCTGTGGTGAAATAGGGTAGTCCTGTGCCTCCGGCAAGAATAACTACATTCCCTTTTGCCATTAGACGTAGAGCTTTGGCTTTACTATAGAAATCGCCAATCGGCTCCATTCGGACAGATGTCAATACGCGAACTTTTTGCCCTATAGCCTCTAATGCGGAAGATAAAGCCAAGGAGTTGATAACGGTTGCCAAGAGTCCCATCTGGTCTCCTTTCACACGGTCAAAGCCTTGTTTTGAACCTGATAGCCCACGGAAGATGTTACCGCCACCGATTACGATACCGATTTCGACCCCTCGGTCGGCAATCTGTTTGATTTGTTCGGCATAAGCATTAAGCCGATCGGGATCTATACCATGTCCTTGTTTGCCGGCCAGACTTTCGCCGGATAACTTGAGTAAAATGCGTTTATACATAGTTGATTATTGTTTATCGTTCTCGTTATACCAACTTGCGTACATCGCGTAGTTGTGTGCAATTTTTCGGTTAATTTCGGCGGTCTGTTCAGGCTCGGCTTTCTTGATGAACTTGGCAGGAACGCCTCCCCATACTTCGTATGGACCTATTTGAGTGCCTTTAAGAACTAAGGCTCCGGCAGCCACAATAGCCCCTTTGCCGACATGCGCACCATCAAGCAAGGTTGCACCCATTCCGATTAAAGCGTAATCGTCCACATCTGCACCATGAATGGTTACATTGTGACCAACTGACACATAATCTCCCAATGTAATGGTTGATTTCTGGTATAATGTGTGCAACACAGCACCATCCTGAATGTTGCAATGCTTGCCTATAATGATGGTGTTAACATCACCTCGTAAAACGGCGTTAAACCAAATCGATGAACCTTCTCCGATAGTGACATCCCCCACTACTGTGGCGTTTTCCGTGAGGAAAACACCATCAGCAATGTGCGGGGTCAGTATTTCACCGTTCCGATTTATGGTCTTAATTAAAGCCATATGAAATAAAATAATTATTGATTATCAACGTGCTGCGATGATAGCCATGAATTTCTCGGCAACAAGACTTGCACCACCGATTAGGCCGCCGTCTACATCCGGATTGGCAAATAGTTCGGCAGCGTTCTTTTCGTTACATGAGCCGCCATAGAGAATGGTTGTATCTTCAGCTACTTGTTTGCCGTATTTTTCGGCAACGAGGCTACGGATGAAAGCGTGCATCTGTTGTGCCTGTTCAGGAGTGGCTGTCAGACCTGTACCAATAGCCCAAACGGGTTCGTATGCCAAAGTGATTTTACCGAAATCTTCTGCGCTGAGATTAAATACTGAGCCGTCCAACTGCGATTTAACCACTTCGTTTTGGATGTTGGCTTCACGTTCTTCTTTCACCTCTCCGATACAGAAAATCGGTTTCAGCCCGTTTGCGAGAGCCAGCAGTACTTTTTCTTTCAAAATCTCGGGAGTCTCGTGGTAGTATTGCCGACGCTCAGAGTGACCGAGAATGCAGTATTGCGCACCCGTAGAAGCAACCATTTCAGCACTAACTTCACCGGTGAACGCTCCTTTTTCTTTGTCTGCACAGTTCTCAGCAGCTACTTTGATAGGCGAATCCTTGAGTAATTCGCAAACCGTAGCGAGGTGAATAAACGGAGTGCCGATAACCACTTCGCATTTGGGGTTCTTAACTTGTTCTTTTAATTCGGTAGCCAAAGCTACGCCTTCTTGCAGGTTTTTGTTCATTTTCCAGTTTCCTGCAACCATTTTTGTTCTCATAGAAATATTGTTTTAATTAGTTGTTTAGTATATTCGTTGTCCGAGGGCATTATATCGTATGCCGTTGTTAATAATTACGAGTTGTCCGTTTTCCAGACATTTGGTTGTCTTAGTGTCTGTTTGCATTGCTGTAACCGAAGCGGGGACGCTGCCTTTTTTACGGATGTAAATTTGCGGCAAAACCATGCTTGAAGTGATCTCGGCGGTCTTGACCGTAAACCGTGGTGCCCCAGCTGTATATAGTATTCGTCCGTAGGCGTCAGTTGTGCTTGCGATGATGGCATTATTATTAGCTACAGATACCGACCATTGCTTGTTGCCTGTATTCCAAGCGACTTTCTCATCACCGACAGCACTTAGTGTGTTGTTGTCTGCAGTCGTGAATGTCCAAACTCCGCTTTCTCCGCCAACGGTAAATACTTCCAGTTTTGTATCTTCTGGAACATTTATAGCATTATCTGTTATAGTAATGTCAACAGCCTTGAGAAAGTTCTTGCTGTTCATAGCACCGGCAGCTTTATTATGTGTAGAACTAACGATGATAATATCGTCACCAGCCTGCATGTCTTCGGCATTGGTCAGAAGAACGAAAGACGGGTTGTATTCCATTGTACCATTGACAGTTACGGAACAAGTAGCTTTTTTATTACCGTCTTTAGTAATTGCTGTAATAATGGCTGTTCCCTCACTGATTCCTTGTACAATCCCTGTTGTGGAAACAGTAGCTACAGCAGTATTAGAGGATGACCATGTTATTTCTTTGCGGGAAGCGTCTGCCGGAGTAACCGTCGCAGTCAGTTGTTCCTTTTCATTAATCCGAATAAGCAATGAAGTCGGATTTAGCGTGATGCCGGTTACGGGTATCGGTGCTTCCGTTGCCGGGCGCAGTCCTACAATCGCATCTATATCGGATGAGTAGGTTATGCCGCTGAGGGTTAGGGCTGACAGGGCATAATAGCCGTCTTGCGGTGCTTTGTCTGCCCAACCCCAGTTAATGTGGAAAAGACCGTTGGCATCGCGACCGTCGCAGACAAAAGCGTGTCCGCCGTTACTTCCTTCCCCACCCATGATAATCGGACGTCCGGCTTCCAAGTCTATATTGAAGTAGTTGGTAAAGTCTGCCATTGGCACTTCTACATCGTATGGCACATCACTGAACGGCTCCATGTCCCATTTTCCCCATTCCAAATAATAGGATTTTGTGGTAATGAACTTGTCAAAGGTGTATCCGAGCCAGTTATACAGACCGTGTGCCATATAATCTATAAATGCGCCAGAACCCACATTCGCGTAGTTCATTTCACAGGCAACGCCGACATGGTACATCAGTTGTGCTACGGCGTTTGCCTGTGTAGAAGTGTAGTTGCCGGTTGTATAGGTGTCCAACATGTTCGCCCAGTCGTAGGTCGTTTCACCAAAGTTGGCAGTCAATGGGGTGGGGACAGGAGTGCCTGTACACTGGAAATTGGAGTCATAACCGGTAGTGCAGGCATTCCAGTTATAGGTAAATGAGCCGATGCCTTGTTCTGGCCACTTCCATTTACGCATTACTTGAGCAGCTGCAGTAGCCACACAACCGGTAAGGCAACGCAGTTTCTTGACCTGATCCATCGGACACATATTATTGTATGGCGTTGACTGCGCCCAAGCTGTGTTGCCAAGTAGCGGTTTTATAGCAGCAACTTGTGCGGCTTGGCGGATGGAAGGTGCTTTGTATGCCACCTCTTCCGGCACGTTGCTTATTTGTTTGATATAGTTATCCAACCAGAATTGCAGATTCGGGTTAATTTTCTCCGTGTCGAAATGACCGTGTTCACAATACCCGAGGATATCTGTTGTGCGGTCATCTGCAGAGACTATAATATACCCTTTGTCTTCTGCTTGGTTGAAAATATAAAACGCCGCCTCATCGCTATTCTGCTTTTGGGCTGTATAAACGAGTTGCAGAGTATTAACTGCACGTGGAGTCTTATGCAGGTTACGCAGTTGCGGTTGCTCGTTCGTGAACAATGCTGCCAACTCAGCCGCCTGTTCGGGCGAACGTGTCGCACCCAACAGGTTAATTGTTGTCAGAATAGTTAATATGCCGAGCAGGGATTTCTTCATGTTAGTTTATTCGTTGCCCTTGTGCATTATATTGTATGTCTTCAACGATAATAACGAGTTGCCCGTTAATAATGCGTTTTGTGGCTTTCTGCTTTTGGGATACATTATCAATAGCAGAGGGAGTTGATCCTCCTTTTTTGTAGTATATCTGTGGCAGTTTCATGTTTGTGCCTACAGATGTTGATGTACCATAATTGAGGAAACGCGGATATTGTACATTATACAGGAAACGACCGAAATCTTCTGACTCATTCGTAATGGTGGCATCACCACTGACGATGCTGATTGTCCAAGTACTATGACCGACATTCCAACCCAGTTTGTTTTTTGCCGTTGCACCCAGTAACTCCCCGTTTTCATTTGCGAATGTCCAAGCACCGGCTTCACCACCGACAGTCATTATTACGGGATAGGTATTCTCTAAAACATATGCTTTGTTGTCAATGATATTGATATCAACTGTAGTGAGGAATATATTACCGTTTTTACTTAGTAGCTCTCCTGCGGCTACCGGTTTGGCATCATATACCAGCAGGATCTTGTCACCCGCAGAGAGTTTGGCTATGTCTGTAAGGTGAACGAATGCTTCGTTGACATCGTCATCAGGAACGGTGTTCTCGGTTACTGTTATAGTGGCTACATCGGTGAAATTATTGTCTTCGGTAGTTACAGTAATAAATGCTTTACCGGCGGCTACTCCTGTTACCAGACCTTCATTATTAACTGTCGCCACTTTCTCGTCAGACGTGGACCATGAAACATTTTTATTGGTTGCACTGAGCGGCTTTACATTTGCCGTCAGAGTTGTTGTTTGCCCCACTTTGATGGTCGCAGAAGCGGGGTCAACGGTAACGCCGGTAACTGACACAGGCGTTACGGGTGTTTCTGTCACGTTCGTTTTGATGTATTTGATATACATCGCTTTGATGGTGTTATTGAGTTGAATCTCTAATTTGCCTTGTAGTTTTGCTGTATTAGTGAATGTGTATTCCATCGGATCCGTTGACAGCGATTGAGTAGAGCCAATCTGTGTTTCACCGATAAATACAGCCAATGTCCCGTCACCGTCTTTTGCCACTGACGCATTGACAACGATGTTATCCAAAAGACAATCTTTAGTATTATCAGTTTCGAAATAAACATATTTTGCAGGTGTTTTCGCAGAACCATATTGCGCACCATTATTTGAATCTACCCCGGTACTCGTATTTGCGCCATAGGATATATACCAATAGTAGTCCCCTAAATTGGTGGATGACCAATAAACTCCGTCGAATGTATAGGAATACGGATCGCATGAAATGACGGCTGCTTCGTTATTGGTGACAGTGATTGTTGCTGAAGCAGTAAACGAACCGTCTTTTGTGGTTGCCGTGATGACAGCGGTGCCTTGTGCTACACCGGTTACCAATCCGGAACTGCTGACTGTCGCAACAGCAGTGTTATCACTTGTCCAACTAACTTGTTTGTTGGTCGCATCAGCAGGAGTAACTGTGGCTGTGAGTTGTACCTTTTCTTTCTTGTCTATCGTTTTCGTGGTCGGAGAAACGCTAACGCCGGTAACGGCAACAGGATCAATGTCAACATCCGGCTCCAAGCCGATTAGTGCATCAATGTTCGTTGAGAAATTATACGAAGCTCCTGTCGGTTTGAGGGCGGTTAGTGCAACATAACAGTTTCCATCACCTTCCCAACCCCAGTTAATATGAAATTTTCCGTTTGCGTCACGACCATCGCAGACAAATTCATGTCCGCCGCCATCAGTATCTTCACCACCCATCAAAATCGGTCGTCCGGCTTCGAGGTCGGCGTTGTAGTAACTGACGAAATCTGTTACAGAGACACTGTATTCTGCTGTAACATCTGCAATTGCCGTTCCCTTTGCATTCCTATAGCCGTTTTTGGAGTACATAGTGATGAACTTTGAAAAACGGTATTTGAAATACGTTTTCAGTCCATATGCCATGTCATCTGTCCATGCTCCTGAACCTCCGGCTTTATCGCCACCATACATCATGTCGCATGCTATTCCGAGGTGAAGCATGAGTGTAGCAACGGCATTCTTTTGGGCAGTGGTTGCATTTACACCCTCATAGGCGGGCAGCATATTATCCCAGTCGTAAGTGGTCTCACCGTAGTTGGCTGTCAGTGTTTCGGATTGGCTGCTTTTGTATGGGTTATTCCAAGTATAGGTCTTGGAACCTGTTCCTGTTTCTGGGTATCTCCATTTATATAGGATTTGACCGGCAGCCGTCGCAACACAGCCTGTAAGGCAGCGTGTGTTGTCGTACTTGTCCATGGGCAGTTTGTTACTATATGGTGATTCTTGATACCAGGTGATTGCCTCGCCGTTTTTGTTTACAAGCAAAGGAGCTATGGCTGTTGCCTGCGTGGCTTTCTTTATGGCGGGTTTTACAAACTCACTATCATCAATGGTTTGCAGAACGGTAATCTCATCAGTATAGCGGTTAAGCCAGAACTGAAGGTTACGGTTTACATTGTTTTTATTGAATGTTCCCTTTTCGGTGTATGCAAGGACATCATCTGCTGTGCGGTCATCTGCAGATACAATGACAAAACCGTTGTTGTCATCCTGGTTAAAGATATAAAACGCAGGTGTCTCGGAACCGTTTTGTTTTGCAGTGTGTGCAAGGCGCATGCTTGAAGCGGTGCGCGGTGCTTTGTGCAGGCGGCTGAGTTGAGGTTGCGAATTGGTGAATTGTGCTGCAATGGCAGCTGCCTGTTCTGCTGTACGTGTGGCAGCGAATAGCGTTGTGGACAAAAAGATAGTTATGAAACTTAAAAGAATCTTTTTCATGTTTATTTATTTTTAAGATTATATTTATCGGTAATAATTCCGTTTTGGATAGTGATGACGCCCGGATTTGCGCGAACAATTGTTTTCAGAGTCACGGGGTCGCAGGTGACAAATGCACTTTCTGTGGTCTCTTCGTCAAAACCGAGTTCTGCACCAAAGGCAAAAATATCATCTTCGCCGGAGCCGGTTACAAGATAGCACATCTCTCCGTGTTGTCGGCAATTTTGATATAGATTTACCACCTTTGTCAGTTGGTTGCGGTTGGCTTTGGCAAGGTCATACATAATGATGAGCGTTACCGGTGTTTCCGACTCCAATACATCATAGGTGATGTCTTCAAAATCCATGGTAAGCAGTTCAAAGTCATGAATAGGGGGTTCGTATCCTTTCTTGACAAGTTTGGACTTCTGGTCAACGAAAGTCCATGTGCTGTCTCCTTTCGGATAATTTTGCAGCGTAAAGGTCTGTTGAACACCATCTTTCTCATATATGAGGGAAATCTCATATACATCAGGTTCGGCATCATCGGGGATTTCCATCAATTCGGGGATGTTGTTTCCTATTTTGTAAGGACGGAAATCCTTAATAGGCAGGTGCAGTATTGTCCACCCCATCATGCAGAATACCAATACGAACGAACATCCTGCCAGAACTGCTTCCATCCAGTTTGTCCATGTCTGGTGTAAGGATTTTTTTGTGCAAAGAAGCACAATGACCAGGGAGATGAGAATGATGTTTTTCCAGAATGTCTGCCAGTTCGTCAGAACTATCGCATCCCCGAAACAGCCGCAGTCGCTAACAGGATTCTTAAGCGCGATATAAAGTGTCAGCGGGGTCATGACGCAGTAGAACGCCAATGATAACCATGCGGTCCAATTGGTTCGGATATTAAGCAAAAGGCATACACCTAACACAAACTCAACGGCAATAAGACACCACGCGGCTGGTTGGGCGAGCGGGAGCAAATCTGTGAAGAAACCGCCAAACGCTTTGAGGTAATCCTCTATTTTGTAAGTTGTGCCAAGCGGATCGATTGCTTTGACAATGCCCGAAAATACAAATGTCAACCCTAATAGTGTTCGGGCTATTGAAGCGGTAATGTTCTGAATCTTCTTGTTCATGACTTATTGAATAGTTGCCGCTGCCTTTTTTTCTGACCGCTGGATCAGATAAAAGACGGCGTAGTTGAGCATATCAAAATAGTTGCCGTCGCAGCCTTCGGATATCAATGTCTTGTTCCCGTTGGCGGCAATAGCCTTGTTGCGGTTGATTTTGGTCAGAATAATATCCGTAAGCGATGTGCCGTACATATCGCGCCATGCTTCGCCGTAGTCGTGATTCTTCTTGCAAAGCAGGTCTTTTGCTTCGGCGATATAGGCATCGTATAGTTCGGTGGCATGTTCGGCAGACATATCCACGGAGTCAGCATATCCGTTACGCAACTGAATAAGTCCGATAACGGAATAGTTGATTATAGCCATCAGTTCGCCGTCAATTGAGTCACCTACAAGGTTAACGCCGGTAGTCTCGATTTCACGGATACGTTTGGCTTTGATAAATAGTTGGTCATTGACCGTTTGCGGTCTCATAATCCGCCACGACGGACCATAATCCTTCATTTTCAGAACATAGACACGCCGGCATTGAGCAATTATTTCATCAAATTGTTTGAGTGTATCTGCCATAGTTATTGTATTTTTGCGCCATTGATGTTGAATACGGCGTTCTCTGTTTCCAGAATCAGTGTACCGTTGCGTAGCATTTTGATGACTTGCTCCTTCTGTGTACCGGCTGTTTGTTCAACAGCTTGCGCTTCGGCCTCATCCTTCAATTCGATACTTGTTCGGTTAGTATCCTGTGCCGATATTTCGAAGGTGCCTGAAACGCTGTATGTGTTGTTGTCTTCGCCGACAAAGTTCAGTTCTACACTGTAGGTGGCATAGTCTTCGTCCGTTTCGGGGGAAAGGCATATTAATTTGAGCGTTCCTGAAACAGCAACGATATAGTCTTCAGAGTAGTAGTCAGCCCACATGGCAAGCATGTTGGCTACATTGTATGTACCGGCAATTTTGTTGGCGGAGCCGCTCTTGAATTGGCACTGAATCCATGGAGCATAAGTACTCTCGTTGGTCAAAACAAGTGTCCACGGGGCGGTTCTTTCCGAAGCATCATAGGTCGCCCATGCAATATCCACATCAAGGTTGCCTCCTTGTGAATCGTCCCCGCCGGGTTTGACTGCGGGCTTCTCACTTATATATATGGAGTCGGCGGTAGCATACAGCGACAGGTATTCACCTTTTCCGTAGATTGCTATAGGTGTCCAGTCTTGCGAATCATCCATGCGGAAAGCTATTGCTAACAGATAATCGCCTGCAGGCAGTCCGTTGAATGAAGAAGACATTGATATAGACTGGTAGTCAGATGTAAGAGCCGGCATATTGAATGAGCGGTTTCCGAAAGTGTTGTAGAGTGTGGAGTCTGTGTTGTAAACTGCAAACACCATTTTCCCGTCTGTTACATCTGCCGGACCGTTATTATAGGCCTGCTCTGTTTGGAACAAGATGGTTTCACTCTTGCGGGCGGCTGTCTTGTTGAATTTATAGTCATAGTTGCCATATGAATCCGGCTCAATGTCCACCGATGGAGCTCCTAAGGGATTACCTTTGTCGGGCTGGATTCCGATGATGGCTTCTACTTGTACGGAAAATCCGTTGCCTGATGCAGCACCGCCTGCGCCTTGCTTTTCCGGATCCAGAGCAGAAAGGGCAAAGTAGTTGTTGCTCATTCCGCCCCAACCCCAGTTAATATGGAAATAACCTTCGGCATTCACTCCGTCGCACACGAATTCATGTCCTTCGTTGTTCTTCGTCGCACCTCCCATCAAAATCGGGCGACCGGCTGCCAGTTCGGCAAGGAAGAGTTTTTCGAACTGTGTGCCGCCGATGTTGTCCCGCATAATATAACGCAGCCCTTTGTCATACTTGAAATAGGTGTAGAGGGCTTTTGCCATGTCTGACGTAAAGGCACCTGAACCGCCAACCTTGTCGCCACCGTAAATCATGTCGCATGAAATACCGACATGGTACATCAGTGTGGATACGGCTTTGGCTTGTGCGGTAGTGTAGGATGAGCCTGAATAGCTTTCTAACATATTGTCCCAATCGTAGGTTGTTTCGCCGAAATTGGCAGACTCTGAACCTTTGCCTTTTCCTGTATTGCCTGAATAGTCGCCGGAATTGTCCCAGTTGTCGGTATGACTGCCGGTACCGGTCTGCGGATGTTTCCAGTAGCGCATAATCTGTGCGGCAGCAGTTGCCACGCAACCTGTATAGGCGCGGGTTTTGTCCGTTTGGTCTATAGGGCAATCATTGTTATAAGGCTTGCCTTGATCCCAGGTAATATTGCCTAATAAAGGGGCTACTGGAGTGTATGCTTTCTTCACTCCGCTTAGTTTGGCATATCTTGGGTGTGCTGCCGCCCAGGCTATTTCCTCTTCATAGTGTTGAAACCACACCCGCATATTTTCGGGCATGTCGTTGTAATCAAAAGTGCCGTTATCCGAATAGCCGAGGATGTCACGGGCATTGTCATCCGCGGATACTACAACAAATCCGTTGCCGGAGCCGTTGTTGAATACATAGAATGCGGGTTGCTCATTGTGCTGTGCCGTGTAGGCAAGCTGAAGAGTGCTGTTACTTGCTGACATCTTCATTAGACGGTTGGCATCGGATGTCATAAATCGTTTGGCAACCCCTTGTGCCTCATCAATGCTACGCGGAGCAGCCAATAACGAGACGGCAGTTAAAATTGCTGAAATAGATAATAGGGTACATTTCATGTAATTGGATTTAGTTGGTTAATATTTTATCGAATAATTGATTCAGTGTCAGTTGGGTTTGCTCGCCGGATTGCATGTCTTTTAGCATGACCGTGTCCGATTGCATCTCGTTTCCGCCGACGATGGCAACAAAGGGTATGGCTTTGGCGTCCGCATAAGACATCTGTTTCTTCATCTTTGCAGGTTCGGGATAGACTTCTACGCGGATACCTTTTTGGCGAAGCGACTTTGCCCAAGTCAGCGCATAATTCAACTCTTCATCGCCGAAGGTGGCAAACAGCAGCTGTGTTGCTTCCGGCATGGTGGCGGGATAGAGATCCAACTCTGTCAGTACATCATATATGCGGTCGGCACCAAATGAAATACCTACACCGCTCACATTCGGCAAACCGAATATGCCCGTCAGATTATCATATCTGCCACCGCCCGTGATAGAGCCGATTTGTACATCTAACGCTTTCACTTCAAAAATCATGCCAGTGTAATAGTTCAATCCTCGCGCAAGGGTCAAATCAAGGCAAATGGACAGTTGGCAGTTCGAAGCCGCTATTCTGTCAAACAGTTCTTGTGCTTCGCCTATTCCCCTCAGACCGGTTTCGCTGCACGCAAGAATCGTGCGTAATGCGTTCAGTTTGTCGGTATTGGAGCCTCCAAGATTCAGTATCGGCTGTAGTTTGCCGATGGCGTCTTGACTTAAACCGCGTTCGGCTAATTCCTTGTTGACATTGTCCAGACCGATTTTGTCCATCTTGTCAATGGCGACGGTTATATCCACAATCTTGTCCGGCGCACCGATGTATTCCGCTATTCCGGCAAGAATCTTGCGGTTGTTCAAGTGCAGGCATACGCGGATACCGAAACGGCGATACACTTCTTCGACTATCTGCACTAACTCCAGCTCGCTCACTAACGAATCCGTGCCGATTATATCGACATCGCATTGGTAAAATTCACGGTAGCGGCCTTTCTGCGGACGGTCTGCACGCCAGACTGGCTGGATTTGATAGCGGCGGAACGGAAACTGAATCTCATCCCTGTGCTGCACGATATAGCGTGCAAAGGGGACGGTCAGGTCATAACGGAGACCCTTTTCAGGGGCTTCATTGGCTTTCTCGCCGCTGTTCTGAATGCGGAACAGCAGTTTGTCCCCCTCCTCGCCGTACTTGCCCATCAATGTGGACATCAATTCCATCGAAGGCGTTTCTATCTGTTGAAAACCGTAGAGCGCAAAAACGCTGCGGATGGTGGAAAAAATATAATTCCTGCGTGACATTTCGATTGGACCGAAATCACGTGTTCCTTTGGGTATATTTGGTTTGTTCATAGCCGATGATAAATTTTGTCGGTTGCTCCTAACTCGGATTGTATGTATTCTTTGGCTTTCGCGCCTAATTGGACATGATTGTCCAATGCGGTATCCATTTGCCGCGCAAAGTCGTCATATTGTCTTACGGGGAATCCTGCTCCTACATTCACCAAACCGACTGCTTCGCGGAAGTGGGTGTATTTGGGACCGAACAGAACGGGTATTCCATATACGGCTGGTTCAAGGGTGTTGTGTATTCCGACTCCGAATCCGCCGCCTACATAGGCGGCATCCCCGTATCGGTAAATCTTGGACAGCATGCCCATGGTGTCCACCACCAATACTTGTACATGCTTGACATTCAACGGTGTAGCCTCTGTGTAACGAACCATGCGCCCGATAAATGTATTGAACACATCGTGCAGGCGGCTGGCATCAATTTCGTGTGGTGCAATAATCAGTTTTACATCATCGTGTTCTTCCACGTAGCGGGCTAATAACTGTTCATCCTCATGCCATGTGCTGCCGGCTACTATTACGCGATATGCCGGGCGCGGCTCGCCTTCCTGAATGCCAAGAAAAGACTCTATCACCGCATCTGTCCATGTCGCCGTATTGCAAACCGCCCATACACGGTCAAACCGGGTGTCACCGGCTACCGTCACATTGTCTATTCCGATACTATGCAGCAATTCGGCACTGTGTTTGTCCTGAACGAACAATTCCGTAAAATACTGCAGCAAACGTCTGTATGCTCCTCCCCATGGGCGGAAAAACAACTGCTTGTCACGGAAAATGCCTGATATTAGATACGTGCGAATACCTTCTTTATGCAGGGTGCGCAGGTACGCGGGCCAGAACTCATATTTCACAAAGATTGCCGTTTCCGGCTTGAAGAATGAGATAAAACGCTTGGCATTCTGACGGGTTGCGAAAGGCAGATACATCACCTTGTCCGCCAACGCATAATTCTTGCGCATTTCATAGCCGGAAGGGGAAAAAAAGGTTACCAATATCTGTACACGGTCACCTCGTTCTGCACGCAAACGCTCTATGATAGGACGTGCTTGTTCAAACTCGCCAACCGATGCGGCATGAAACCAGATCCGTTGCTTGTCACTGCTTGCCGGAAGGCTCTCTTTTTCCAACTCCTTGAGGGCTGCTGCTTGGCCGGCAACTATTTGGCGGGCCTTGGCGTGACCAAACAATGTCGCTATTCGTATCAGTAAAAAATAGATATACACCATTTTATTTTTTGCAATTTTGACTTTTGTGATTCCGTGATAGGCTAAAATCGCGCAAAAGTACTACAAAAAAATGGAATATGCAAATAAAATCGCATTTGGTCGCACTTTTCTTAATGTAGAACCATTTCACACGACTCGCTTACGGGACGGATACGGGACGGTTACGTGAAGGAGTGCGACGGAACGCACTCCGAGTGTTGCGCCCGAGCTGTCACCACAGTGAGGAAACAGCGCAACACATAGAACGGCGCGACC
>CAJOKE010000013.1 GCA_905235225.1 Paludibacteraceae bacterium
TGCAGGTATTCCGATAGTTCATC
Organism: Paludibacteraceae bacterium; assembly: GCA_905235225.1. Lineage (GTDB taxonomy): Bacteria > Bacteroidota > Bacteroidia > Bacteroidales > Paludibacteraceae > Colicola. The sequence goes on from CAJOKE010000013.1 coordinate 24, forward strand.
TACCACCTTAGCTCCCCAACCGGCAGACTTGATACGAGCGGAGATATATTGTCCGATTTCCCAAGCCATTTGCAGCATCTCGGTATTCACTTTCCGAGCCACTTCAGAACGATGGAAAACGACAATATCATGCACCTGCTGAAAGTCCTTTTCTACATGTGTTGAGGCTTGTATATTTACTATTTTGTCTGCCATAAACTGGATTTTGTTTCATATTTGTTTTTCTCCTTTCCCGGAGTGCTCGAAAGCACCGCTCGGAGAGGGACGAGTATTCTATTTTTTCCATCAGTTGGCGTTGTTCGCTGAGGGCATCGCTGAGGGCATATTACGCCGTTGCTGCGTTATAGACGTAATTTCTGTATAACCACTCGCCGTTGATGTTGGCTTGCGATTTGTCTATGTTCTGTATCGGTGAAAACGAGATTAAGTTGTTAGAATAGCGCGTTAAATACTTTAGCGTTTCAACTGATGCCAATTCTCGCAGCTCTTTGCGGACTATAGAAGAAATAGCCTTATACTCCTTAGGCGTATAAAGTAATTTGACAATCCCCAGTTTCTTTTGAGAATAGTACACCTTCACCTTGTTTTGCTCTATTGTCAAAACGCCCAGACTTAACCGCTCTTTGATCTCAGGACGGATATCTGCGTAAATAATACTGTATTGAAGATTATTTTCCATAATTACTATTATTCGGGCGCATGTACTTACATATATACTGCTGCGTATCCGAACACAATACCCAAACAGGCAAGTCGCCGGTCATGTATTGTTTGGATATATCCTGAATACTATATAAATGCTGTATTTCCATCGTCTTTGCAACTTTTCGGCTGCAAAGTTACTGCTTTTTTCTAATCTGTGCAAGGGTTTTAGCAAAAATAGTGTTTGAGGCTATATTTTTTTGCAAAATGGGAGTTCGCCTTGAATAGCATGACGGCTGTCGATGGTATTCTATTCAACGAAAAAAGAACGATTTGCTTGGTTGAGAAAACTCAGACAGACAAATCGTTCTTCTTTGCGGAGAAAGGGGGATTCGAACCCCCGGTACAGTTACCCGTACGACAGTTTAGCAAACTGTTGGTTTCAGCCACTCACCCATCTCTCCGTTCATCAGAAGCAGTTCGTAATTTGGGCTTTGCCAAAAATCCACTCTTGAAAACCTTTTACACGGCATCATTATGCCCTGTTTTTCAAAAGCGGTTGCAAAAGTACTGCTTTTTTTTTAATCCCACAAATTTTTCTGCATTTTTTCAGTAAAAAAATGTTTTTATACCGAGAAAACAACAAAAAGGATGTCATTGCACAGACAGGAAAATCACACTTCATACAAGGTGTTGGTTTCCATACGGATATATCGTCCTGTAGCAAAGAGCGATGCAATCAGGGTGATGAGAACACCTGTTAAGACAGTAACCCCGGATACGAAAACGATATTCTGCCAAGTGAGTGCAAACAGCAATACTCCGAAATGTCTGCTCACATAATACAAAACAGCAGCGATGACAGCCAAGGCAAGTATGGCAGCCACCAAACCGATACCGATATTTTTACGCAAGATGGGTGCTTTAATCATCCAAGATGTCGCACCGACCAAGCTCATTGTATTAATAAGGAAACGCTTGGAATAGATCTGTAGCCGGATTGTGTTCCCGATCAGGACAAATGATATCAAGAGCAACATCGCCGCCACTGCCATCAGAACAAGCGATAACTTATTGATATTGCGGTTTAGCATGGTCAGCAAGTCCTTTTGGTACATGACCTTATCGACATAAGGCAGGGTAAGAAGACGGTTCTCAAGGATTGCGAGACTATCCGCATTGGCGTATTGAGCCGTCGGGTGCATTTCATAGGATGCAGCCAAGGGATTATAGCCCAAGAACTTGGAAGGATCTTCCCCGAGATAGCGGATATGTTCCTTTAGCGCATCTTCAGCAGATACGAAACGGCAGTCTTTGCAATAGGGGGCGGATTCAAGCATCTGCCCCATACGCAGACAATCCGCTTGTGAAACATCCTGTTTGAGCAAAATATCGACAGTAGTATTTTCCTTCACATTATGAATCAGGGAATTCGCTGAAAGGAGCATAACGCACTCCAAAGCAATAAGGAACAAGACCATCGCCACGCTGATGGTGGTAGTCAAGTACATATTAAAGAAGCGGTGTGATTTACTCATAGTCAAACGAGAAAAAGGGCAGGTTATTCGCCTGCCCTATCCGATTAATATTCCCAGAGGTCTTGTTCGAAATCGAGCAACTCGGCTTCTATGCGAGCCTGCTCGCGCTTAATATCTTTTTCGGAATAATGGTAATTCTGGTCGGGCAACATTCTGTTGTACATATTACCTTCTCCGACAAGATAAGTTGAATAGAGTCTTTTTTGGAAGAACTCATCAAATGTTACGCGCTTTGTTTCGTTCTGCGAAGGAATGATAAATTGCTGAGCCAAATACGGTCTGAGTTCATCAAATGCAATCCAGAAGAGAATTTGTCCGTAGAGTGCATCCATAACCGGCATATCGTCATAGTAGCTGACATTATCGGCTTGCAGTGGTGCAATACCAATAATTTTGGAGTGCATACGCGATGTATGACGGTCGAAGAAAACGACTTCCTGAATAAGATATTTGTATTGGTTGCGTACGAAGCCGGCATAGGAGTAGTTATTGAACCTCATCGTATTGGTTGTCGAGTCATAATTGAGCAACATATAATCCGATGTAGCGATATTACCGTCGCCCATAGAACCGTCCCTGTCCGTGTTAAGGATAGGCGGTACCATTTCACGCGGCATCGGATCATTATCGAAATACGGTTTAATATCTCCCACATCACTTGATTTGACATATAGTGGCAGTCCGTCAACGATAGCGTCCAGAATAACACGGAACAAGGAGCGATAGTCCGGATCATCGGGTGTAGCGGGGAAGTAGAGCTGGTAATTCTGCTTCATCCGCATATCAATAATGCGATAGACATATCGTGACCAGACAACGTCCTCATTTCGATGGAATGTCTGGATAATAGTATCCTTTGCGGGTGAATACTCCGCGACAGAGATACGTGCTGATCCTTGTTTATCGAAGAAAGGATTGACATAATGTTGCGCAAAAGTCATGGAGCATCCGATGACGAGGCACGCTATAATACAAACTTTTCTCATATAAAATTATTTTAATTAAGTTCAATAGGAAGACCACGCAATTGAATTTCCTTACCATCAGGTCCGACCGCCTTGATGTATTGGATATTCACCATGTTACCCTGTTTAAGTTTTTTGATAGCCTCAAGCGACTTATTATCCAACTTATCACCTTTGATATTGAAGGAAGCACCTGTAGGCAGTTTAACCTGGAAGCCGGTAATAGTAAACTTAGCCTGAATAAGACCATCGGCACCGTATGATGCCACGATTTTATTAGAGGGATTGATCAAAGCAGAGCGGGCAATCTTGGTATCTTCCTGGAGTTGTCCGTTCACTTCGAAATATGCGTCCGGTTTCGGCAAGTTTTTTACGCGGTACACATGTGATCCCATGACAGCAGTTTTTCCGTCAATCTCGGCAAGAACTTCAATGGTCATTTTGTCACCACCGCCATTACCGGGTTTGATAACCCACAATCCGTTCTGTTTGGAAATCGCAGCACCCGGGCAGCGTACCTGCAGTTTATCGCTCGGCACACCGGGAACAGAAATACTGAACGGGTTATTGTAACCGCGGTACATGATATTGAGGTCGGTATTGGAGATTGTAGCAGTAGGTTCTCCAACGGTATAACGTCCTTCGAAAGGCAGATAAACCGTTTGTCCGAGGTGCTGGTAAGCGATTTGTCCTTTGTAGCGTTTTTCTCCTGTTCCGGAAGCGATGACTTCATAAATACCCTGGTCATTGATTTTCTGTCCCTCGATGAAATATTCAGGAGATTTAGTGGAGTCAATACCGGCAAGGATAATCTGTGCGCGGTACTTACTGCCACGAATTACGTATTCAGATGACGGGATAATATACGCGCCCATTTTGTTCACGCGGACATCGCTGGCGTCGGTTTTGCTATAAAGCACCTGCACGACCTTGCCCTCATAGGTACGAATATCATTTTGGATTTTGGTCAAGACGGTAATGGACGCGCAGACCGGCATTTCCTCGAAAATAGTCTGCTCCCAAGAAATGGATTTACCTTCCGCATTGACACCTTCGTCAGTTGCGAACATATGGTCGATGTCGGCACTAACGCTCTCATCGCTATCAGTAATATCTTTGAGGAACTCGCGGTACGCGATAATGCGCTGTTTGAGTTCAGCAGCGTGTCCCTCATTGATACCATACTGGTGAGGTACATTTGTATCGTCACGTTTACCGATTTGCCGAACGGTAGCAGCTTTAACAGCTTTTGAGCCATCAGCCAACTGAACAATAGCGTCTTTGAAATCGGAGATATAGTTGTACAGATTGTCCGATTCTTCCTTGACGCGCATTGCTTTGTCGTACCACTCCTGTGTTTTCTCTTTATTCTGGCTCAGGGCATTGGCAAAACGGTCGTATTCCAGTCGGTTACCACTTTCGGTAGTCGAGATAGTAGCATGCAAGCTTTCGTCCACCTGCAAGTAGCCGTTCAGGATGGCAGCACTGACATTCAACGCCAGCATGGCGGTGAGTACCAGGTACATCATTCCTATCATTCGTTGTCTCGGGGTTTCCGGACAGTTTTTTGCTCCTCCCATGACTAAATTACTTTAATATTCAGGAAATTAGAGTTATTTTAATTAGTCAGGCAACAGTTTTATGCCAGAGCATTGAGCATGTTACCATAGACTTTGTTGAGTTCAGCCACCTGTTGTGCCAGTTTTTTAGCAGAAGCTTCGTACTCGCTTTGGCTTTTAGCGACTTCAGCGGCAGCGTTTTGTGCTTTTTGAGCATCAGCGGCCATGGCTTTAACACTTTCGGTAGCCGCATTAACGTGAGCCGTTTGTGCTTTGTACGCCTCAACTTGCGCTTGCAGTACATTGAGTTGCAGCTCATAAACGGAATTGAGTGAGCCGAGTTTTGCGCCGACAGCGTCAATGCTTTTCTGGTAAGCTTTGGTACCTTCAACCACGCCCTTCATATCCGTTACAACGGTAGCATACGCATTAGCGAGTTCGTCATTTTTCTTGCTAACAGCATCAGATGAAGCAGCGAATTTTCCGGCAGCCTCGCTGGCCGCTTCCATTTTCTCACCCAGTTTGGTAGTAACGGCAGCGACTTTACCAAGGTCTTGGAGTTGCACGGCTGTTTTAGCGAGTCCGTCAATTCCAGCTTTGAGTGAAGCGAGGTCCTCATCGCTGATAGCAGGAACATTGGCTTTTTTTGCGCCGTTGCTCTGACCTTGTTCAGGAGCTTGTCCGTTTTCGACACCTGCGCCTAACAAAGTCGGACGTGGACGTGCCTGTACTTCTTTAAGATATTCGGGTTCAGCACCGTAACCAATCAACTGGGGGAAAACATTCTCCCAATGGAAGTCAACGTGCGGTTTATCGAAGCAACCGATCATAAAGAGGAATGCCTCGGTAATCATACCAGTCATCAACACAGGACCAGCACCGGGAAAGTGCATAATTTTGAACAACGCACCGATAATAACGACTGAAGCACCAATCGAATAAACCATACCGGTAATTTTCTTTCCTTGATACGACTCATACCAGTGGATGAATCCAGACTCTTTTTTTGCCATACAAAAGTGTTTTTATGAGTTTATTAATAAATATTTTCTGTTCAATTAATCGCCGATATAGGAACGAACGCAACGGAATCCTATATAGGGGCGGCTTTGATATTGGTATTCGTACACGCGAACGCCGCATTGGAGATAGTAACTGATGTCCTTCCAGCTACCGCCTTTAACGACTTTCTTTTTAAGGATGTCGGGGTCGTCGATACGTGCCATGTAGCAGTAGTTAGGGTTCAAGTCATGCACATTGGTGTTAGCGACGGGTTGGAAAGCGGATGCCGTCCATTCAGCCACGTTACCCGCCATATCGAACAGACCGAAGTCATTCGGGCGGTATTGCGCCACGCGGCATGTGGTAGTTCCGGTATCATCGTTATACGCGCCGCGATAGGGTTTGAAGTTAGCGAAGAAGCAACCTTTGGCATCACGTGCATAGTTACCGCCCCACGGATACATCGCCATTTTACGTCCGCCGCGTGCAGCGTATTCCCATTCGGCTTCGGTAGGCAGGCGGTATTCCTGTGCATTGGCACCGGTATGTCCTCTAAAGAAGTTAGTGCGCCAGTGGCAGAAGGCGTGAGCCTGCTCCCAAGTAACGCCGACAACGGGGTACTCGAGATAGCCGTCATGCGAGAAATACTTTTGCATCAACGGGTCGTTATATGAATATTGGAAATCGCGCACCCAAACCATCGTATCGGGATAGACGCAGATAATCTTGTTGGTCAGGAGGTCTTTCGGGCTACGGAGAGGACGGACGATGGTACGTTCCTGAATACCGCCTTCTTCATCAATCCACGCTGTGTCAACACGTGCAAGTGCGGTAGGCGGGTAGCAACCGCGGGCGACATCGAATTTGTTTTCAGACAAGACAGCCTGGTCATAGTTGGTCCAGCAATATCTGTATGTCAAGTTATTGGTATTGATTGTTTTGGTACCGGGGAAATACATCGGCTCGAGTGCCTCGACTTCTTCATCTTCCTTACTGGTCCAAGGAATTTTCTTTTTCCAGTTGAGTTGATAGTTTTCCTCATCAAAGTCCTCATCTTTTGGTTGGATAGCATAGTCTGTCATACCTGCTTCCACCAACAGATGAAGAGCGATTGAGTCTTTTACATAGTTAACGAACTGTTTGTACTCATTGTTCGTAATTTCCGTTTCGTCCATCCAGAAAGCCTCGACGGTAGCCATGTACACGTTGTCCTGCTGTTCAAAGACGGCGGACTGCGTGTTGGCACCCATCATGAAGGAGCCTTTACGCACGAAGACCATTCCATAGGGGTTAGCCTCCTTAAACTTGATGCTATTTCTAACGCCCACCAATTCGCCGGCGGGTTTGTTGCAAGCCGCAAACAAGGCGGTCATGACCACTACGGTTAAAACTTTTGTGATTTTCATCATATAACAGTTTTTTTATAAATATCTAACGCTTTTGTACTTATTAGTCCGTTTGGGTTTGAGGATATTAAATCCGTAAGCCAGATAAATCTCGTGAGTACCGAAACTTTCGAGCAGGAGTTTGTTATGCGGTAACTCGCAGGAGTATCCGAGTTGCAGTCCTGAAACGATGTCTATTCCGAGCAGGATATTGACGCTTCCGGCGATTCTGTATCCCAATCCCCAACGATATTTGTCTTTGTACTCACAAAGGAGACTCATATTAATGTCCCATGAGGCGAAATCGGTCATCATCATGAGCGACGGTTTGAGCTGCCATTCTTTGTGGTGTTTGAGTCGGAAGTTGTATCCGCCTGCCACATATAAGGTACCTCTGAGCCGAACTTCGGTATATTCATCCCACTCGACGCGCGGTTGGGAGAGGTGGCTATAACTGGCACCGACCCACCAGACTCCGGTTGTGTAGTATAATCCGAGAGCCATATCGAAGGTCATACCGGATTTACTACCTTTAGGAATCGCCTCATCATTGACATCAAAGTAATCGGAAGCGGACAACTGATCCAAGTTCACGCTATCGCCTTTGAATCCGACATTGACGAAACCGAGGTCAGCCCCGACACTAAGGTATCCCTTTCCGAGTCTTTGCCTATAGGCATACTGGACATGCAAGACCTGATTGGTAAAGAGTCCGTACCGGTCGTTCATGAACCTTATTCCCGCACCATGTTTTGTTTTACCTATAACGAAAGGCGAACTAAAACTGAAATAGGTGGTCATGGGTGCGTTGGTAATATTCACGTATTGCATACGGTGCAGTCCCGCCACTTTCATCAGGTCGCCTTCTCCCGCCGCCGCAGGATTATAGGCAGTCGGCATATACATATATTGTCCTATCTGCGGGTCAAACTGCGCCATAACGGCAGCAGCGAAACCAGTTAACGCACATAAAAGAACAACATATCGTCTCACTTCTCAGTCAACTATAGTTTAATACTCTTCTTCATCAAAGAAGAAGTCATCCTTGGTCGGATAGTCCGGCCAAATATCTTCAATGCTCTCAAACACTTCGTCCTCATCCTCAATTTCCTGCAGGTTTTCGATTACCTCCATGGGGGCGCCTATACGGTTAGCATAATCAAGCAATTCGTCCTTGGTAGCAGGCCAAGGTGCATCATCAATCTTCGATGCCAATTCCAATGTCCAATACATAATTTTCCTTAAAGTTTACGTTCAACAGACTATATTTTGACTATACTATCTAAAATTAGCGTGCAAAATTACAGTTTTTTCTTGAAACATGCAAACATTTTTTGCATTATTTTCATTTTTTTGTCATTTTAGTGCAACTTTGACTTTACAAAAAGCGAATTTGGTATTAAAAAATCAATCTTTTTCCCAGAGTTCTTCCTGTGTATTTGTCCGTGTCATAATGAACCTTGCAAGCATGAAGAAGTAATCACTGAGCCGGTTAACGAATACGAGTTCGGTCTGCCAGTCGAGGTCAGTGTATTGGGAACGTGCAAGGAGCATATTCCTCTCCAGCCGGCGTGTGACGGTGCGGCAGAGGTGTGCGCGTGCAGCGGCTTCGTTACCGGCAGGCAGGACAAAGGCGCGCAGGGGCGGCACGACAGCCGCCATTTCGTCAATCCAAGCCTCGAGTTTTTCGTTTGCGGAAGGATTGAGGCGCATTTCTGCTCCGGCAAGGCACGCCCCCAAGTCAAACAGGCGGTTCTGAATCCACTTGAGTTGTTCGGTATCAGCCACAACGCGGAGGTATCCGATGAGGCTGTTGAGTTCGTCCGATGTGCCATACGCCTCAATGCGTGCATCGGTTTTGGGGACCCGTTTTCCGTTTGCCAAGGATGTTTGTCCTTTATCTCCTGTTTTAGTGTAAATATTCATATGCGGAGTATGTAATGTTTTTTCAAGTAATGGGGTTCAAAAAAGAGCAGTCCGAAGTGGTAGAAATCCATAGTAGTGGTTACTTCGCGCCGATTTTTGAGGGTATTCCATGCGCGTTCCATTTCGGGGTTATGGTGAATGTCGTCCAAGATAAAGACGGACTTGGGTTCGACGAATTTTACCAACTCGTCGAAGTAATTGACGGTAGGCTCGTAGCGGTGGTTGGCATCGATATAAGCGACATCGATTATCGCATGTTCCATCGCGCGCGTGTGTGAATATAAGGTATCGTCAATATTTCCGAGGACGACGCGGATGTTACGGATTCCCAGTTTTTTCCAGTTGAGTTGAGCCATATCAACCAGTTCGGGGCTACCCTCGAATGTAGTGACGCGATTTCGGCTGTTAGGTGAAGCCAAATAGGCGGTAGTAATGCCGAGGTTCGTCCCCAGTTCGATGATATTGAGGGGTGAACCCTTTTCGTGGGAAAGGAAATTAACCAATCTGAAGAATATGCGTGCGTTTGCGGGAGTTTGGAGCGAAGTCTTGGCAATATGAGAGACGAGCCGCTGCTGTGTGGAGCCGTTTCCGCCGGAGCCGTAATCAAGCACATTGAGGAGTTTGGGTGCGCGAAGCATAGCGGCGCGTCGGTTTTCGATTTCCGCCCAGCAGTAATAGCGGTTGTCGTCACTTATCACATACCTGACGAGATGAAAGAGGTAAGGTGAATGAATCCCCTCTCCGCCGGTATTCCACGAGGTAAATTGGTGTCGCAGCCAAGTTCCTATGCGATAGCAAGCATTCATTTTTCAAAAAAACGCACAAAAGTACACTTTTTTTGTGACATCTGCAAATAAAAAAGCGCATCAGGGGCGTTTTTTTGCGGCAATCATTTGTTTTAGAGCCGAGAAGGATAAGCCTGAAACATGTATTGTGCGCCGAATGTGTATATGAAAACAGGAGTATTCGTAAAGTATTCGAAAAGTATTCGCAGGTTATTTATCCGTTACTTGTGACCTGTGGGTGAGCTTTGGTGGACTTATGCTTGACTTATGGTCCACCTTTGGGCGACCTTTGGGCGACCTTTGGGCGACCTTTGGGAAGAAGTCGGAAAGAGAGGGGGTGTTTTGGATAAAAAAGTGACGGGATAGTGATTATTTTTCGGGATGACGGGATGGTGATTATTTTTCGTACTGACGTACTGACGGGATGACGTACTGATTTTCGGGATGGCAGGAGGACGGGAGGATGAAGTTTGGAGGGTTGGAGGTTTGGAGGTTGAGAGTTTGGGTAAAAAAGGAGAAAAAGAGTGTAAAAACGAGGAAAGGGTGATTTTATTTGCATATGTCAAAATAAAGTTGTACTTTTGCGGCATGAATTGGAGTGAAAAGTAGCCCCCAGCCCCAGAAGGGGAGTTTGGAGAGGGGAAAGATGAAAGTTAAAAGTTGATATGGTATTAAATTACATTTGGATAGGATTGATACTGATAGCAGTATTGGTTGGTATTGTTCAGTTTTTTGCATTCGGGCAGTCTGATATTTTCACGGAGATACTGAATTCGACGTTCAGTTCGGCAAAGTCGGGTTTTGAGATCAGTATCGGTCTGACCGGGGTATTGTCCTTATGGATGGGCATCATGAAGATTGGCGAGTACGGCGGAGTGATCGGTCGTTTTTCGCGTATAGTGAGTCCATTTTTCACGCGCATATTTCCGGAGTTGCCGAAGGGTCATCCGGCGTTCGGTTCGATGCTGATGAATCTGTCGGCGACGATGTTGGGTATAGACAATGCGGCAACACCGTTGGGTTTGCAGGCGATGCGTGAGATGCAGGAATCGAACAAGGACAAGAGCAAGGCGTCGAATTCGATGATTATGTTCCTCGTGTTAGTAACGAGCGGTCTGACGTTGGTGCCGGTGTCGATTATGACATACCGTGCGCAGTTGGGAGCCGCCAATCCTGCGGATGTGTTTCTACCGATACTGTTAGCGACGTATTTTGCGGCGATGGCGGGCTTTCTGTCCGTAGCGATTGCCCAACGTATCAGGCTGTGGGACAAGGTGATATTGGGAACGATAGGCGGTTTGACGGTATTTGTAGGATTGGTTATTTGGGCAGCGATGTCTTTCCCGCAAGAGACGGTAAGCAAGTGGTCGGGAATATTAGCGGCGGTGCTGCTGTTAGGCGTGATCGTATGGTTTGTGGTAGCGGGAATGGTGAAGAAGATCAATGTGTATGACAGTTTCATTGAGGGAGCGAAAGACGGCTTCAAGACGGCGATAGGGATCATTCCGTATCTGATAGCGATATTAGTAGCAGTGGGTATGTTCCGTGCGAGCGGTGCGATGGACCTATTAGTTCGCGGTTTAGCGTTATGTTTCGGTGCAATAGGTTTGAACACGGACTTTGTTCCGGCATTGCCGACAGCGTTCATGCGTCCGTTAAGCGGCAGCGGTGCGCGCGGTCTGATGGTTGACGCGATGATGCAATACGGTGCCGATTCGTTTGTAGGGAGGTTAGTGAGCATAGTCCAAGGTTCGACCGACACGACCTTTTATATCCTTGCGGTATATTTCGGGAGTGTTAATATCAAGGACACACGCTATGCGGTAGTATGCGGTTTGATAGCAGACTTTTTCGGCATAGTGGCAGCGATTGCGTTGGGGTATATATTCTTTCACTAAGCAATAAAGAGAACAAGATATGAAAAACATCGCATTTATCATCAATCCGATATCGGGAACACAGCAGAACGCGAAGCGTAAGCTGCCGAAACTGATAGAGAAGGAGTTGGACAGGAGCCAATGGTTGCCGAACATTGTCTATACAGAGTATGCGGGTCATGCGACGGAGTTGTCGCGTCAGTTTGCGGTGATGGGTTTTGACGCAGTGGCGGCAGTGGGTGGCGACGGAACGGTGAACGAGGTTGCTCAGGGTTTGCGTGACAGCGAAACGGCATTGGCTATTATCCCGATGGGAAGCGGCAACGGTTTTGCGCGGCATCTTCACATCCCGATGCAGCCTTTGAAGGCACTAAAGTTACTGAACCATAGCGAGGTCATCCGTTGTGACTACGGTCTGGCGAACGAGAGGTTGTTTGTGACGACCTGCGGCACGGGTTTTGATGCGGAGATAGCATATCAGTTTGCGACAGCAGGGAAACGGGGTTTGAAGACGTATATAGAAAAGATTGTAAAAGACCTGTTCTCGTATAAATCCCAGATGTACCGTATCACGGGTAAGGATATAGATATTTCGCACAAGGCGTTTTTGGTCACCTTTGCAAATGCGGCTCAATGGGGAAATGACGCTTATATAGCACCGAAAGCGAGTGTACAGGACGGGATGATGGATATATGTCTGATGAGTTCGTCGGCGTTATTAGGCGCGCCCGGTCTGGCACTGCGTTTATTTACGAAGAACATAGACAACAGTCTGTTCATGGACACGATCAAAGCCAAGGATGTCATGCTGTACCGCGAAGGGGAAACTCCGTTCCATATTGACGGTGACCCGGTGAAGATGCCGAAAGACATACATATACAAATTATAGCCGACGGGCTGAAAGTGCTTGTCGAGAAACGATTTTAGTCTATGAAGATACACATAATCAACAAGAGCAATAATGCGTTGCCAAAGTATGAGAGTTTACAGGCAGCGGGGATGGATATCCGTTGCAACATAAGCGAAGCGGTCACCTTGCAGCCATTAGAACGGAGACTGATTCCGACGGGGCTGTATATATCTCTGCCGGTTGGTTATGAAGCGCAGATCCGTCCTCGCAGCGGTTTGGCTTTGAAACGGGGTCTGACGGTGCTGAACACGCCGGGAACGATTGATTCGGATTACCGCGGCGAGATAGGTGTCATACTGATCAACCTGTCCGGCGAGGCACAGACGATAACGCCCGGTGAGCGGATATGCCAGATGGTAATCGCCCGCCACGAACAGCCGGAATTAGTAGAAGTGGAAGTATTGGACGAGACGGCGCGCGGAGAAGGCGGTTTCGGACACAGTGGCAGTAATTGAGTCATATCAAAGCGTTGAGAAGAGTATTACACATATTATGCGGCCTGATGATGATTTCCGGCGGTATGTCGGCGAAGAAATCGCAGCCAAGCATGTCGCAAGAACAGGAGGAACAGTTCCTGTATTACTTTTATGCGGCACGGCACGCCATCAACAGTCAAGATTACAGCAAGGCACTTATTTTGTTAGACTTCTGCGAACAGTTGAATCCGCAAGACGGTTTGACGAAGGATAATTTGGGCGTCATATACAGTGCGTTAGGAAAGAACAAAGAGGCATTGGCGTTGTTTGAAGAAGCGTACCGTTTAGCCCCCGAGGATTGTTGGGAACACTATGTGGAGACGCTGATGCGAACGGAAGAGCCGTCCAATACGAAGAAAGCGCGTAAGGCGGTGGAGCAAGTGTCCAAGCTGAAGCCCAAGGATGCAGATGTGGCGGATTATCTGATGCAGATATACATGCATGAGAAGCAATGGAAGAAAGCGTTGTCGATGCAGGACAAGGTTGACAAGCTAACCGGGTATAACGGCAACAGTGCTGTCAACCGCTACCGCATATACGTTCAAATGGGAAAAGCCAAAGAAGCCGTGGCGGAAATAGACCGATACCTGGAGCAAGATCCGGACAACTTGTACTTCATACTATTCCGGGCGGACATCTATATCAGTGCGGAGCGATTTGAGGAAGCGTTTGAACTAAGCAAGCGGATTGCGGCGCAACTTCCGTTGGACGAACAAGGTTTCGGAATGCTGAAACGGAGCCAATACTGCACTTATTATGTCAGTTTAATCAAGGCGTTTGAGGGAGATTCATTGCAAGCCGCGGGAGAGATCGAGCGTTCATTTGAGGCCTATGAGATGTCGCTGTATTTAGTGCCGCAGAACAGTTATGTTCTCAATAATTACGCCTATAACTTAGCCATCCACGGCGGAGATATCAAGCGTGCAGAGGTGATGAGTGCCATGACGATCAAAGAAGAGCCGGATAATCCGACCTATTTGGATACATACGGTTGGATACTGCATTTGCAAGGTCAAGATACGCTGGCACTATTCTATCTTCGCAAAGCGTTGGAGAATGTGAAAGACGAGGCGAGCAAACAGGAGATTACAGGACACATCAAAGCGATAGAGGCAGGCAGATGAGAAGGTTGATTATCGGAATAACGGTATGTGCAGTGTTGGTGCTAAGCGGTTGCGGCGCACAAAAACGCCTTGCGGGCGGCAAGGAAGCAGCCCGGACATGGCATACGGCACAAGTGACCAACACGATGCTGACTATGGAGTTGGACCAACAGACCTATAATGTGCTATGCCAAATGCAGACAGTGAGGGACTCCATGTCCGTCATATCTGTGATGCCGGTGATGAATATAGAACTACTACGCATAGAGGTGACGCCCGACAGTGCGGTCATCATAGACAAAGCCAACCGCCGCTATATGAAATTGGCACTGAGCCAAGCGAAAGGGGCAGTGTTTCCCGCACTGAAATGGGCAGATATACAGTCCTTTGCAGCGGGTGAATGCGTGCAGCCGAATGAGCCGGTGAGTCTCGGTTACAGTTACCAAGGACATACTATCCGACTGAGTGCGAGCTATGGCACAGTGACCTATGACGGTGCAGTCAATGTAAAACACCAACGGCTTGACCGATATCAGGCAGTTGATTTTAATACACTAATGCGATGAGACGATTGCTGACATATATACTTCTACTCTGCGCGGTGACATTAGCCGCGGACAATGTCAAGACCCTTCAAAAACAGCAACGGGAACTGAAACAGCAGATCGAGCAAACGAACAAGATGCTACAGCAGACCAAGAAGAGCGAGTCTGCGACAGTGAACAAGTTACAGTTGCTCAACCAGAACATCGCCACGCAGAAGAAACTGATATCGAGCCTTGACAGGGAGATATCCACATTGGATAACGAGATGGCAGGTTTGAGCAAGCAGCGTGACACATTAGAGCGCGATTTGGCGGCACTGAAGGCTGATTATGCAAGGATGGTACGCGAGTCCCATTATGCGCAACTGCAACAGTCTCCCTTATTGTTTCTGCTATCATCAGAGAGTTTTAACCAGTTAGTGCGCCGCATGCGGTACATGCAACAATTCGCCCGTTACCGTCGCCAGCAAACCGCCCGGATTGAGGGAGTGAAGAGCGAGATAGAGCAACAAAACAACCGGCTGATGGAGCATAAACAGGACAAACAAAAAGCCCTGAAGACGCAGAAACGCGAACAAGAGACGCTGGCACGCGACGAGCGGAAACAGCAGCAAATGCTAAAGGATCTAAAGAAGAAAGAGAAGAGTTTAGTCGCGCAATTAAAGAAACAGCAAAAGAAAGTTGACGAACTGAACAAGAAAATCAGCGAAACCATAGAGAAACAGGCTCAAGCGCAATCGAAGACAGCTCTGACGAAAGAGCAGCAATTAGTGGCAGGCGGTTTCGAGCAGAACAAAGGCAAACTGCCCTGGCCGATAGAGAAAGGTTTCATCTCCGGCACATTCGGCAAGCACCAACACCCTATATATAAGGATGTAACGATAGACAACAAGGGAATCTACCTACAGACGACCGCCGGTGCCGCCGCGCGCGCCGTGTATGAAGGCGATGTAACATCGTGCTTCCTGTCCAGCGGCACGTACACCATCATTGTACAGCATGGCAATTACAGGACGGTATATTCGGGATTGAGCAGGCTGAACGTCAAACAAGGCGACAAGGTAAGCGCGAAGCAGAAAATAGGAACGATTTATTCGGACCCGGAAGAAGACAACAAGACGGAGCTGTTCTTCCAGATATGGAAAGACTTCAAAAAACTGGACCCGAGTCCATGGTTAGCAAATTGAAAATAAAGATGAATATGAAGAAATACATACTGATTATTCTGCCGTGCCTGATGCTCATGGCAGGATGCAAGAAAGACGACTGGATGGATTGGAAAGCGCAGAACCAGTTATGGCTGGAGCATAACAAGACCCAACCCGGGGTACAAGTGTCTCCGACCGGATTACAGTACCGCATTATAGCAGACCCCAATCCGAGTGATGCACGCCCGTCGGCAGACAGCCGGGTGTATTGCGATTACACAGGCCGGCTGATAAACGGCGTACAATTTGACGGGGGGACATCGGTGTTCAGTGTCGGAAATCTGGTTGAGGGATTTGCAGAGGGACTGAAGAAAATACACTGTCACGGAGATATTGAGTTATATATCCCTTATGATCTCGGTTATGATGACGAGGAACAAGGAACGGAAGGAACGGCGTCTTATATTCCGCCCTACTCGACCCTGATATTTACCGTTCATCTTCGTGCGTTACAATAGAAAGTCATGAAAGGCAAACAGTTATTGACCATAGTCGTTGCGTTAGTACTAACGGCGTGTGAGAACACGACGTTTCGCAGTTCCGTTCCGACCCGTCCGGTACAACTAAGCATCAATACCGCCGCAGGGATGTATGTTCATTTTGTACGAGAAAATATCGGCGCATACGTGGTTGTAGACAAGGACGGGTATCATTTCAACGGTCAGACATTACCGCTGACAGGAACGGATTACTATGGTTTTGCCGGAGTAGTTATCTATGTGGACAACAATAACAATTACTCTGCATTCGACTTATGCTGCCCCCATTGTGTAAGCCAACTGCACCCGTGCGAAGTGGACGGCTGCTTTGCGGTATGTCCCCAATGCGGGGAGCAATACGATTTGTCGTTCGGATACGGCATACCGACCAAAGGGTTCAGCAGAGAGGCACTTCGCAAATACACCACCTTATATTCCTATCCCCGGTTAACAATCAAAGACTAAGATGCTTGACAGAGATGTGATAAAAATAGGAACGATCCGACGGACGCACGGCAAAAGCGGCGAATTGCAATGCCATGCGGAAAACGAGTTATGGGAAAATGCCGATGCGGAGTTTGTGTTTTTGGACATCAATGCGATATATGTTCCATTCCGGGTAACAGACTGGAAGACAAAGGGAGCAGAGGATCTTATTTTCCGCCTAAAAGGAGTGGACAATGAGGTTGCAGCGACCCGACTGCTCGGCTGTGATGCCTATATGCTACGCAGCGATGTTGCGGCAGAAAATGCGGAGTCACTACTAACATGGCAAGACCTTACCGGCGCAAAGGTCATAGACACCGAGCAAGGGGAATTGGGTGTTATCCGCTCCATAGATGAGACGACGGCAAACATATTAGCCGAACTGACGGACGGGCGACTGCTGCCGTTGCATGAGGATTTCATAGTGGATGTCAGCCGCGAACAAGTTACAATAACCCTTCCATTCGAATTATCGTGATTAAATGAAAAAACTAACTATCCCGGAGATGAACCGCCTTAGCGCGGAAGCATATCACGAGGCAGAGAAGTTGCCGTTTGTTGTGGTATTAGACAATATCCGTTCCCAACATAATGTGGGAGCCGTATTCCGTACAGCGGACGCATTCCGATTAGAAGGCATCTATTTATGCGGGATATGCTGTTGTCCGCCGAATGCCGAGATACACAAGACCGCGCTGGGTGCGGAAGAGACGGTGGAGTGGCACTATTACAGCGATACCAAAGACGCCGTTCAAGCGTTGCATGAGGCGGGTTATACCGTTTACGCGGTAGAGCAGGCGCACGGATCCATAAGCATAGAGGAAGCGAACAAGCGTATATCGGGCAAGGCGCAAGCAAAGACAGCGGTGGTGCTTGGTCATGAGGTTTTCGGTGTCCAACAAGATGTTGTGGATGTCTGTGACGGGTGCATAGAAATAGAACAATACGGCACCAAACATTCGCTAAATGTATCTGTAACCGCAGGTATAGTGATGTATGCCATTTCCCAGCAATTACGAAAAGCATAAACCGTTGGAGAGTCCCCTGCAAATATTAGCACCGGCAAAATCATTGGAAGTTGCGCAAGCCGCCATACAAGCCGGTGCGGACGCGGTATATATCGGTGCGCCCCGATTCGGCGCGCGCGAGGCAGCGGGCAATTCGTTAGATGATATAGCCAAGTTGGTTGTCTATGCACACGCATTCGGCGTCAAGGTATTAGTTACATTAAACACCCTACTCCGCCCAGACGAAACAGAAGAAGCATTCCGCCTTGCAGTCCAACTGCACGGCATCGGGATTGACGCGCTAATTGTTCAGGACATGCAGTTAGCCGCGCTGCTATTCAAGCATGTGCCGGACTTGCGTCTTCATGCATCCACGCAATGCGATAACCGAACGGCGGAACATGTGGCACAATTACGCGATATGGGGTTCAAGCGAGTAGTATTAGCCCGGGAGCTGTCCATCAGCGAGATACGCAGTATCCATGAATCCGTCCCCGATATTGAATTGGAGGCATTTGTCCACGGCGCATTGTGCGTTTCCTATTCTGGGCGGTGCTATATGTCGGAGGAGCTGCTCGGGCGGTCAGCCAACCGCGGCTGCTGCGCACAAATGTGCCGAATGCGGTATGATTTATTAGACGGCGAAGGAAAAGAAATACATGATGAGCAAGGGAAAGCGATTCACCAGCGGTATTTGCTGTCCCTGCAAGACCTTGACCGATCAGCATATTTGAAGGAATTGATAGATGCGGGTGTAACGACGTTCAAGATAGAGGGGCGACTCAAGGATGCCGCCTATGTGACCAACATCACCGCTTATTATCGAAGCAAATTAGATGCCATTATAAACAGTAATATCCCGATAGCGCGAACATTTACCCCTAATCCGGCAAAGACCTTTCACCGTGGTGCAACGGATTATTTTCTACACGGTCGTACACGCCCATTAGCCAACTGGCAGACTCCCAAATCGACCGGGGAAACAGTGGGTACGGTTGTGCGTCTAAGCGACCCGCGGCATATAGTGCTTCGTTTAGAGGAAAATGTAGTATTAAACAACGGCGACGGGTTATGTATCGGGGAATACGGTTTCTCCGTGAACGGGTTACAAGTCCAGCCAAAGGGGGATATTGAAGTGCTGACGAACACCCCGATTACAGACAAGAGCATAGAGGGTCAGCGCGTAAGCCGTAATCATGACAGTGCGTTTATCCGAACGCTCAATGCCAGCCGCCGCGTGCCGGTTGATGTGATATTTGAAGAAACCGAACGGGGATACCGTTTGTGTTACCGCCCGTTGGACAGGCAACTGGCGGAACGGTCAAAAGAGTTTGAGGCAGCGCATACAGCGGCGAGCAATACGGAGCGCGCGATGGCGACCATGCAAGAGCAACTGACCAAACTGGGGGACTCCATATACAAGGCAAACAGTTTCCAATACAAGGGGAGTGTGATTCCGTTCCTGCCCATTTCCGTTCTGAACGCCTGGCGACGGGACGTGACCAGCCTTGCGGAAGCAAAAGACATTGAGACAGCCATTCCCGAAATCGAGGTGCAGGCAGCACCGGCTGTTGCGAATGAGGCTTTAATGACATGCCGGTATTGTCTGTTGTATGAGATGGGGCATTGTAGGAAAGAGAATCCGCTGACAAACGAGCCAAAATATATCCGGTTAGCAAACGGTACAACCCTACGGTTGCACTTTGACTGCCGACAATGCGAAATGCAAATTCTAAAATAGTAGTAATAATGAAACACAAGATTTTTACATTATTTGTCTTCGGTTGCATACTAACAAGAGTAGTTGCAGCCGATAATAGTTTTAACGAGGGGGACTTTACGTTCACAATCCTAAGTGAAACAACGGTTTCGATTAAAGGAAACAATGTTAATTTGAGCGGGGAATTGATTATTCCGAGCAGAGTAGAACATGACGGGAAGAGTTATGAAGTGGTGAAAATTGTCAGTTCGGCTTTCTCGGAATATAACAAGATTACATCCGTTTATATTCCAGCTTCCATCAACGCAATTGGTGGACAATGCTTCTATGAATGCACTAAATTAACGAAAATTGAATTTGCCCCCTTATGTTCAATAACAACGACTAACAACCAACCCTTTTATGGTTGTATCAATTTGACAACCATATATTTACCTTCCCAGTTAAGCATATTTTATAGCAGTGCCTTCGAAGGCTGCAAATAACTAAAAGATATTTATATTACGAATGAAACGGCACCAACAGAAGTATCAATAAGTGCGTTTAAGAATTTGACTTTGAGTAATATTAACTGTCATTTTCTGAGTGAGGCAGCGAAGGAGAATTATAAGGACAATGCCTACTTCGGTCAGATGAATCTTACAGTTACACCTATAGAGGTCAAAGAAGACAATGACAATGAAAGCATGCTGGCGGATTATAACGGATTGATGGCAGATGTAGCCGTAACAAGAACGATACGGCATGAGAGTTATAATACAATTTGCCTGCCCTTTGCTGTTTCGGAAGAAGAAGTGGAGCGTGTATTCGGTGGAGGGTGCGACATAGAGGAATTGAGCAATGCGGATGTAACATATGAGGAGTTGACATTGACATTCTTGAAATGCAATATGATGGAAGCAGGGAAACCGTATCTAATCCAACCGAAAACAACGGTTGTCAATCCGACCTTTCAAAATGTAACAATAAGCAAAAACGCCTTGCGGGTTCAAAAAGAAGAAGTTGAGTTTATCGGAGTTTTCTCTCCGATAGAATTAGCCGAGAGCGAGGATCTGCTGTTCATGGGCAGTAATAATACCTTGTCCCCATCAGCGGGCGGTACGATAAACGGATTACGGGCATACTTCCGGCTGAACGGAGCAAAAGCCAAAACGGCAGCATGGAAAAAGGTGCATACGCAGTTTGACAATGAGGATAAGGCAACTACCCTTTGCGAAACGGAGCAGGCAAAGACGGAAGTCAGGAAGCGATTGGAAAACGGGCGCATTATTCTTATTCGCGGAGAAAAACGGTATAATATGCAAGGCATGTACATCGGGAAGGAGGCAAGAGAATGAGACGCGATTATATACAGCCCCAAACGACGATTAGCCGGATTGAGAGCAGCAGTGTGGTAGCGGGCAGCAGTTTTTCAATCAGTTCCAACCTCGGATTAAACCTCAACAACCAAGCCGCGAACCCCTCTATGGCGTGGTAAGCAGGCAGGAAGCGGTCAGTTGGCCGTATCCGGCGGCTGAATGGTGCAAAAATAGTACAATAATAGTGCAAAAATACTGCGATAATAGTGCAATAATAGTGCAATAATAGTGCGATAAGGGGTACTGATTATCAGTAAGATACGAAGACTGAATATTTCGGCGAAAAGGGGTGTCCAAACCACCATAAGAGATATTGTAACAACAAAGCGGCGGAAAGCCGCTTTGTGTTATGATTATCAGGGAGTTCTGCTATGAGATACAGTGATTTGGGTTATGAGAGAAATATACGATGGGGCAAGGAAATCAGTAGATGATCTTAGTCCACTTGTCTTTACGGACGAGTTTGTTATTCTCTGTATATTTGATGATATAGATATTTCCGACAGTGAAGATGTCGTTGGGCAAGGCGATGGCGTTTTCACCCGGATAAACGCGGCGTTCCATGCGCAGATGTCCCGATGTATCAAAGATATACAAGGTATGGTCGAGGTCGGTCACAGGCAAGTAAACGACATGTTGAGCCGGGTTGTAGTTAATCGAATCGCGCACAACGGTAAGGTGCTTTGAATCGATGTCATAGCCATTGAGCGTGGTAATCTTAATCGGGTCTGACTGGGCAGTAATATGCTCCGTACAGCCTTTGGTACCATCCGTAGTCTGGATACGGACATAATAGTCCATATTCGGCGTCATGTTACTGAAATTATAATAGGTGTAGTCAGAGGGTACAAATCCAGAGCCGCTAACCGCCTCAACGGTGATGTCCTTATTGCGGTAGATATAAGTCAGTTTGGTAGAGAATGATGCGGTAAACTCATCGACAGCGATACCGCTGCCGTCCAGAGCCTCGTATGAAAGGCGGAAGCGTGTATATCCGGCACCGGCAAGGTCAAAGGAAGCCGTTTTCTTTTTGTCACTACTTTTGATATTGAGTACACCCTGCGGCAGTTTGACCCATTTTTTCCCATCAAACCCTTCGACCGTTAGAATGCCGATAGCATCGGAGCTTGTACCGAGTGCATTGTACCAGAAGGAGATTTTGTCAGCATTGACGGGATATTGTTCAGAAATGACCGTATCACCTGTATTTTTCATCCAAAGAGCCTTGACTCCCTCGGACTTAGCGGATCCGGTGAGAGCAAGGAAGTTAGTGTACCATCCGGCTTGGGCAATAGCAGCGGCGTCATCGAAGTTCTCGAATCCCTGCATGACAGAAGATTCGCCGGACTCCATAGTATATAGGGTGAGGTAGTACTCGACAGCGTCCGTAACCGGTTTCCAATTGACGCGGAAGGAGTATGGTGTGATGTCCGTTGTTTTCTTAAAGACAGGAGTAGTCACATAGACGGGTCTTGGCGCCTGCGATTCGACAGCGACCGCAGCAATAGCATTGGATGCGGAAGCGGTAATGGTAGTGCCGGACACATCACATTTCTGTTTAGACGGCACATAGCTAACAAAGATATTTGCATTCACGGCAGAATCGCCATCAACGGGAACGCCGATAGAATGCCGCCAGTCGGATGAGGTCCGTGCGGGGGCTTGCTCGCCGCTAAACAGATAATAATCCGCTCCGGCAGAAAGGATAACGGTATCCTTGGGTATAAGGTGCTGCCCGACGAGTTTAACCATCTGCGGATTCCAGTCAACTATTTTACGGTTGTCAATGGTTGTGACGAATGTCTCCAAGTCGCCCTCGAAAGCCAAACGATTTTCGCCATCGTTGATATAGACGAAGGATATCAGCTCCCCGATTTGCTTGATATTAAAGACAGGTTGGAGAAGTGGTGTCCCGTCATGTGCAGTCGCGTTAAACTGGTGAACATCCGCCTTTCCGGGATAAGGGTCGGATGCCGTTCCCGAGTCAGCCTGTCCGCGGCGTTTCCAGTTAACACCGTTAGCTTCCTCGAGGTGCATGCGGAGCATTGTTTTACCATTATTCGGAGTATTGTTCAGCCACGCCGCCACGTTATAATCAATATGCCATACGAGCATTCCAACACCCGGGAGTGCGCCTTCAGGTGCGTCCCAGCCCACATGCTGTCGGTTTTCGAGCATAAAGAACTCCTGCGGATTGGGGCTTGAGCCATTCAGATTGTGTGTAGATGCCGCTAAGAGATAAGCCTTGTTGCTTGTTTCGAGCGGCTCCAAGAAGTAGTTACCGGGTTCGTCGACATTGAGCTGGACGGGTTTGAGCCAACCGAGGTAAAACCGCTCGTAAGAAGTATATACAGGTGGTGTGCGTCCCTCATTGTTGTATGAGCCAGAACACATGATATCCCAGTCCGCCACGGTATAGTGGTCATATTCGGTATCATAGAAGTCAGGGTGTCCGAGTACATGTCCGAACTCATGGCAGAACGTTCCGATTCCGCACATTTCAGAGCCTTTCGCCGCCCTCAATTCGGAAGTAGTAGCATAGTCGCCGAGAGTTTTCCCATTGAGTTTGAATCCGGCATCGGAGATAGTACTGCGGTGCGGCCAGATACAATCCTCACCGCCTCCTTCCGCCTCATTATGTCCGGCATAATAAACGAAGACATTATCAACGACCCCGTCATTATTGGTATCATAGTCAGCGAAATTGACATTATCAAACTGCTCCGCCAAAGAACATGCTTCCTTAATCATGAGCTGCACATCGGAGTCATTATTTCTGCCGGAGTGTTTGCCATAAAACGCCTGCGTATTAGACAATGTATAAGGTCCATAGACATCGAAGATGGGGCTGAAGATACTATCCGATGAAGCGATAAAGTAATCGCGTGCAGAGCCAGTCCCCTTATTGTCACTATAGCCAGACTGGTTAAGCATGAGGTCGAACTGTTCCTTAGTTTTCTGGAAGGGGACATCACTAAATGAAACGAGGATAACAATCGTCCGTGGTGATCCGGTCAAGGGGAAAGTAGCTGCGATATTAGTCGCCTGCGCAATATGGCGCGATTTGCGTACAGCGTCCGTCTCAAGGCGAACCGATTCGTCCTTGATCCAAAATCCCTTGTCATCACGGCGAATGGGCGTTCCGTCCAACCGAGTATAGAAACTATGGAACTCATCGCCCTTGAGCCGGACAGTAATCACAGAGCCATCGGGTTGTGTGACGGTAAAGGGTTCGGGTGAAGCAATGACCGCAAAGAGGCTACAGGAGCAAATCGTTGCACAGAGTGCCAAAAATATCTTTTTCATAAGCAAGCTATTAATACGTGTTTTGATAAAAAGCGCACAAAATTACAAAAATAATTTCAAATTGCCAAATAATAGCCAATAATAATTACATTTTTACACAAAAAAGGTGCTGCAGATAACATTGCAGCACCTTAGCGGTAATAATTTTACGAAGTAAGATTATTTATTTGCGCGGAACTCAACCAATGATTGAATGCGTGCGGGGAGCTGGCTCAACGGACGGATTTCCTTCGGGCTGTGGAGTTTTGCGTTCTTGAAGCTACGAACTTCAGCATCGTCGGTGCTTTCGCCCAGATACTCATAGTAACGATCTTCGTAAACCATTTCGAGCGGTTGAACGAGTTCATCAGCCTCATTAAGTTTCAGACCATAGTAGTTATTTACACGTTCGAACCAACGGAGATTGATCTTGTAGTGAAGTCCATCTTCTTTAGACGATTGCATAATACTATTTCCGGCAAAACCGAGGTCAAGGGATGAGCCACCGGTTTCGTAGTTGAGATAAAAGAGAGTAGAACCAGCAATAGCAGCATCATAGTAGCCGTTCAACTCATCCAATTGTGCCTGAGTCGGATCAGTCTCCTGCTCGTTGAGTTCTTCATTGAGCATGAGGTATGCAGCATATGCATTGACATCAAGCATTTTACCTGCGGGGATAACATAAATCTCTTTACCAGACTGAATGTCAGCAGCAGTAACCTGATCGGAAATCTCGAATGCGCTACCTACATAATATCCCTTATAATCACCTTCAACGATAACATATACGCAAACAGGGTGATATATCATATAGCCAGCACCCGACATGCCACTTGCGCCGCTGATGATACCCTGGTCATAGATACCGAGGTTGATGAGTGCCTTTTGGCATTTATACAAACCATCGGAGAGTTCCAAGGTAGTATCCGTACCGGCAATATACTCAAATTCCTTACCAAACAATCCGTAGTCATTCGGAGCATATGAGCTGTAGAGGTCAACGGTTACTTTGCAAGTACCGTTTTGCTTAGCATTCGCGTTAGAAGCAGTAATAGTAACTTCACCGACTTTACGTCCGGTAGGAGTAACGACACCATTGCTGCTAACGGTAACGATAGAGGTATCCGAAGAAGCCCAAGTGATAGCCAAGCCAGCATTGGGGTTTTGGATAGCCTGGAGACGATAGCCTTCGGACTCAGGCGAGAGTGTCAACTCGGCAGGATTGATGGTGATAACCACATCCGTTGCCACTTCTTTTTCCTTCTTGCAACCAACGAGAACGGTTCCAAGAACAAGAGCAACTAAAAAAAGACTTTTTTTCATACACATAAAAATTTTAAAGGGTTAATAATTAGTTAGTTAATTTATTTCTTGATTAACTGAGTCGGTTTTGAAGACTCACGGAAAGCGGGGTTATAAGTGTATTCCGAAGGAGGAATCTCAAAGGTGAACATACGCGGCGTGCTATAGAGCACTTCTTTGTCGGTACGCAGGTGGTTGTCACCGAGTTTCTTTGAGCGAGTAAGGCGGCGGAATGTTTGCAATCCGTATCCTTCGCCCCACAATTCGATACGCCAGTTATATTCGATAGCAGCCAGCAACGATCCTTCATCAGTAAGCGTACCCTTGTATGCAGCATAATCAGCGGCGGCGGTAGCAGCAGTATCCAAACGCTGGCTCATAATGGCATCCAGATAGGATTGTGAAGCGGCGAGGTCGGGAGATGTTTTGAACAGCGCGGCCTCAGCAGCAATCATGTACGCCAGTTCGATACGCATATAGACGATGTCGCACAACCACTCACGGTCAATTTCGCTGGATTCAATAGCCTTCTTGTACTTCGGGCTGAAGAATTTCCCTTCGGGAGCCCAGGCATAGCTCTTGATAAAGCTTGATTTGTTCGGATAACCTTGCTCGCCTAACCACCAGTGTTTACGTCCGTCCCAAGAAGGAATAGACTCGTAGAGGGTTTTATCAATACCCTTGACATCCCCCGCCCAAGCGTAGGAGTAGCTATGGATATCACATTGTCCGAAGAAAGAAGCCAGAGAAGTAGAGGTTTCAATACTAACATCTTCGCCCCACATCCAAGAATCTTCATCCACACTGGCAAAACCGGTAGTGAGCATTTTATCATTCGGCAGGATACGATAGTGGTTGGAATCAATAACTTCCTTCGCCAATTTATACGCTTTTTCATAATACTCGCCATCGGCTTTAGTCTTAGCCTCATAGTCGGTACGGTTGATATAAGCGTATGCCAGAATAAGTTTGGCGATGTCGGCATTGATTTCGATCTTTGAAGTCGGATTAACCTCGTAATAGGTTTCCATGAACTTGATACCTGTATTGAGGTCATCCTCGATACGCAGATAAACGTCATCCGCCGTTACACGCGGCATACCAAGTACACCGCTGTCATCACGTGATTCCTCTTCGGTATAAATAGGAACGGAAAGTTCTGTAGCGTAGTCAACGCCCTCAGACGGCATACGGCAGAAGTAGCGTTGCAGGCAAGCATAGGCATAACCGCGCAGGGCAAGAATTTCACCGTAATAGTATGAAATTTCATACATCTCATCGGTAATATCCTCAGGAATCTCAAGTGTGGGCTTGATGTTCTTATCTTCCAGCATGTTCAAGCAACGGTTGCATGAACGAATAATCTGGTAGTAATGATACCAGAACGAAGCGGCCCGCTGATAGGTATTACCACGTTCGTCCGTTTCGAACCAACCATAGTTACGGGTGTTCATTGCCATATCGCCGGAGAGAAGGTCGCCGTACATGTCGAAGGATTTTTTACCAAAACTATCGTGGTCGCCACCGTATGCATAGAATCGGTAGTAAACGCCCAAGGTGGTACCCTTAATCATGTCCTCCAACTGTTTGTACTGGTCCTCAGTATAGGTTCCGCCCTGCGGTTCCTGTTGAAGATAACTCTTGGCGCAAGCGGTGAAAAGACCGGCAAGCAGCAGTAAATATAAAACTTTATTCTTCATAATCTTGTTCAATTAGTCGGTTTAGAATGTAAATTTAATACCACCCATGATTGTAGATTGCGGGGTATATTGGTGTGTATCGCTGGAACCGGTACCGGAAATCATCGGGTTATAACCCTTACGTGCGGTAGCGATAGCCAAGTTTTCGCCGGAAACCCACAAGCTCAACGATTTGAATTTAATCTTCTCAATCAGTTTTTTCGGGAAGTTATATCCGATACGAACGTTATTGAGAGAGAGGAACGAGTTGCTGGTCAGGAAGCGGTCAGAAGGAGAATTGGTAAAGTTAGCATAACGTGCCTGACCATTTGTCAGAGCAGGAATCTGTGAAGTGGTGTTGTTCTCAGTCCAAGAACTCAACATATCACGGTGCCAGTTATGCGAACCAGCCTGCTCGTCACCCATCAAAGCGGCATACACGTTATCGTAGCCATAACCGCCGATGCCATATGAGCAAGTTACATCGAGGGTAGCACCATATGCCTCAAGGCTGATACCGAAACCACCTGCGAAATCAGGAATAGCGGATTTACCGACATAGTATGATGTACCGGCACCATAGTCTTCGGTTGCAATATACTGGATACGGCCTTCCTCAACAGCATCGGGGTTCTCATGCTCATAAACAAACAAGTCATAAATGATGTTATAGGTATTGTCTCCCTTGGATGCACCATGCTCACCGTACTTGGTATCATAGTAGGAACGGTAGGTTGCGTGACCTTTCTCATTCACACCCTCGTAGTGAACCATGTTGTAATCATAAACGGAGTGTCCCAAAGACATACCGCCGCTACGAACCATGCGTACCTCATTACCGTCCGCGTCAATATAGTCCACAGGCATCTGGGTCATCTGGTTAGCATAGTGCGAACCGTTGAGACGGATGTCCAGTTTCACATTACGGGTGTCAACGGCGTGTACATTGAACTGCAATTCCACACCCTGGTTCCACATCTTACCGTCATTGGTATAGAATCCGCCATAGCCGTTAGACAAAGCCACACTACGTGTAAACAACATCTGGTCGGTTTGTTTATAGAAATAGTCGATTTCAGCACCGAGGTACTTGTTAAGTTCAAACTCAAGACCCAAGTCAACAATATGGGAACGTTCCCAAGTCAGGCTGGAATTACCGATATAACTCTCCAGATAACCTCTGACACCGCCGGCAATATACTCCAGACTATAGAGGTTGCTATAGAGGTTGCTACCGATATCCTGGTTACCGAGTACACCCCAACTCAAGCGGAGTTTACCATCATGCAACCAGTCCTTTGCAGGCTCCATAAACGACTCTTTGGTGAACGCCCATGCAGCACCGACAGAACCGAAGTGTCCCCAACGGTGGCCGGGACCGAACGAACTGGAACCATCGGCACGGTAGTTGGCTGTAATCATATATTTATCATCATACGTGTAGCTGACACGTGCGAGGAAACTCTCCATCGTGCTGGTTGCAGAAGAAGAGGATGTCTCACTCATTTTCAGCGCATTACCCAATTCCAACGCATCGGGGCGAGCCAGGTCGTACTTGTAGCCATACAGGGAACTGCTATTAACATAATTGGTCTCATGCGCGGCAAAGGCACTGATGGTATGCTCGGCAAAGGTCTTGTTATACTCAAGTGCCTCGGTTGCCTCGAAAGTAAACACACCCGCATGACTCTTAAGGATACGACCGATACCGGCAGCATCACCATAGAACTTGTTGGTCAAATCCGTTCCTGTTCCGCTGTAATACATTGCACCGGCAGTCAGCAGGAGTTTGAGACCGTCATAGAGTGTGAACTCCAAGTTACCTGTCGCAGTCACCTGATGCATGACACTACGTGTTTTGTCCAGACGCAATGCACCGGCCGGGTTGATACCCCAACCAAAAGTACGGTTGTTGTTCTCACCATAGTCATAATAATTCAGACCAGTACGCGGGTCAATGGCAATATTTCCGTTAGCGTCACGCTCATACACAGGATAAATCGGCGGAACGGCGTTCACATAATAGAAACCGTTATTCATAGCACCGCCACCATCCTGGTTCGGGTTGTTCATTGTCGCATAGTTATATGATACATTCAATGTTCCCTTCATCCATTTTTTGGGTTTGTACTCAATATTGGAACGAACGTTGAAACGCTGGAAGTCAGAAGACTGATAATATCCCTCGTCTTTCAAGTAACCGAAAGAGGTATAATAAGTTACCTTATCCGAACCGCCGTGTATCTTCACTGTAGCCTCAGCCTTCTGTCCGACGCGGAAGATAGCATCACGCCATGACTCCAGATTCTCATACCCTTTGCGGCGAACCACATCGGTTGCAAAAGACGGATTAACCAAACCGCTTCCGTCGAACGGAAGGATCTGACGTCCGGCACCGACAACTTTGCCCGTAGTGGGATCCATCCAGAGGTTATAGCCCTCAGGGATACCGTTAGAGCCGTACAAAGTCGCATTCGCCAAGTCAATAGCTTTCTGCTGGTTGTTGCTTTCACGGTTATAGTTATACATACCCTGCCATGCCAGAGCCACATACTCTTCGGGAGAAGAAATGACATCATAGAATGGCAGCAGGCGCATGTTACCTCCGTATTTGACATCCACATCCACTTTTCCTTCATCGCCGGATGAACCTTTCTTGGTGGTAATCACAATGACACCATTGGCACCGCGGCTACCGTACAAGGAAGTTGCCGTAGCGTCCTTCAAGATGGTTGTCGAAGCAATGTCACCCGGATCAATAGACGAGATATCGCCGTCATAGGCAATACCATCGACCACATAAAGCGGTGCGCTGCTGGCGTTGATAGAACCGATACCGCGGATACGGATGCTGGCGTTAGTACCCGGCTGACCCGAAGTATTAACAACCTGTACACCGGCAACCTCACCGGCAAGGGCTTTGGATATTTCGGACGGACTCTTTTTCTCAATATCATCGGCTTTGACCGCTTGTGCAGAACCGGCGAATGAACCTTTTGTCACATTTCCGTAACCGGTGACAACAACTTCCTCAATCACCTCGGTGTTCTCCTTTAATGTCACGCGGACGCTTGGTTTAGCCGCCACTTCCTGGTTCTGCATACCCACGAAAGTAATCACCAACTTAGCATCATCAGGTACATCCAATTCAAATTTTCCATCGTAGTCCGAGATTGTACCCTGCGTAGAGCCTTTAACCTGAATGCTCGCGCCGATAACGGGTTCGCCTTTCTCGTCCACTACCACACCGCTGACATGCACTTCCGCCCACAATCCGAGACAGAGCAACATCGCGGCAAACAAAGTAGTAAATTTCTTCATCATTACTTGTTTTAAGTTAATAATATATTATATATAATGTGTCTTGAGATGTCTATGCAACAACACCAGCAATCTCCTGCTATTATACAGAAAAAGTGTACAAAAGTACTACATTTATTTGAAACATGCAAATATTTCTACAGAAAAGTGACCTTTTGTGTCATTTTTTCACAAAAAACGCCATTTTCGTGACAAAATTATGCATAAATGAGGGTACAGAGTGTATTTTCTGAAAGCAAATCATTGGCAATTTCTTGCAAAATGTCAGCAGAGGTATCCGCCACTTTGCGGAATGTTTCCTGCCATGTCGGCGCAGTACCGAAATAGAGCATTTGTTTGCCCATTGCGAGGACATTACCTTCCTGATTTTCCGCGGAAATAGCCATCTGTCCGTGCAACTGTGTCAAGGCGCGCTGCAGCTGCAGGGTAGTCAGTTTGTCTTCTCTGAGCCTGCGCAACTCGGCTTTCACCAACTCCATGCACTGCTCCATATTATGCTCCTCGGTTGCAAAATACACACTCCAGTAACCGGTGTCACTCAACGGCACGTACTGGGATTCCACCGTATAAACCAGTCCCTTCTGCTCACGCAGCGACAGATTCAAGCGGGAGTTCAGGCTGCCGCCGCCGAGTATATTATTGAGCAAGTACATGCCCAATTGCCTGTCATGCCCGAGTTGGTACGCCCGTCCGCCAACCATCACGTGAATCTGGTGCGTATGGCGTTTGAAGGTTGCCTGCTGCGGGACATATGTATCAGGCGCAAGCCGCTTGCCGCCGGACGAATGCACCTCAGTTTCGGCGAAAATATGTTCCACTTGCCGGCAAACCGACTCAAAACTCATGTTTCCCTGCGTAAAAACGACCATCCTGTCCGGCGTAAAATGGTTCTCAATCCATGAGAGCGGGTGTGTTGCCGTGCTGCTGATGGTTTTCAGGGTCTTGCGTTTGCCTAAAATCGGCTGTGCCAAGGGATGCCCCGAGAAGACAAGGCTCTCAAAATCATCGTAAATAAGTTCGCTCGGACTGTCCTCATAACTCTCAATCTCATCCAGTATAACGCCCAATTCCTTGTCTGTTTCCTTCTTTGGAAAAGTCGGACGCAGCACCATATCCGCAATCAGTTGAAGCGTCTGCCGATAATGCTCCACGGGAGTCGCGGCGTAAAAAGTGGTCTCCTCTTTGGTCGTATAAGCATTGATTTCACCGCCTATCCCCTCTATGCGGTTGATGATTTGCCGCGCACTCAGTTCATGCCCGAATGCGGTCCGGCATCCCTTGAACACACAATGCTCCACATAATGCGCCAGACCATTGAGACGACTATCCTCGTCACGGGTTCCCGCACCGACAGAAATACCCACATATGCCACCTCGGACCGGCTGGTACGATGTACAATTTTCAGCCCGTTTGGCAAAATCTTATAAAAACTTAAACTATTTTCTTGCATATATCATTTTTTTGCAGTACCTTTGCGCCCGATTTCGACAGAAACGCAACGCGGCATTGGCGGAATTGGTAGACGCGCCAGACTTAGGATCTGGTTCTTCGCAGAGTGTAGGTTCGAGTCCTATATGCCGCACAAGGTGCTTTGGCACCTTATATTATATAATAACGATTATGAAACGCCTCATTCTTATTCTTTCGGTTGCCGCGATTGCTTTCACATCGTGCAAAACCAACTCCGAACCCCAGTTCACCCCGCAAATATATGTATCCGAAATGGTTGCCTGGCATACCGGCGATATTCAGTCGCACGATACATTGAGGGTGACTTTTATCGACAACGAACACATCATTGACACTGTTGCCGTCGGCGACACCGTTCGTTTTGCCGTTCTCATCAACGCTGTCACCAACCAGCTCACATCATTTACCGCCAAGACGGATGCGGGCGTTTTGGACCTGAAAATGAAACTGACATCCGAACACTCCGTTGCTTTGGAAGAATCGTCCAACCCGGACAACTGCGAGTTATACTTCAAACCCGGCTACGGTGCTGCAACCATCCCGATGGAGTATATCGCCCTCAAATCCGGCTCTGCAAAGGTCACCATGACACTCTCCACCACTTCCGAATTCTCACCGGGTACACTCTCGTTCCGTCAGCCCGTGGAATAATTCTACTCCGACTTCTTGGCTTCCTGCCACAGTGCTTCCATCTCGTCCAAAGTCATGTCTTGCAGACAACGGCCTTGTTCTGCTGCTTTTTGTTCGATATAATTGAAACGTTTGGTAAACTTCTGATTGGTTTTCTCTAACGCATTGTCCGGTTTGAGTTTGTACAACCGCGCCACATTCACCATCGCGAAAAGCAGGTCACCGAACTCCCGCTCTGATTTTTCGCGGTCGTCGGCACGCAGCTCGGCTTCAAACTCACCCATCTCCTCTTTTACTTTGTCCCACACATCTTCCCGTTTCTCCCAGTCAAAACCGACATTCGCCACCTTGTCCTGGATACGGTACGCCTTCACCAAAGCAGGCAATGCCTCGGGAATACCGCCCAAAACCGTCTTGTTGCCCCCCTTCTCCTTCAGCTTGACCTGCTCCCACAGATGGCTCACTTCCTCGGCATTCTTAGCAGCCTCTTCGCCGTAAACATGCGGATGACGGAATATCAGTTTGTCACACAGGCGGTTACACACATCCGCTATGGTAAAATCACCCGTCTCGCTGGCTATCTTGGCATAAAAAACCACATGCAGCAGCACATCACCAAGCTCCTTGGCGATTTCATTCATGTCCTTCTTGATAAGGGCTGAAGCCAATTCATAGGTTTCCTCTATCGTATTCTGCCTCAGGGACTCAAACGTCTGCTTTCTGTCCCACGGACATTTGACGCGAAGCTCGTCCATAACGGTCAGCAGCCGGTCAAACGCTTCACATTCTTTTTGGTGCGAAATCATATCTTTGGTTAAAAATTACACAAACTCATCTGCCCCTTTTCATCCATTTGGGCATAGGTAAACAACTTGAAGCAGTCCCCCAGCAGTATCACCCGCGAGTCCCGCGAAATCTGCAAATCAAGGTCTATATGCCGGTGACCGAATACATAATAGTCATGATGCTCCTTCTGCTCCATCTCCTTTGCGTACAGCACCAGTTCCTCCTTGTCCTCACCCTTGTACGGGAACGGGTTCGCAAGCTCCTTCAAACGGCTTTTCTTCGCCCAACCATATCCTAACCAATTGCCCAATCTTGGCGGCAAACAACGGAACATAAACTGCGCCACACGATTATGGAAGAATGCACGCAACCGCATGAAAGACTTGATTTTACGCTGCACCTTCGGCGGATACAGGTTGCTATAGTCATCGGGCAGCAGACCGTCACCATGCGCTAAATACAATGTCTTGCCGCATGTCGTGAACGAATACGGATGATGGTGGATAATCATTCCCGTCATCTGTTTCAGACCGCCGAACGTCCACAAGTCATGATTACCGGTAAAGAAATGCACACGAACACCCTTGCGGACCAAGTGACGGACAGTGTGCATAAACTCGCTGTACTGCTTCTTGCTCTTGTCCGTAATATAGTATTCAAACCAGAAATCGAACATGTCGCCAAGCATGTATATCGCCGTAGCGTCCTTGCCCATCTGACGAAGCAGGTCGATTACTTTCTTCTGGTGCGCCCAACCGCGTTCTATCGCCTTGGACCCTAAATGTGCATCGCTTAAAAAGTATATCATTTCTCTTCCACGTTTACATAAATCCCAACTCTAACTTCGCTTCCTCGGACATCATGTCCTTTGACCACTCCGGCTCGAACACAAGATTCACGTTCACCGCCGTCACGCCGTCAACCGAAGCCACCTTCTGACGGATATCCTCTATCAGGAAGTCCGCTGCAGGACAAGACGGAGCGGTCAGCGTCATGTCGATATTGCACGTTCCGTCATCCTGTAACTCAATCTTGTAAATCAGCCCGAGGTCATAGATGTTTACAGGTATCTCAGGGTCGAAAACCGTCTTCAGCATCTTTAATACCTGTTCCTCTTTCTCCAAAAACTCATTTGTCATTTCTTTTTCTCCTTATTAATATATCAGCCATCCCGCCAGACCGGCAAGCACAATCAATAATATCGGGTGGCTGATAACATCTGTCGTTTTATTCAGTACCGGGTTCTTTTCCTTCTTCGGCACAAACACCGGCAGCAGCGTGCAGACAGCCACTACCGCGCATATCACGTAACTGTAACTGTCAATAAAGCTCTCCGGCGTACACAGACGCACCGCCGCCACGGCTATCAACGCAACTATCAGCACCCTGATACAGCGCATAACAATCTGATACACACGGTTATCCGCCCACTTGTCCTTGATGTGCATATAGATATTGCACACTACTAACATAATCACCAAACTCGGCAGAATAATCGCTAACGATGCCACCAGACTGCCCCAGACACTCCCTGTAGCCGTATAGCCCACATAGGTCGCGCAGTTCATCCCGATGGGACCCGGAGTGACCTGACTGATTCCCACTATATCCACAAACTCCGTCTGCGTCATCCAGCCGTACTTCGTCACTTCCATCTCTATCAGCGCGATAATTGACATGCCCCCGCCGAAGCCTAACAGACCAATCTTCAAAAACGATATGAACAGTTGCCAGTATATCATATCTTCCGCGCCATCCTGATTACCGTCGCGCCGATCAATGCCACCACCGCCGGACGCACACCCTTGAACACTGCCTCTATCTCAGGCAAATGCTTGTATTCCGTAAAAAACACTGCTATGAGCAATATACACACAATCGAAGGCAATACCGCACCTGTTACCGCCGCTGCGATATACGCCCACCTGTACCTGCCACGCGACACGCACCAGCCTACAAAGATCGCCGTATTCACCGCTATCAGTCCCGGTGCCGCCTGAGCCAATGCCAGCATGTTCAGAAACTCTTTCTCCTCAACCCACCGGTGCTTGTCCACTATCTCACGCTGCACGTAGGCGAGCATCACATACCCGCCACCGATAGTGAATGTTCCGATCTTGAGATAGACAAGAAACAGCTCCCCTATACGCTTCAACTCATCCATTTGCCACACGCCAATCGCCGTTCTTCACCTGCAACTGCTCACGCAACTGCTGCTTGATGAACTTCGCCATCACGTTGATTGCCGCATTGTTGTGACCGCCCTGAGGAATAATCACATCCGCATAACGCTTGCATGGCTCGATAAACTGCTCGTGCATCGGCTTAAGCACCTTTTGGTAACGCTCCATCACACCCTCTACCGTGCGCCCGCGTTCTATTATGTCGCGCTTGATAACACGGATCAGACGGTCGTCTGCATCCGCATCCACAAATATCTTCAAATCCATCTCGGAACGCAGACGCTCGTCGCGAAGGGCCATAATCCCCTCTACCACAATCACTTCCTTCGGCTCGATATGCACCGTCTCACGCTGGCGCGTACACGTTATATAATCGTATATCGGCTCCTCTATCGACTTCCCCTCGCGCAACTCGCATATATGACGCTCTAACAACGGCCAGTCAAACGCATCCGGATGGTCGAAGTTGATCTTCTGACGCTCCTCCATAGGAATACCGCTCGAATCCTTGTAATACGAGTCCTGATGCAACACTACAACTTCGCCCTTCGGCAAACGCTCCGCCAACTTGCGCACAACCGTTGTTTTTCCCGAGCCGGTCCCGCCCGCAATTCCAATAATGAACATAATATCTCAATTTACGCTACAAAAGTACTCTTTTTTTTCCATTCTCACAAATCACACCATAAAAAAATAATAAAATGTCTAAATAAATTTGCACATATCCGCTTTTTGTTGTACTTTTGCACCAGATTTGGTATAAGGAATATTTTCCGATTATTAAAATATATTACTATGGCTTACAAAATTTCTGAAGATTGTATCGCTTGCGGTACTTGCAAAGACGAATGCCCGATGGGTGCTATCTCCGAGGGCGAACACTATTCTATCAACCCTGACGAATGCACTGAGTGCGGCACTTGCGCCGACGTTTGCCCGTCCGGAGCAATCTCACTCTAACCATGTCGTCGGCATGTCTCTATGCTTTAGCGCATACGGCATGACCCGAATTCCCGAATGAATAATCAGCCTCTATAGACACGATCCTTGCATCGTCGGCTGTTCATTCTGCATCAAAAGCGGCTTCGGCCGCTTTTTTTGTTGCCTTTTCTTCTGCTGATTTTTCCGCCTTCCTCCACTATAAAACGACTACTTTAACCGAACGATAACCGAACGATAGTGCGCTTCGACAAGGCACAAAAGACGGATAATATCATTTAACAAAAGCACACCATAGTACCACCATTTACCGCTTAATAATTCCGCTTTCTGCAAAAAAAAATTACTTTTATTTTGCATAATCCAAAATAAAATTGTACCTTTGCCGCACATAATAACACAATACTGCTCTGTTATGAATACCGCCTTGTCACATTGGTGGGGGTTTGCAGCACTACCCGAAAACCTTACCTATCCAGAAAACGGGCTGGATAACCCCATGACGCTCGTCTGCCAGTTCGCCCATGCAGACGGACTGGTATATGTCTTTGCTGACCTCGATTATTTCTTCGGAGACATTGATTCGGACGGCGGACATATCGGCGAATGGACGTCCAATCTATACCAAGTACTCTACTCTCCTTCCTGCGACAATCTCCACGAACATCAAATCCGCTATCCCGACGGTACATCGGCTGTGCCGGAGGCGCGCCCTTTGGACGGCTATGACTCCCGTGTCCTCAGCAAGCCTCCGCATGGACAGACGAACTCGCGCAGGACTATCCCGACTACCAAGTACTTGTCCAACTTGAGGAAGACGATGACATCAACCTCCGCTTCTACGACTGCGGCACGCTCTTCTTCCTCATCCGCCCCGAAGACCTCGAAGCCAAGCGGTTCGACCGCGTCCGGTGCGTCCTATACTCCTACTAAAATAATTAAATTACACTCGCTATGACACCTGTTTTCAAAAACTACCTTGCTCAGAATGACATCAACGGTTATCTGACTGCCCTTCATCAGGAAGCCGACAACGGCGATGCCGGCTCACTGCGTATCCTGCTCTACCTCGCCGTCATGGTCTCAGAGGTGGAAGATGCAGTAGATTATGTCACTAAACTCATGGACATTGACGACTATGCTTTCGAGGTATGGCCGCACATGTCCGATGCTATCAACGAACTGAACAATGAACTCGGGCAATGCGACGATGACGAAAAGTACAAATATGCCCTCGGAGCCAAGTTCAAAACCGCCCTCAATACCGGCGACATGGAATATGAGAACGAGCATCCGGGGTTCGAGTCCCCTTTCCGGCTTTTTGGCGACAAAATCATTATTATGCAGCGCGCCTACCTTAATCATGTAGGCAAGCAGACCTATCCCGTGATAGATGACAGCGTGGCGACTAAACCCTGCGCACCAAAGGAGAAAATCGATTACTGGTACAGCCTCTACCGCCGCAGCGATTGTTCGGCAAACCAAGAGTCTATCTATCAGGACGCTAAACCTTATGCAGAACAGGGTGACCCTGATGCCATGCTCGTTGTCGGATACCTGCTCGCACACGGCATAGAAACAAAATACGACAGCCCGCACGTCACTATTCTTCGCGCCAACAACAATTTCGCCCTACCATTCCTCCGCCGCGCTGCAGACGCCGGACGACCGCTCGCCTGCTCCGAGACGGCTTTCATCCTATATGACCAAGCCAAAGAGCATCCCGAATACAGAGAACTCGCGGACCAATATCTGGAGAAAGGTGCTTCCTTGAAAGACAAGAACTCACTCCTCAAACTCTTCAACTACTATAAGGACAAAGACGATGACAAAGCTTTTGCGTACCTCGTTCCCCTCGCCGAAGTGTATGGCACGCATGAGTACGACCTTGAACTCGCCTATTGGTACGAGAAAGGCCGCGGCTGCGAGAAGGACGAGAAAAAGGCCTTCGAACTTGTCGAATATGTCTGGAAAAGCTCCTCCGCCAGCCCGTACGACAGCAGTCAGGAGGACTCTGTCAGTATGCTCTGCCGCTACCTCAGAGAAGGCATCGGCTGCGAACCCGACCCCGAACGAGCCGACGAAATACACCGTTGGTACAAAGACGACGAAGACCGCATGTGGGAAATGTTAACCAGATAAAATACAACCATCAAAATAAATTACTCTACTATGGCTAAAATTACTGTTACCGGCTACGAAGTAGCCTGCGATCCGGGTATCAATCATTTCACGACATACAGGGGCGAACCGATTGACGTCAACGATATTCAGCCCGGTATGAATCTGGAGCGGCAGATTACCGATTCGTGGTGGCGCAGCGCAGTCAGTCATAAACTCGCAGCACTGACCCTTGTCGAAGTGCGTGACACCGGCGTAGTCCTCCACTACGGCATCAACGACATCTTCGTCGAGTTCGGCAAATCCGAACAGATAGACAAAGTCGGACTGAGCTACGCCTACGGCGAACTCTGGGTCAAAGTAGAACCATAAAAAAATACTGATATGAAAAAATCATTTCTCATCCTTACTCTCTTGCTGTCCACCCTCGCCACGCAGGCACAAGTGTACCTGACCGATGTGCTGGAGCCGATAGGAGATTATTTATCCGTGCGGAATGGTGTGGTCAAATCCGACGCTAAACCAATGAGATTTTCCAGGTGGTATGAATTACCTTCAGGTCTTAAATTTTACAGCAAAGATCAGATCATCAGTTACAAATTGAATAAACAATACTCCAAACTCAGTTTCTGGTTTGGACCGGGCGAGTCTAATTTTGCGCATATCAATGAAGCAAGTATTATGACCATTACGGGCGATGGCGAACCTATCTTTGATGAGTTTGTGCATAACTATGAGCAACCACGCTTCTTTGTGGTGGATGTGGCAGGCATAGATATGGTTACTTTCAAATTAGCGGATTCGAACGCTGACGTTTGTATGCCATATATGCAACTATGGAAAGAAAGCGAAAAGGTAGTAGCGCCGGAACTGCCCTTTGCGCCGCCTGCACGCAAGACCCGATTGGTAGCTGAGCATTTGCCGTATCAAAGCAATTCGATGATGATAAAAGAAGATATCCGCGATGTGCCGTACATTCATGCCATATGGGTAAATGACGAGTGGGCTGACAGTGTCAGTTTGGGACGGCATATCTACAAGAGTGGTATTTTAATGAGGTCCAGTCAGGGATTTGGTAATAGTATTGAAAGGTACAATTACTTCTGGCTCAACAAGCAGTATGAGAAAATATCGTTCATAGTTAGCCCTAACGATAATATCAGTTCCCATGCCTCTACGTGGCTGGTTATCAAAGGAGACAAGGATAAAATCTTATATGAAGATATTGTTCGCCAAACGGACTTGCCGAGGCAGGTGGTGGTCGATGTGTCGGGGCAAGACCGTATTTGCTTTACTACGGAGTTGCGCAACTGCGAGTTGCTGGGTGGCATCACCTTCGGCGTCGTGGATATGTGGGCGTATACCAAAGCAGATTTGGCTTCTGTGCCTAAGGAAGGGTTGGTTAATCCCAACAAAGAGAAACTGGCAGCCTTGCCTTCGCCTTGTCCTCTTATCTCCAAGATACCTTCTTTCTCCTATCACGGCAAAGCAAGCCCTGAAGCGGTTATCTATAAAGGGGAGTCAAAGTACAAAACTTTCTCCATGGGCGGCGAGAAGTTCAACCAGGGACTGATTTTCACCACGGGGGCTAACCTCTGGAACGACAACATTGACTGCTACTTCATGTTCGACCTCGGCGGCGAGTTCGACTACCTGAGTTTCTATGCCGGCATGCTGACCAAAAAGCGTTCGCTCGCGAATGACAGTCTCCGTATCTATGCGGACGGCAAACTCATTCTGGATACTATCATCCGTTGTGCTTGGCCCAACCAATATTTCGAGGTACCCATCAACAAGTGCCGCAAGCTGACCTTTGCCAAACCCGGCAACGGTACGCTCAACAAAGACTGCTACATCTGCCTCGGTGACCTCGCCGTCTATCGCGGCAAACCTGTCAAGCACCACCTCTTCACGCATGACCGGCCGGACTGCCCCGAAGAAGCCGACCTCATCGACCTTTGCGGCAAACCCTATTTCCACTACGTGGGACGATACCTCTCTAACATAACGGACTTTGATTTCGAGGACTGCTTTATGGACGGCTCCACCAAACGCCGTTCGTTCCACATGAAAGACGGCACGGAGATCTTCAAAGGTGTCATGCTCGAAGCCAATATGCCGCCCTTCTTCGAAGACGCCACACTCATGGATGTTGCGATGATGGCGTTAGTAGGAGCCGGCAGTTCACTCATGAGTTCCGACGTAGCGGCATACACAGGGGTTACAGCCGGGGCAAGTCCGATTGCGCTCATAGCACTGCCGCTCATGAGCCAGTCCGGCGGACAAGCGTCTGTCGTATCATTCAACACCTACGGCGAATACAAGAGTTGCACCTTCACCATCTCCAACAAGTCCGAGTACTGGGACGCTATGGACCAACTCGTCAATATGGGCGAACGCAAAGATACACCGTTCAAACTCAATATCCTCGCTGACCAGCGTCTGGTAGGCGAACTCTATCTGTCGAATAAGATGGAACCTGTCACGATGACCGTGCCGCTACTCAACGCCAGCTCTATCACCTTCTGGCTCGAACCACGGGACTGCCGCTCGGGACAATTCGTCATACATGACATAAAAGTATCTAAGAAGCCCTGCGACATCAAAGCACCCGAGCAATACCACGCCGAACGACCGGCAACTGACGCGCAGGTTGTGACACCGCAACCTACTGCTCCGCAACCAAAGCCG
>CAJOKE010000014.1 GCA_905235225.1 Paludibacteraceae bacterium
TTCTCACATATGCAAGTTTTTTTGATTTTATTTTCTATCTATTTCGCTCATAATCAACCGCTTATACTCAATCCTTATATCGAACTCACGTTATTTTAATATAAAATGTATTGAATAAGGTTAAAAACCGTGTTATGACGTACTGAATGCGAACGAGATGCGAACGGGATGCGAACGGGAGTAAGTATAAAAATGATACAAAAAATTAAAAGACCTATTTATTTTTAATGACTAATCTTGCAGTCCGGCGTGTAGTTTGTTTAAGCAAAATCACACGTCCTTTTTCTTCCTGACAAATAATTTCCGGTGTTGTGCCACGGATGGTAAGCAAACTAAGGTCATCGTTATAAGTCACAGAGTAAGCATTGTTCAGTTCGGTTATAGCCTTATCAACATACCGTGATTTATCAACACATACAGAAATAGTTACAGCGGATGACTGAATAAGTGAAACCTTCAGTCTATGACGTTTAATAATATCGAAAATATGGCTAAGCGAATCCTCTAAAATAAACGAGAAATCCTTGGCACGCATAGTAATCAGCATTTGGTTTTTACGCCATATATATACCGGCACTTCGACTTTTTTCAGCGTTTCACAAATAACCGAACCCGGTGCAGTAGGATCATTAAACGGTTTTACATAAAGAGGTATTTTCTTGTTTTCAACAGGTCTGATACTTTTCGGGTGTATAACTTGAGCTCCGCTATATGCCAATTCTACAGCTTCGTGATAGCTAAGTTCAGGAATAAGAATAGTGTTATCAACGATTCTCGGGTCAGCATTGAGGATACCCGGAACATCTTTCCATATAGTAACAGAATCCGAATCCAGAAAATTGGCAATAAGTGCCGCAGTATAATCGCTACCTTCGCGTCCTAAGGTGGTACGGTACCCTTCAATCGTACCCCCTATGAATCCCTGAACGACAAATACCCGAGCAGGATTATCCATAATGGCCTTACGGATACGTTTTCTTGATTCGTCCATATTCACCTTCGCCTCGCGGTAAGTATGATCAGTAATAAGAAGTTGTGGCATAGAAAGCCACACATTCGGAACACCATTATGCGCAAGGTAAGCACTTAAAATCCTACTTGAAAGCAACTCACCAAGGCAAACAATAGCATCATACCATTCATCATAATTATCCGGCAAGGCGAGGCCATAGACCAAATCTGCAGCAGAAGTATCCGATTCATCTTTTGGCAGACCTAATTCAGCGGCGATGTTCTGATGGAACTGCCGAATAGCAGAAAGCCGTTCAATCGCTTCATCGGTATGATGTTCCCAATGGGCATCGACAACGGCTTCCAATGCGTTCGTTGTTTTGCCCATTGCAGAAACAACGATAACAAGTTTATCCGTTTGGGCGGCAACAATACGGCGGACATTCTCAACTCCCGCAGCATCCTTAACTGACGCGCCACCAAACTTATAAACTTTCATATTCCTTACAATTCCTTACAAATAGGCAAATTTGCCATACGAATAGCTGTGTACGCCCCCTCAACTCCTTTGTTCCCCAATGCTCCACCGGCACGATCTAATGCCTGCTGCGTATTCAGTGTTGTTAAGACAGAAAAAATGACCGGTGTTTGACCTTTGGCGTTAAGTAAAGCAACACCTTGTGTAACGCTTTGACATACATATGTAAAATGCGGAGTGTCGCCTTGAATAACGCAACCGATAACTATAATAGCATCCACCTTCCCCATCATGCGTGCCGCTGCATAAGTCAGCTCAACCGTTCCGGGTACATGGATAATGGAAATATTATCCTCTTTAACACCATGTTTGGTAAAGGTGTCCACAGCCCCTTTCGCCAGAGCGAAGGTAATTTTATCATTCCAGTCTGCTACAACAATAGCAAAGCGCTGACGGGAAAGGACGTCAGCGCCAGGCAATTTGTTAGCATCGTATTTAGACAAATCCGTTGTCATTAACGTGCAATTTCAATATATTTGTCAATATCAGCAGCCTCTTGTGATGCAGGATACTCATTTTTAATTTGTTCGAAAGCATGTTTGGCTGCATGGTTGTCGCCCATCTCAAGATAAACAAGTCCTGCTTTCTTTAAGCTCATAGGAGCGATCAAGTCATTTCCTGATTTGGCAGCTTTTTCAAAAGCGCGAACAGCCTTACTATATTCTTCCAACTCAACATACACGTCACCAAGCAGTTGATGAGCAGCCGGATCGATGTTAACATCCGAAGCACGGAATCTGCTAATATACTTGGCAGCATTATCCATATCGCCAAGTTGATAATAGCATACGCCGGCATAAAGTGCTGCCAATTTGCCAGGACGATAAAGTTTGTAATCATTAGCAACTGCTTCGAAACCGATACATTCAGCATCATCGCCATTCAGAGCTTTTTCATAGTCGCCAGCCTGAAAATAAACAGCACATTTGGCATTCTCGTTACTTGCCTCAAGTGCCTTTGGTTTAAGAACATAATTGTTAACAGCAATTATGCCCAAAATAACGACTACTACTGCAGTTACAATCCAAGTTAACATGTTGGAATGTTCCTCAATCCATTGACCTGTTGTAGAGAGTGCCTCATTTACATTTTCGAGTTGCTCATCCTCTTTTTTAAAGTTTTTCTTTGCCATAATGATATAAAATATATGTATTCTCAAAAATAACGTGCAAATATACGACAAAATTTCCAAACACACAAATTTTTCTTCTTCTTTTTATCAAAAGCAGCATTTTATTTGTGTAAATGCCAAAAAAGCTGTACTTTTGCAAACGAAATGGAACTATTATTAGGAAAAACAATATCTGAACTGCAAATAGCAGCAACATCTGTCGGTTTACCGAAATTTACAGGGAAACAACTTGCTGAATGGTTATATGTGCATCGTGTCAGAACCTTTGACGAGATGACAAACATATCCCTTAAAGGACGTGAAGCATTAAAGCGAACCTACTCTATTGGCAGGCATGAACCGGTTACTCATGCTGACTCTGTTGACGGCACCAAGAAATTTTTATTCAAGGTAACCATTTCCAATGACAACAAAGACAGAAACACAACCAATGCCATTGAACAATATATTGAGTCTGTATATATTCCTGATGATGACCGTGGCACATTATGTGTATCCACGCAGGCAGGGTGTAAAATGGGTTGCCGTTTTTGCATGACGGGTACATTAGGTTTTCATGGTCAGTTAACCGCCGCAGAGATACTAAACCAAATATTTGAGATAGACGCTATAGTTTCACCAGATAGCCGCAGCGGCGGATTAACCAATCTTGTATATATGGGCGAAGGAGAACCGATGGACAATATAGATAATGTGCTACGGTCACTTGAAATCATGACTTCTGATTATGGTTGCGCATGGAGTCCCAAGCGAATAACGGTGTCATCTGTAGGTATAATAAGCGGACTACAGCGATTTTTAGAAGAATCAGAATGCCATCTCGCCATATCATTGCATAACCCATATCCGATTGAG
The DNA here is from genome assembly GCA_905235225.1 of Paludibacteraceae bacterium. GTDB lineage: Bacteria > Bacteroidota > Bacteroidia > Bacteroidales > Paludibacteraceae > Colicola. Next base: position 3,477 of record CAJOKE010000014.1, read on the forward strand.
CGACAAGAAATTATGCCGGCGGAGAAAATGTGTTCCATTATTGATATAGTAAACCTATTAAAGCAATACGACTGGTCTCACCAGCGAAGAGTTTCCTTTGAATATATATGCTGGTCAGGCTTAAATGATACTCCCCGTCATGCCAAAGAACTATTATCTTTACTTCACGGATTGACATGCCGTATCAACCTAATCCGATTTCATGAATCAAAAACAGAACAAAATACAAGGAAGCATTCAACAGACATAACACTCAACTCGTCCAATGAACGCAGTATGGAATGGTTTTGCAATTATTTGAATGACAATGGTATAATAACAACCATCCGCCGCTCACGCGGAGAAGATATACTTGCAGCTTGCGGTCAATTGGTCAATGCCTTGCAAAAACAGACCGATTCTTTCCAAAAACAACACTAATGAAGAATCCGTTAACGGATTCGGTCTGCAGCACGCACCAAGGCTTCATCTTTGAGAATACGTCTGGTAGCCCCCAATGTCAAAACAAAACATATGAGTGGAATACATGCCCAGAAGCATAAATGCCACTCCGTTCCCAAGTTCATTTTGGCAAACCATACATACATAAACAAAATACCGTAATATCCAATACAAAGCAAGGCAAGGAAAATATTAAGCCGAGCTTGCAGCATCCGTCTTCGATATAAGAAAATATCAACAGATGCAAGGAACGGAATAAGCAATGTCGTAAGTGTCAATCCCCACAAGCCTTTAAGTGAGGCCTCTTCCAAATACAGATTTTCCATATTCGGTGTAACTTCGTCCAAACCGGTAGCACCAAGTTCAAACATCCGATGCACCTGAGCATCGGATGGTGTAGTAAGTTGAATAACAGGTACAAAAAACAAAAGTGTACCCAAAATAACAATGACTAACAAATAGAGTGTTTGAATACGCTGAATCATATAACTTATGTTATTTAATGTTTGGACATAGTTAAACGAGTTTAACTTCATTGTTTTGAAGCATATAGCGTTCGCCTGTTGCCGGGCAAGTCGCATATCCAACCGCATCAAAATGAAGTTTTTCCCCATGACGGCTAACCCACCCTATCTGACGTGCCGGATTACCGACCATAAGGGCAAATGGAGGAACATCTTTTGTAACCACACTACCAGCCCCTATCAGGCAATATTCACCCAATTCATGGCCACAAACAATCGTAGCATTAGCCCCAACTGAAGCTCCTTTTCTAATTACCGTTTCGCGATATTCTGATTTCCGACTAACAGCAGAACGCGGATTAATGACATTGGTAAAAACCATTGACGGTCCGAGAAAGACATCGTCTTCACAACGAACACCTGTATAAACAGAAACATTATTTTGAATCTTGCAATTCCGTCCCAAAACGACACCTGGAGAAATTACCACATTCTGTCCGATATTACAATCTTCACCAATAGTACAATCCGCCATGATATGACTAAAATGCCATATTTTTGTTCCTTTTCCTATTTGACACCCTTCGTCCACATAGGACGATTCATGAACAAAATATTCCATATTCCACTCTTATTTAGTAACAGTTCTTATATTTTTTAACACTCTCTTATTTCTTGAACAGGCGGCAAAAATACCATAACCGCCATCAATATTTGAATATACCTGTACATCCTCTTCGGAGCCTATCATATCATTCAATCCTGCGACAAGATCAAAATCTCCATTTCGGCTATAATCTCTCCCCAAATACATAGAGCGTCTGAATAGATAAGAATCCAGACTATGGGCGTTAACCGAAACAACCATCTCTTCAACTCGAAGTTCGGCATTCTCAATACTATCCCTATTCGGATAACTATATGGTATCTTCAAGGTCACAAACACAGAGTCTTTCGATTGGGGTGTACAAAATAATTCATATCGAGTTGAATATCCTAAATCACCGGTCAAGTTATTAGGCACAGAGGCAAACAAACTATCTGTAGAGCCAAAATAAGTAGTTGTTCCGTAAGTTTTGTATGTTCGATTCCTGGATTTGTATGACAAGAAATATCTACACCCGACACTTATGCCTAACATCACACTATCTGTTTTCAAGTATTTATCCAACATAAGCACCAGCTCAATATAATGACTTTGAGCGTTCTGATACAGTGTTTTTTGGGTATTATTATAAAACCATATATTATAATTCGGTTTAGGTACAACAATTTGTTCCGCTGAAATAGGATTATAACTCGGATGTGATGCCAGTAATCGGATTGTATCTCCTTGTTGAAGAGGTGTATCCAAATGTACCTCAAATGCTTTGGAGTAATTTAACCATGTCATAGACACCCATTCACCACTATTGCGTTGCATCCGGGTGTCAGCATCAGACATTAAATACCTGTTTACATTATATGTCTCATCATCCAAGAAAAAACGGGAACGTGAAACATATGCCTTAATGATGGTATCACCTGCACTAACCTCTGATTGTAAGACTAATAATTCCGGCGTCACTACTCCTTCATATGCAATCTGCCGCTCACAAGATGTAGCAATCCATAGTAAAGACAGAAAATATATTACAAAACGTTTAGTCATTGATAGTTAGAATTTGAATGTATAACTGACACTTGGAAATATAGGGAACAAACTAAACTTCTCCAATTGACGCCCCGAAGCATAAACAAGGAAGGGATTGAAATTACAATACGCATTATATACAGACATATTAACTATGTGTTCACACCCCTTACGTTTTTTTGCAGGCATATGACATGTTGCCCCCAAATCCAAACGATGATAGTCCGGCATCTTATAATTATTCCGTTCCTCTACAATCGGAACGCGGATTCCCGAAGCATTACCGGGGTACACGGTGCTTGGAAATAAATAATCCGTTGTGTATTGAAGAGCAAGTGTTCCGCGTGTACCCGTTCCATAGACAAAGGTGGCTGCAATTTCCCATTTACGGTTTATTTGATATTGAAGGGTAAGACTAACATCATGCTCGCGATCATATTTGGCGTGGAACGGCTTGCCATAATTGATTTGTTGCCCCTCCCTGTCAAACTGCCGCATTGTCCGTGACCATGTATAGCCAATCCAGCCCGTAACAGGCCCTACTTTGCGCTGCAGAAGCAACTCAACGCCATAACTCCATCCATCTCCTACACAAACCTGCTCCTGCCAATTCTTACCGGAAATATACGAAGCCCCATCCTTGTATTCAATGAGATTTACCATCCGTTTGTAATATCCTTCAACAGATAACTCAACTTGATTACAAATATTATACGTTAGACCGACTGCTCCTTGCATGGCTCGCATAGGAGGAATGTTCACTGTTACCGGAACCCATAAATCCGTTGGTAAAGAGAGTGATGAATTTGAAAGCATATGCACATATTGAGACATATAAGCATACGAAAGTTTGAGTGCCAAATCTTTATATAACAAGAAACGCATTCCCACACGAGGTTCAATAGAAGGATATGTCTTTCCTGAAATATGATATAAACCGGCATGAAGTCCGTAATTCAGACGATACCAACTACAGGGACTAAAATTATCTTCAAAATACAAATTAGCCTCATGTGCATACATGACATCGGATGAAGCAACCACAGTGCTATATTTTTGTGTTTCAACACCTGTATTATCAATATACATTGATGTAACTTGAGGCTTGAACATATGAAAAGTGTAACGCAGACCGAAATGGATCTCATGCCTATTATTCGGACGCCACTCATAATTATTTTGCAGCATCAAGTCCATAATATACGAATTGTAATTAATCCCTAAATCGTTTTGGGATTCAATTTGATTCTCTACATAATTTTCGATCATTGATATGCCTAAATTATACTTATAGCGCGTAAAACTAAATTGCGTCGTATTGTATAATCGCGGAGTAAAACGATGTTCATAATTAGCCGCAACAAAAATATTTCCCCAATTGTAACGCAAGTTCGTCTTTGCGTTATTATTATTTCCTAAATTTTGACGTATTCGGGCATAAATAACATCCTCGCCCATATAAAACGAACCACTCAATTTATCGTTTTCTGAAAATATATGAGTCAACTTGGCATTGATATCATAGAAATAATAGCCACCCGTTGCCACCTCATCTCCTTCGGATTCCGAAGCGGTTAATGCTGCTGCAATAGGTGCAACAAACAGGTCATATAATGTACGACGCGCGGATATATTAAAGGTCGTTTGACCTTTTATCCCTTCATGGTTCTTGTAAGCACTCCAATCTTTTTTATTCCAATAAATAGGTCCTTCAACACTAACTTTGGTCGCAATTAGACCAACTGTTACATTGCCATGATAGCCATAAGCATCACCATCTTTTTGTCTCACATCTATGATAGATGATAATCGCCCTCCGTAACGAGCAGGAAAATTACCCTTGTATAAAGTTACATTTTTAACGGCATCAGCATTAAAAACAGAAAAAAATCCCAACATATGATTGACGGAATACAAAGGAACGCCATCCAACATTATCAAATTTTCATCAGGACCACCACCACGAACATACATTCCGGCAGAACCCTCTGAACCGGACTGCACACCCGGTAAAAGCTGAATAGCTTTAAGTATATCCACTTCTCCGCCGATAGCGGGAATGCCTTTGATTTGTGACACAGGGACCTCCACCGCGGACATCTGTACTGTTTGAACACCACTGACTGCGGTATTAGCATTTACCGTCACCTCCTGCAATACAGCGGACGACTCTAAAAACACCTCAATAAAGGTATCCCTTTCTACTACAAAAGGACTCATTCGGCAGGGGGTATATCCTACATAGGAAACATATATCTCAACTTCTTGATTTGGTAGTGTCAAAGAATAAAAACCACTCGTATTGCTAATTGTTCCCTGCCCGGAACGTGCGTCCAAAATAGTTGCTCCAATTAGACGCTCGTTTGTCGATTTATCGGTTACATAACCATTTACGGTATAATTACGAGCATTTAGGAAACATGAAACAAAGAGCAATATGAATATCGGTCTAATTCGCATGTCACATAAAGAAATACTTGAGAATATCATTGCCATTAGCAAAGATCAGCAGTGCCAATAGTAACCAAAAACCGATATTGTTGGCAAACTCAAGAAACTTGTCGCTTGGTTGTTTGCGAGTAACCATTTCTACGATTAAAAACAGAATATATCCGCCATCCAAAGCCGGTATGGGCAGAAAATTCATGAATGCAAGAATCAACGACAAGAACGCAGTCATATGCCAGAATGCGAACCAATTCCACTGGTCCGGGAACATATTCCCGATGGCGCCAAAGCCTCCTAAAGACTGTGCACCTTCTTTAGTAAATACCAAGCGGAATTGCTTAACATACATAACAAGTAAATCCCATCCATACTTTATTCCGGCAGGAATAGACTGCCAGAAAGTATAGTCTTGATGTTCTGTCTCAAAGTACTGATATTTATTCTTAACATATACGCCAATAATTGCTCTGTCACCAATGAATAGACGTGCTTGCTTTGGTTCGCCCGAACGGTAAAAGTCAATAGTGACGCTATCGCAAGGATATTTGCGTAGTTCTTCAATCACTTCTACTGCACAAGGCGTCAGCACCCCATTAACAGCCACCAGACTATCACCTTTCTCAATACCGGCATAATAAGCAGCCTGCTCGGGCATAACAGAGTCAACCACATATGGAATAAACTCAGTTACAAGCAAATAGGATCGTTTTTGATATGATTTGTCAGCACGAGCCTTATCCCTTTCCGCTCTGTCAAATTCATTCTGTGCAGCCAAATACCGGGTTCCCAAGTCTTCGGACATTGTTAAAGCTAACGTATCTGCCCCACGTTTAACGATTACATTTCGTCGTCCTTCAAGAATAATCCATTGAACAACATCAGCAATATCTTGCGGTTCTTCTCCGTCAATGGATAAGATTTTATCGTGCTGTTCGAATCCTTCTCCCCGCATGATTTCAGAGAAATACAAGCCGCTATCAACATTGCGCAGAGGTAGTGTATCCATTCCAAAATGGAAGAGCAACAAGCCAAAAATCATAAGTGCTGCCACAAAATTTACAAATATACCACCAATGATAATGCAGAAACGTTGCCAAACATTCTTGGAGCGGAATTCCCATGGTTGAGGAGGATTTTTACCCACCTGTTCACTATCATGTGTTTCGTCCACCATGCCGGCAATAGCACAATAACCACCAACAGGAATCCAGCCTATCCCCCACTCTGTATTTTCGGGATGCTTTGCCCACTCATCATCCTCTGTCACGTTTTTGGCAAAGAATTTGAAGTGCCACTTACCATTAAATTTCTTTGCTCTGAAAATAGAGAACTGCGGGTTAAAAAACATATAGAATTTTTCCACACGAACATGGAATAATTTTGCAAACATGAAATGCCCAAACTCATGAATAAGTACAAGGAATGAAAGGGCAACAATTAACTGCAATGCTTGTATCATAGATTTTTTTCGATTTTTTAGGACTTTAATTTTTGTAACAACCGAGCAGCAATCTGTCTGGCAATATCATCAGTAGCCACGTAGTTTTCATATTCCGGTTCTGCAATAAAATCAACACACTCCATCGTTTCTGCTATAATCTCTGACATTTGTAAGAACGAACATTTTCTTTCTCTAAATGCCAAGTTTACCACCTCATTTGCAGCATTGAGAACACACGGCATGTTGCCTCCTTTCCCAATAGCATCGTATGCCAAACGCAGATTAGGGAAACGTGTCATATCAGGTTGCTCAAAAGTGAGATTTTTAACAGAAAACAAATCCACCCGTGCAAAGTCATTAGGCAAACGCTCAGGATATGCCAAAGCATACTGAATGGGTAAACGCATATCAGGCTCACCTAATTGTGCTTTTATAGCACCGTCCCGGAACTGAACCGCCGAATGCACAATTGACTGTGGATGGACAAGAACCTGTATCTTCTCTGCCGGGACACCGAACAACCACTTTGCCTCAATAACCTCGAAACCCTTATTCATCATGGATGCCGAGTCTATCGTTATTTTTGCACCCATACTCCAATTCGGATGGCAAAGTGCTTCTTCAGGTGTTACATTTGCCATCTGCTCCAAGGTGTAGTTCCTGAAAGGACCACCAGACGCGGTCAGCAAAATTTTCTCTATTTCATTATTACCTTCCCCAACAAGAGATTGGAAGATAGCTGAATGTTCACTATCCACAGGCAAAATCGGTGAATGATATTGCTGCGCCAGTTTGCAAATAAGTTCACCTGCGACGACCAAAGTCTCTTTGTTTGCCAAAGCAATTGTTTTTCCGGCCTTAATTGCCTCAATCGTTGGCTTCAGACCGGCGTAACCAACCATAGCAGCCACCACAATATCAATACTGGGTAGAGTGACCATTTGAGCAATTGCGTCTGCCCCTGCCCAGACTTTGATATTCATGTCAGCAAGAGCAGCCTTCACCTGTTCATATAAGTTTGTATCAGCAATACATACAACCTCAGGCTGAAACTCCCGAGCCTGCTGAACAAGCAAATCTACATTATGGTTGCCCGTTATGGCATAGACCTCAAATCGGCTCGGATTAAGACGTACTACATCCAAAGTCTGAGTTCCGACAGAACCGGTTGAACCTAATATAGCTATTTTTTTAGTCATCAAAACACTATTACCTCTTCAGGGTTAATACTCATACCGTTTTGCCAAAGTTCAAAATATAGGGGATACTTATCAGATGATAAAGCAATGCTTTCCCCCGCCTGAACAGATTCGCCGACATGCTTGAGAACTTTACCGACATTTCTATATATAGACAGGTATGTCTGATGCTGAACAAAAACAGAAAAAGTATTATTCAGTTCATAATTCACATGAATAATCGACCCCGCCAGAACAGCAGTGATATTTTCATTAAGAGGTGTCTGAATCTCAACTCCGAACTGTTTAGCCTCTGCGGAATAATGGGATACAATAACCCCATGGGCGGGGAGAAAGAATGTTATAACCGGTTGCGTTTGCTGAACATCAAATAATTGGAGATAATCGCGTTCCTTCTCCTCATACTGCGCCATAAAATCAACTGTAGCAGCATTCTTCGCCTCTAACAACTGCTCCCGCATCACAATCTGCATAGAGTCCAGACTCTGAATCGTATCGGATTTCACCTCTCCTGAAACCACATCACGAATGACGGACAAGTATTGTGTTTGCAGTTCCAGCACGGTTCCCAACGAGTCTACTCTTTGCGATTCATCTATCAAGCGTTGGCGAATACTTTCCGAATAGCCAGGAAGCACATTACGAATAGGCGTATAAAATATAAGGAGTGAATAAATCGCCAGCGTTACAACAAACAGGAGCGACAGGAGTACAAAGACCCCCATCCTACTGAGACGAGTATGCCAAATCTCAGTAAAAGTGTCCTCGTTCATGACACTCAGGCGGTACTTATATAAAAGCCTTCTCCAAAAACTATCCTTGTTATTCGAACTCACCATTTTACATTATTGTGCAACCTGCACAGGGTTTGAGTTGTTTGAAGAAATCGTTTCCTTTGTCATCTACTAAAATAAATGCAGGGAAGTTTTCGACTTCAATCTTCCAAATGGCTTCCATTCCCAATTCAGGATATTCAAGGCACTCGATAGATTTAATATTGTTCTGAGCCAATATTGCAGCAGGACCGCCAATAGAACCAAGATAGAAACCGCCATGCTTTTGGCAAGCATTTGTTACATCTATTGAACGATTTCCCTTTGCCAGCATAATCAACGATCCGCCATGTTCTTGGAACTCATCTACATACGGATCCATACGGCCGGCTGTTGTGGGACCCATAGAGCCGCATGGCATTCCGGCAGGTGTTTTAGCCGGTCCGGCATAGTAAATAGGATGATTTTTAAGGTATTCGGGCATCGGCTCGCCGGCATCCAAACGGGCTTTGATTTTTGCGTGAGCAATGTCGCGACCGACAATTATAGTACCATTGAGGCTCAAACGGGTACCTATCGGGTATTTTGTCAATATTGCACACACATCTTTCATCGGCTGATTAAGGTTAATGCATACAGCATCACCTTCGCCTGCCTGACGCAGTTCTGCAGGAATAAGGCTTCCCGGATTATTATCCATCTTCTCAATCCAAATACCATCCTTATTGATTTTGCACTTTATATTACGGTCTGCCGAACAACTTACGCCCAAACCAATCGGGCAACTGGCACCATGACGCGGCAATCGAATAACCCGCACATCATGCGCCATATATTTTCCTCCGAATTGTGCACCTAAACCAATCTTATAAGCCTCTTGAAGCAGTTGTTTTTCCAAATCTATATCACGAAATGCACGTCCGGAAGCATTGCCGCTTGTAGGCAGACTGTCGTAATAATGAGTTGATGCTAATTTAACCGTAAGCAGGTTCTTTTCGGCACTTGTGCCACCGATAACAATCGCAATATGATAAGGCGGGCATGCAGCAGTACCCAAACTCTTCATTTTCTCAACAAGGAAAGGAATCAGTGTACCGGGGTTCTGGATGCGCGCTTTTGTTTCCTGATACAGATATGTCTTATTTGCACTGCCTCCCCCCTTTGTCACACAAAGGAACCTATATTCCATTCCCTCAGTTGCTTCAAGGTCAATTTGAGCAGGAAGATTGCACTTTGTATTTACCTCTTCATACATGTTAAGAGGTGCATTTTGCGAATAACGCAGGTTGCACTCCGTATAAGTTTTATAAACGCCCTCACTTAGAGCTTCCTCATCACAATATCCTGTCCACACTTGTTGTCCTTTTTCGCCATGGATAATAGCTGTTCCGGTATCTTGACACAGCGGAAGTTGCCCTTTCGCTGCCACTTCAGCGTTACGCAGGAAGGTCAAAGCAACGTATTTGTCGTTATCGGAAGCTTCCGGGTCACGCAAAATTTTTGCAACCTGCTCGTTATGAGAACGACGCAGCATGAAACTGACATCATGGAACGCCGCATTCGCCATTTTAGTCAATCCTTCCTTTTCAATTTTAAGAATAGGTTGTCCTTCAAACTCACTGACAGACACATGGTCTTTAGTCAGCAGATAATACTCGGTCTCATCTTTTCCGAGTTGAAACATCGGTTCATATTTGTAATCCATAAGGCAATAATTATTTGCAATTTGCATAATAAACGCGCAAAGGTAGTTATTTTTTTTGACATGCACAAAAAAAAGTGTGATTTCGCACACTTTTTTTGTTTATTTAACATCCAACGGCACTTCAACCTAATACTCCAACCACTCAATAAACTTCATAGGATCGGTTGTGAAAGCCATCGGTTCACCTATTTGGTTGCCTTGTGAATCCAGTTGTACAAAGAACGGCTGTGCATTTGAGCCAAACTGCTCACGTTGCAAGCGACTATTCTCCACCCCTTCACTCTCGCCATCACTATCAGTATCCAAACGATTATCCACGAACAACTCTATAAAAACATAGTTTTTAAGACGCGCTTTGACACTATCATTGTCCAACACAAACGCTTCCATTTTGCGACAATTAACACAACCGTATCCGGTAAAATCTATGATAACGGGCTTGCCGGTTTTGCGTGCGAACGCCATACCTTTCTCGTAATCATCAAACACTTCGCGGTCTTTTATCTCCATTGGAGGTGCAAATGCACTAATGGCTTTTACCGGCGCACCCCATAATCCCGGAATCAAATAACAAGCAAAAACCAATGAAGGAATTATAACGATACCACGTATAATCTTGCGAGTCACAGTTACATCACGTATGTCCCAAAGCAAGTAGATGGCAATCCCTAAGAAACAAGCAATCCAAATTGCGATGAACAACCATCTGGGCAATATACCCCACCCGTATGCCATATCGGCAACCGAAAGGAACTTTAGTGATAGTGCCAATTCAAGGAATGCCAGCACCACTTTGAATGATGTCATCCAATCCCCGGATTTAGGTGCCTGTTTAAGCCACTGCGGGAACATCGCAAACAATGAAAACGGTAATGCTAATGCAATAGAAAAACCCAACATTCCAATAGCCGGAGCTAATATATTTTGTCCTGCGGCTTCAACAAGGAGTGTCCCGATAATAGGTCCAGTACATGAAAAAGAAACGATTACCAAGGTAAATGCCATTAGCAATATGCTGAGAAATCCGCTTGTAGAACGCGATTTATTGTCCAACGCTGTGGACCATGAATCCGGCAGCGTAATTTCAAAAAGACCAAAGAACGAAAGTGCAAAAACAACAAGTATCAAGAAGAATATTATATTCACTACAGCATTAGTACTGAGATTATTCAGTGCTGAAGCACCAAACAAAACCGTAACCAACAAACCTAATCCCACATACAGAATAATAATACTCAAGCCATAAAAGAAAGCATCTTTTTTACCACCCCCCTTTTTTAGGAAAAAAGACACCGTCATAGGTATAATCGGCCACACACAGGGTGTGAATATAGCAAGAATTCCACCCAATAGTCCCAAAAGAAATATCATCCACAGCGATCGTCCATCATTACTAACGAAATCCGTATGTTTTATTTTGTCGGCAGATTGATCCTTATTCTCAAAAATCCACACCTCAGGTGCGGTACACATCATATCATTACAAGAGTTGAAACGAATAGGTACGATTTCCGTTTTTTCCAAAGTCAATGTGAAAGGACTTTCATATATTTCCTCACCAAGTTCTTCGTCTCCGATAGAGATTAGCGTCATATGCCAACCCTCTTCCATTGTTGCGATCAGTCGCACGCTATCGCCTATTTCTTCTCCGCTCCATGTCACGGGCTGTATAATTTGGGCATACAAAAATGTACCAAGTGCGGAATATAGAATACAAACTAATATTGATATAAATCGTTTCATTTGGTTGTTATATTTAGTTGTTTATTTTCACATCCTAACACGCATACACATGTATTCAAATGTATTGCAAATTCGATTGCTCTTATTTCTTTTATTATATGTTGGGTACATCTGTACTCTATTCATAGTGTGACTTTTTGTCACGCTTTCCTCGTTCATTTACGAGCGACTTACGGGACGGATACGGGACGGTTACGAGAAATTACGAGATTTTTCATATCTTACATATCTTTCATATTATATTATTTATAATATAATATATATACAACATAGTTTAGTCAAAACAAAACCCCTTTCCATCTGCAGCAAGTAAATTCTGTTGGTGATAATTTGTCACCGACTCATTTCCCTCTTTCTTTAGACGCTCTTTCAGTTTGTTCTCTCGCGTGGGCAGACTTCGTGCCTTCGTGCGAATATATCGTTCCGGCGATAGTTGCTGTGTTGTGTTAGTCTTCTTTTTTGCCATAATGGTAAGTTACCTTATTTATCATATCCCCATGCTCGGTTCATTTGTTTCTCATACTCCATAAAAGTAGACAAATCTTCGTTGACCTGAACTAAATCAAATCCATTGTATCCCATTTCTTCTCCCAAATCTATCACCTCAAATGCAAGTTTTTTAGTTTCTTTCTGTTTGTTGGTCTTTTATGCCGCAAAAGGGTAATTGCATTCCATAATATTTGCCCACTTCGTTTTACGTATGTCTGCACTATTTTAAGCCAATAAAATTACTCAACGGCTCAATATGTGCTACTTGGGTATATTTTCTTTTATGCAAATCTATTTGCTGGTCATAATTTACCATCTTACTTACTTCAAAATGCAGAACAGCATAGTAAGGAGCATTCTCTGCACTAAATCCTAATTCGCGTAATGCTTCGGCGGTCCATATTTGGAAACCTTTCTTGGTCTGCTTGAATAGTTGCGGATTATCTCCATTGGTATGCAAACAAATATAGCCCAAACGCTCAAAGCCTTGTTTCACAAGCAACGAACCCTTGCTGTCTCCTGCTCTCGTATATGTTATGCCTAATTGCATCGCCAGTTCGCGATCTTTCTCGCGCATGTGATTCACCAAAACCGTTGCCTCTTGCCCGTTCTCGCGCATTTTGTCAAAGAGTTTCTTTTTCGCTTGCTCATCCTCTAACGCTTGTCTGCGCCGCAGAGATAAATCGACAAATGGTTTTTCTTGCTCTATTCCGATAAACTTGCGCCCAAGCAGATTAGCGGCAATACCTGTTGTGCTGGAACCGCAGAACGGGTCAAGAATGGTGTCGCCCTCGTTGGTCGATGCAAGGATGATTCTATATAGCAGCCGGAGTGGTTTTTGCGTCGGGTGTTTGCCTTGCAGTTTCTCCCACGAACCAACCGCCGGAATACGCCATACATCGGTCATTTGCGTACCACCGTTCAACTGTTTCATGGTCTCGTAGTTGAACTTGTGCGTTTTCTTCTCCGACTTACGTGCCCAAATAATCAGTTCCGTAGAGAAGTTGAAATACTTGCACGACAAATTGGGGGGCGGGTCGGTTTTCTGCCAAGTGATTGTATTGAGCACTTTGTACCCCAATTCTTGCAAGCAGCGCATTACAACATGGATATTATGGTGCGTACCACTAATCCAAATAGTGCCGTTCTCTTTCAGTTTTGGTCGGCATAGTTCCAACCAACGGCGGTTAAACTCGTAGATATATTCGGGTGTGCCGCCTTTGTCCCAATCGCCTTTGTCCACGCACACTTGTTTTCCACTATGCACACTTATTCCACCGTTACTCAGGAAGTATGGCGGGTCGGCAAAAATAGCATCGATAGAGTTGTCCTCTATCTCTTTCAGCCGCTCCATGCAATCGCCTTGCAAGATGCGGAAGTCTGGGATTTTACATCCGTAATCAACATGTTTAAAGTGTTCCCATTCTAATGGTAACTCATCATTTTTAGTAATCATTTTGTAGCGTTTGTTATGTTTGCTACCTTGTTACTAAAATTGACTTCCCGCGGGTACAACTGTGAGCAAAGATTTGCTCACGTTGTGGCCCTCGGAAAGCCAGTAATAAGACAAATCTTGCTCACATGTACGCACAGTGAACGTTACGATTTGTTCTTCTTATTACTATAAATTTCCGAGGTTTCAACGTAAATAGAACAAATAGCAAACGCTAGTTAATATTAGTATGTCACCGCCGCTGCGGATTTTTATAGTATAAACTCTAAGTTTTGTTTCTCAAATTCTTGTTCGTATTGTTTACCAAGCGATTCATAACTTAAAAATGATACGCGCTTCTTCTCTGCCAATTGGTGAAATGCAGCATAACCCATTTTGCTAATAAACTCATTATGACGCTTCTCATCCGCCACGATAACCATACGAGCCGCAAAATCTTGCAAGTCATTGAATTTCAGCAAAGAGTTTTGAATGTCTGTAGAGTGCTCAATCTCAAAGAAAGAGTGAGGCATGTGACGGTCGTTAAACCAAATCACATCAATAGTGGAACTGCGCTTGACGAGTTTAGGAAAAGAGTATTCGGGGAGTACCTGTATTGTACGCAGGTTGCCTAATTCTGCTTGATTGAGGAACTGCTTATGCTTATCTTGGTCCGGCACAAAAGTGTCTAAATGACGCATTTTGCCCATTTCTAACAATAGACCTTGATAGTAAGCGTGATTGAATGTCTTTATTGCATCGGAATCTTGGTTGTGTTCGTTTTGCACAAGAATACCGTTTCCTTCCAACTCCTGACGATGAGATTCAAGCGCATAGAGACCAGGCTTGATTTTATATATATCGGCATTCTGCTGAACTATGCGGCGAATACTTGCAAATGGCGTTTTGGTATGCCATTTGCAATCTTCTATTTTGAAAATATTTTGATTGATTTGGTTAAGAGTAGCAATGCCACCCAACTTCTCAATCGTCTCTATTACCGCTTGGTTCTGGGTCATAATCCTTGCTCTATATGCTCCTTGAAAGGCTTTAAATCAAAATACATCAACCGCGTTTTATCAAGCGTATCTAACATCGTAAAATATTGGAATCTGTTCTTCTCGTAGAATGGAGTGGCGTTAGCATATGCATCTACAGTCAAGAAACGACAACCTATTTTAGGTTCAGTTACCATAAAATACTTTACGTATTCCAGAATTTGAGACCCCAATCCCTCACGTTCATATGACTTAGCCACAGCTAAACGAGCAATTTTTGCGGATGGATAACTACGGCGGCGTTTGCTGTTTGGGATGAGACGGTTGATACGATTCCAGATACCCTTTTCTCTAGGGTCGTAAGCCACTTTATCATTTAACAAACTGAAATATGCTACAGTCTGCTGTTTTTCTTTGTCAATAAAAAGATACGTTACTGCCATTAAATCAGCGGAATAGTTCTTTGCATCTTCCATCAAAAAACTATTCAAGTCTTCATCTCCTGAGACAAAAGGCAATAACGGCATGTCCTGTGTAAGCTGGACAAATTCAAAATCGGACAGGTGCATCATAGAACATTTGGATATTTAGCTTTTACCGCTAAATAAATAGCCTGAGCACGTTGCACCTCCTCTGCTGTAACCGGTTGCGGGTGTTCTACAGCGTATGCAAATCTCCTTGCGTCCTCACCGTACAATGTTGGTGTTTCTTTAATAGGTCTGGCCATAATTATTGTAGTTTAATTAAATCCGCTGCAAAGATACAATTTTAAATTCATATAAGCAAATATTTTTGTAATAAAATATTTTTTATGTGCGTTTTTAAGCGATTTGAATACTATTTAGAATATCATTGAGTCTTTTTCGAGAAATCAGCTCTGGTTATAATATCCATTACATGCTTGTTATTTAAAACTTGCTACAAAGTTGTCTTGAAAACGCTTACTGCCAAGAGCATTGCTCCTCCGCCGACAAACGGCTCAATGTAAGTAACATTCTCCCATGTATCAAAGTCAGCTGGAAGCAGTGCTTCGAGTTGGTCAATGAGTTGTGTTTTGCCGCCAACCCATTTGATAAATGGTTTCGCTTTCATTGTTTTCATTGTATATTGTTTTTCTTTTGTTTACTCATTTGTGCGATTCCGAAGCCACGGAGGGATTATTTTTTGCTTTCTTTTCTCGGTCATCGCTCGGTCTTCGGTCGGTGGGATCAGTTCTTCTGGTTTATCAGGTTCACCACCACTTTGACCATGGTGTCTTTTTCTTCTGTACGGCTCTCTGCAATCATGAGGGTTAGCGCGACAAGGGTGTTATCTGCTATACGCTTGGTGCCATCCTCGCGGTATAGAATGCCGTTATTGTTTAGGAACCACAGGAACAACGTAGCCGCGATGCGTTTGTTTCCGTCTGAAAAGGAGTGGTTCTTGGTCACTAAATACAGCAACATGGCAGCTTTCTCCTCCACACTCGGATATAAATCCGTTCCTCCAAAGGTCTGATAAATCTGACCTATACTGCTTTTGAACGAATCATCTTTCTCATTTCCAAACAAAGTGCTACCGCCGAACTTCTCACGCAGCGCAGCAATCGTCTGCATGGCATTCTCATATGTGGCATGGAAGCGTTCTTCAGGCGTAGTCTCTTTGACGGTCAGCCGCTCGTAATCATAGTTATCGAGCGTGTCCAGCGCATACGTATAATCCAAAACGACATCGAAAATAGCTTGCGTCTCATCTGCGCTCTCCACCGCTTTGCTTTGTACCGTCCGTCCAACAATCTGAACCAACTGCCGCAAATCCGACAACTGCTCACGACGAATCTTTTCGTTGATGGCATAGCCTTTGATGAGGTAGTCTTTGAGAATTCTGTTTGCCCATTGACGGAATTGCACACCACGTTGAGACTTTACACGATAACCAACGGAGATGATTACATCGAGGTTGTATAGCGTTGTTTCTACTTCTTGTGAGAAGTTATCTCTACGACCATATTTCTTGGGTAGTGCAAATTTTGCACATACCAAGGATTCGTTCAATTCTCCTTCGGAGAAAATATTGCGTATGTGCCGTCCTATAACTGTTCTATCGCGGTCAAAGAGTTGAGCCATCTGGTCTTGCGTCAGCCACACGGTTTCGTTCTCCATGCGCACATCGAGTTGTACCGTGTTGTCTTCCGCACGATAGATGATTATCTCGCCTCTATTTTCAATAGGTTTCTCGTTCATATTGTTAAAGTTGCATTTATTGCAAAGGCAACATATATTTGCAAAATGCACCGCAAAGGTACAATAAAAAGTTGAAAGTACAAAATAGAAGGTACAAAAAGTATGATTACGATACACTTTTTTTTGCATATGTGCAATTTTTGCAGTACCTTTGCGGCGGAAAAGTATGTTATACTACAAGACACAAAGTATAAGGATACATGAATAAGTTGATAAACGACATACAATCCTTTGTGAATCAGGTTGTATTTTTTGTGATTTATGCCGGTGTGTTCTCATTCATTATGTTCGGTTGCCAACCTAAAGAAATCACTGACGCCGTAGAGGTTGTATTGTTTCTGCAAATTCCCGATATTGAAGGTTCAGCCGTACCTATTGTACAAGATTGCGAGTTAATTGCCAAAGACTTGAATATGGGCGGTATTACGAAGTGTGCCATTCCCAATATAAAAGACACTATTCGCATCTCTTTATCACGCGGATACTATGATTTTGAGTTAAAAGGTATTGTGTTGATCGGCAGCGAACAAATGCAATTGCGCGGCTACCTCAAATCGTTCACAGTAACAGCCCCAATGCGTGACACGATAGCATGTACCATTAGCAACAATCATGCCGGATGGGTGATAGCGGAGATATTCTTTGCCGGCACACAAACACCCCAAGGCAAGAATTATATCGGTGACAAGTACATAGTGCTGTACAATAATTCTCCAGACACCCTCTATTCAGACGGATTAGTATTAGTGGAGTCCAAGTTGAAAAACACCAGCGAGTACACTCTGACCCCTGATTTTAGGAGTTCCGCCATCGGTGCAGACGCCCTATATCGTATTCCGGCGGGCAGCAATAAGTATCCTGTAGCACCGGGCGGACGGATATTGTTAGTGGACAATGCCATGGACCACACCAAAGCCAATAGCAATTCTTACGATCTCAGTCATGCCGATTGGGAATGGTATGACCAGTCCACAAATCCCAATGTGACAGATGTGGATAATCCGGATGTACCAAATTTAGAGAAGATATATTGCTATACCCTGACCATATGGGGTCCTAACAACCAAGGCAATACATCCTTTGCCATCGGCCGTATGCCGGACACACTGACAGTGGAACAATACTTGACACAGTACCGCTTGGATTATGATTATATCAATGTGACAATAGCGGGAACATTCAACATGAGTGCCACCACCTATCTATTCCCGAATGAATGGGTGATTGATGCCGTTAATCTATGTCCTTCCGACACATATGAATGGCTTGTTACAGATTTGTCATTGGATGCAGGCTATACCTATGTAGCAGCAACTGGCAGTGACAAGACCCGTTTCGGCAAAAGTGTCCGCCGTAAGACGAGTGCCACAATCAATCATCTTAAAGTACTGCAAGACAGTAATAACTCTACTGATGATTTTCAGACGGCACAGCAGGCTGATCCATATTATTTTGATGATTGATGTTTAGTCTTTTATTCATATTAACCTCCCTTTTAACCGACACTGCGTCAACCGAAGTGAGTGTTCAAGGCACATTCGGTCAATCCACCATGGCAATTACTGGCATTCAGAACGGCGGTTTTGCGATAGATGCCCATGCTGTATATGACTTTAGTAACCAATCTGCAACAGGCACCAATCCCCGGCACCGCGTATTCGGTGAAGCATCATACACATGCAATGAAAGCAAAGGCAACCAATGGGTGGAGAACAGCGATTATGAGCGGTTATACCCCATGCTGACATGCGACACCGTTGGCGGAGACATGCACACAGAAGATTACCATTTCCGCGGAGGCTACCGAATGATCAAACCGATTGCCGGCAATCACGCGGACGCATTCATTTGGCATGTCGGATTAGCCTACTCCGCCCGTCAATCCTATCGCACAGTGGATCCGCGTCCGAGAAACAAAGTTGCCAATCTGCAAGCCGATGTGTCAGTTGGATTTGCCGCCAAAGGACACGCATTCTCATGGTTGCTACATGCCGGGCGGTACAAACAGAATAACGATGTCAAGTTCTATTCGGAATTAGGAGAGGCGATGGTATATCACCTCATTACAACCGACAGCGAATATGCCCGTTTCAACAGTTTCAAATCCGCCTATTATCACGGATACGATGTAGGAATCGGATTCATGGTCCAGCCTGAACTAAGGGGTTTTATAGCGGGAATCAACTATGATTACAGTGCTATTACCAAGGAGCTGAGCAGCAGTACGGCTATACCTATTTCCACATTACGCACCCACAATACAAGTGCCATATTCGGTTATCACACCCCGGTATGGCATGTGGCAGCAGAAGCAATATTGCAATACCGCGGTGTGTGGCAATCTGTTTACGGGAATGCCGCCAATAACACTTATACGTTATTGGTCAAGGAGCAACGCTATGCCGAGCAATGGTATCGTGTAGCAGTATCCGGCGGTTATACACTGGGACTTCCAGTCGGGAAAATGACCTTTGCCGCAGACGCCTCTTATCAGGCAACCCATATCCGGCAACAATCCGGCTCAGCCCGATTCACGGCATTGAGTGAGGAATTGTTATCCCCACAAATAGGGATAGACGCTTCAGTCCGCTATGCTTTTCCGCTCCTGAAAAAAGAGAACAGCAAGCCACGCAAACTAAATTTGCAATTCTTTATCAAACCGGCAGCAGCCTATAGTCTGTACAACAAAACAACCCACCAGAGATGGCAGGTTGTTCTACATGCAGGCATTTGTTTCTAAGCGTAGCCGGGATTACAAGAAAATGAAGATTAATGGTATGATTATTCCGATAAGGAACTCAATACCGCCTATTCCCCACAAGCCGTGTTTGCCTTTTATCATCAGTAATCCGGAAATGACAATGATTACCAAAGCACCGGCAAAGATGTCAGAGAACCATGTCCATGCCTTCCCCGGATTATAATGCAGTTTACTGAGGCTTCCTAAAACAGGGCGTTTTTTCACCTGCTCCAAGACCCCGATATGCGTATTCAAGTCCACTGTTAGTGAACTATTCCCCTTGAGAAAGACCTTGAGGGTCATGCTATCAGGATAGTAATGCTGGATTTGTTTGCCAGACATGCCACAGATGGCAAGCCAGTTATCAATAGAGCCATCAGCGGGCAAAGAATGCTCGGTACGAGAAATTGCATACTGGCTGTTAAACGTTGCCTTGTGATTGAGGGCAATACCGCTAATGGCGTAAACGAGCAAAGCCCCCGCAAACACATATCCGAGTTCACGGTGGATAAGCCTCATCCATTTTCTAAACTGCGCTCCGCGTTCCATCAGTCTGTAATAATTTCATAACTGACCGCCTCGGCGAAATATTTGCGAATAGCCTTTTTCTCTGTTTCGCAACCATTATCGTTTTCGCCATGCTTGAGCCCGTCCGAAACAGTATTTTCTTCGGGAGCGAGTTCGACCGCATGAAGGATACCTTTTACACGCACGAGATTATTGATACACTCCGGTGCGAAGTTCCCCATTTTAGCCCCTTCTACACGCAGGATGCGGCTTTCGTCACTTCCCATGAGGAATGCTTTTCTGCCTCCATGTTTGCAAAGGTGGCTGCAAATGCCTTGAAAGCAAATGGTATCTCCGATTAGAGAGTCGGCTTGTGCATAGACTTCATCAATCGAGTAAATGACTTGCGCTTGCTGCGCTTGTTTTTGGCATGCAGTGAAAGCAACGAGTGCTACTGCAATGATAAGAAACAGCTTTTTCATTGTCTTTGTCCTAAAATTGAATATTCAATATTATCACGAATAATTACTATTTGTCCATGACGCAACGTTTTATGAGCAGATTGCGGATTGGACACATTATCAATGCCCTCATCAGGATCTGAATCAGGGTCTGGATCAGGGTCAGGGGTTAGCGTATCAAAAACCTTAACGCTTGCCACGAAGCCCGAAATAGCAGGAGTAGTGAGAGTCTGGTTGGGGTCAGCCACAAAAGAGAGTGTAGCCCCTTTGCCCGTATTGATATTGAATACGACATTATCGCCAACGAGAATTGCGTCTTTGGACACTTCCATCGCCTGCGTATTAAGCAGACCTATTTCTTTCAAGGGTTCCAAGTCGGCGTTAAACACTTCGAGGCGAATACGGTTACCTTGTTGAGAACCCCAATCATATTCATAGAGATAGATTGAATCCTCGCGGGCAAAGATAGCAGAAGCACCGCCGATACCAGTACTTTGATGAACATATCCAGCCACAGGAGCCATGTTTTCCAAATCATATTTGAGGACAAAAGGCACGAGCTTGCCGGATGTCTGATGGAGGGTGTCCTTTCCAATCATCAATCCGCCATTCAGTCCGCCAACGATATAGGCAAATTTGTCCTCATCATCCACATAGAGTGCTTTGACCTGAATATTGTTTTTGTCATTATCTCTTGCTCCCCAAACAGTACCGATTTTGTGGATGTCGAATGACAGCGGCCAGCGGTAGATGTAGATATTTTGCAGATCCAAGGCATTGGCAGTAGTGGTGACATACAAGGCATTGTTTTTGCAGATGAGTTGTCCTGAGCGTGAATTCATAGGCAATCCGATGGTATGCACTTCGCGTAAGAAATGTCCGTCAATGTCAAAAGCCATGACGAGCATAGACCCACCCTGTTCGGGCGTAATGGTTGTATCGTCCACTTTGATTTGCGCCGTATCATTAAGGAGGATGTAGTAAAACATCCCGTCGGTAGCCCAGTTGATTGCGCCAAAGGCGTTCTTGTTGGTGCCGGTATTGCTTATTTCGGCAGTAACAGATGCCTGACCGTCTTTAGTGACACGAACGACAAAGCCGTACTGGATAGTATTTTCGCCATCATATGTGCGTTTGGCGGAACACAGTTCTTTATCCTTATTTTTCAAACGGAGTACATAGTCATCGCCCAAGGCATTTTTCTGGGTATGAGTCATCGTGGCAAAAACGAGCGCACCGCCGTCAGATGTCGGAACAGCAATAGCTTCGCCTGTCCCCCTATCGCTATTAATCATCCAAAGGACTTCTCCATCGGGTTTGACTTTAGTGACAAGGATGTTGTTGTTTGTCTGCGACATTGTAGTAGTGAAAGGTGCCCCCACGACTTGTTGCCCGAGGAAAGTTGCAGGTTCGGGTTGCTCGGTACACGTGGCAAAACGCCCTGCAATCAGGACGGAACTATCGGCATACGCCATGACACTTGTGACAGACGAGGCACCGAATTCCGTATTATTATTGATGGCAGAGAACCAGTTAACACCGTTCTCTGCCATAACGCTTGTAGCTAAAGCAAGAGCTACAACCAGGCTTACATGTTTCATTACTCTACCCTTGCTCCAAGCGTGTTAAACAATTTACCATCTCGCAAAATAAGTACTTGTCCGTTGCGGATAACCTTAACGGCTTTCGTATCCGCAGGTGCGATAGTCTCAAGGTCAGTCGGTTTCGGCTCCGTCAAGGTGATGCTTGCCAAGATACGGGACATTGTAGATGTCGTTACGTTTTTGGTATTATCAGCCGTAAACTGTAGTGTTTTACCCTTTGCGGTATTGGCAGCAAGCACGATGTTACCATCAGCCTCAACCGCATTCCAAGTTCCTTCAGTTCCTGTTGTAACAAACAAGCCAACGGTGTCAAGCGGTTGTAATTCATCAGACAAACGCACGAGATATATTCCGTTACCGTCTTTTTTACTCATGTCATAGCCATAAGCATACAGATTATTCTGATATCTAAACAAGTCTGAGAACTGGCTTATGCCTTCGCCGTGCATGTACACGCGATTTTCATCAGGTGTTGAGAAGCTGACTTTCAACACGACAGCACGAAGTTGACCAGATTCATTTTTCAGTGTGTCATTGCCATTAAGAGCAAGACCGCCATTTACTGCGCCTGCCAAATACATGCTTTTTCCATCGGGAGCAGGGAGAACCTTCTTCAGTTGAAGTTGGTTCTTATTGTTAAGCTTCACCCCTTTAATTGTGTCTTCACGAGCATTAACAAACCCTTCATTATAGGTTTTGAGGACATAACTTTGGCTTCCGTCTATTGTAGCCATGGCACCTACATAAGTAGTTCCGCCATAGTACATAGCACTATTTGCATTACTCGGGATGTCGGTTACCAAATGCTGAACCAAACTGCCAGCAGAGTTAAATTGCAACACGACCAAACTGCCACCGGCAGCCGGAGTAATGGTTGTTTCGCCAAACTTCACCTCTTTTTTAACCTGCAAGAGCAAGTTATAATAACTTCCCGCTTCACCGCTCCAATTCACGGCAGTAAAATCATTCGATGCATCTTGGTTCAAAAGTTCACCTACAACGGTAGCACTTTTGCCATCGGCAGCGACTTTGACGAGTTCGCCGTATTGGAAGAGTTTTGCTTTGTAATCATGAATGGCGCAGGTGATGCTGTCAGTACCATTATAGAACTGCAGGCATTTGTTATCACCCTGCATTTTCATCGGTATGGGAAACGGTCGCGAATACCAATGCGCCACCATCAGAAGTAGCAATAGCTAAAGCACTGCCATTACCACGGTTACTATGTATCAACCACTGAACTTCTCCGGCTTTACTAATTTTGGCAACAATAATGTTATTGTTGGAATTCGACTGATTAACCGTAAAAGGCGCACCTACAAAAGATTGATTCATAAAAGAAGCCGTAGCCGGAGTTAACTGACAGCTGGCAAAAGAACCGGCAACAAGAACGCTGCCATCTTCGTAAGCAGAAATACTGTGAAGATTGTTACTACCAACTGCCGTTGTTCCATTTGTAGTTGCATTCGACTCGATAGCCGAGAACCAGTTAATGCTCTTTTGAGCCATGAGCGTTGCGCTAAGCGTCAGCGCAGCAAAAAGGAAAATTTTCTTCATACGCAATAATTTTATGATTGTTTTGAAATGTTATATCGTCAAAAACGCTGCAAAGGTACTGCTTTTTTTCGGGATACACAATACCAAAAAATGGGGATTTTGCATTTTTTATGTTTTTTCCCGGGTATATGTTCTATATTATTGATGACGGCAACATTTCTGAAATATCCTAATAATATCCTAATAATAACCTAATAACAGCCTAATAAAATCCTAATATGGAGAGGGAAGATTGGGAAAAGCGGAGAAAGCGAAAGGAGCGGAAAAGAGGCAAGATAGAAGCAAGGATGAGGAGGAAAAGAAGCGGGAAAAAGGTAGGATAGAAGCAAGGAAGAGGATGGAAATAGCAGGGAAATAGTCGGAAAATAGCCGGTAAAAAGTCGAAAAAAAGTCGAAAAAAGGGGCGGTTTGGTTGAAAAGTACCATAATAATTTGCGTATGTGCATTTTTTGTAGTACATTTGCGGGCTTAATTTGCGTAAGTGTGCGCTTATCGGAACGGAACATATTATTAAGAACGCGAAGAGCGAAAAGCGGAGTGGCGTGGCGGAGAGCGGAAAGCGGTGCAGCGTGGCGGAGAGCAGTATATCTATTGCTGTTGCTTATATGTTGTCCGCTGGCAGCAGTGTACGGTCAGCAAGGAGCGATAGACGCCCCCGTGAGCTATTCCTCGAAAGACTCGGTAGTGATGATGGGGAACGGTAATGCGTTTCTTCACGGTTCGGGCAGTATCAAATACCAAGACATGGAATTGGAGTCCGAATTCATCAAGTGCAACCTTGACAGCAGTACGATATATGCTTGCGGTGTTCTTGACACAGCGGAAAACGAATGGAAAGGCAAGCCGGTATTCAAGGACAAGCGTGACCAATATGAGTCAAACGAGATCATCTACAACCTATCCACGAAACGCGGCATCATCCGCAATGTGGTGACGCAGCAAGGCGAAGGTTACATTCTCGCGCAAAAGACGAAGAAGATGGATGATGACGTGATGATGATGTCCGGCGGCAAATACACAACGTGCGACAACCACGAACATCCGCACTTTTATCTGAATCTTTCAAAAGCCAAAGTGAAACCGGGTGAATATATCGCCGCGGGACCGGCATGGTTAGTAGTAGGCGATGTACCGCTTCCTTTGGCAATTCCGTTTGGATTTTTCCCGTTCACGGACACGTATTCGAGCGGATTGATCATGCCAAACTTCGGTGACAACTATGAACGCGGATTGTATCTGAACGGCATAGGATATTACTTTGCCCTATGCGACTATGCGGACCTCGAAATAACAGGCGACATATACACGAAGGGAACCTGGGCAGTGTATGCGAAGTCGCGTTATCTGAAGCGTTACAAGTTCAACGGAAACATCAGTCTGAACTACCGCAGCGATGTGACGGGAGAACGTGATATGCCGGATTACACAAAGGCAACGAACTTTTCGGTTCAATGGACTCACACGCAAGACAGCAAAGCCAATCCGTACAATAATTTCAGTGCGAGCGTGAACTTCTCCACCTCGGGCTATAACCGCAGCAATATCAACAGTTACTACAATCCGCAACTGAATTCGGAGAATACGAAATCATCATCCATCAGTTACACGCAGCGTTTTCCGGACAGTCCGTGGAGCTTAACGATGAGTGCGCTGATCAGCCAGCGGACAAAAGACTCGACAATTTCGCTCACCCTACCCGATTTGTCGGTCAACATGAGCAGTATCAAGCCGTTCAAGCGGAAGAAAGCAAGCGGGAAAGAACGCTGGTATGAGAAGATAACAATGAGTTATACGGGAAACGGGAAGATAGCGGTGAACAGCATAAAAGAGGACAAGATACTGCACTCCAATTTTCTGCGCGACTGGCAGACCGGTCTGAAACACTATATCCCGATTTCAGCGTCATTTACGGTACTCAAGTATCTAAGTATCACTCCGTCCATCAATTTGACCGACCGCATGTACTTCCAGCGCGTTGACCAGAGTTGGGACCATTCAGCGCAAGCATTGCGTCGCGACACGACGAACGGATTCTACAATGTATTCGACTTTAACGCGAACATCAGCATGCAAACGAAGATATACGGATTCTATACGCCTTCACGGAAGCTGTTTCCGAACGGGAAAGTAGATAAATTCCGCCATATCATAACGCCGAGTTTAGGTTTCAGCTACCATCCGGATTTCGGCAAGAAAGGTTGGGGCTATTACGGCGAATATGACCAGCCTGTATATACCGATGCGATAGATCCGGCAACAGGTTTGAAGATACAAGAATATGATGAGGAAGGCAATCCCGTGTTTGTCCACCAGACATACTCGCGCTTCGCCAATCAGTTATACAGCACAGCTCCGCAAGGTGCCGCGGCAAAGCTGAATTTCGGTTTGGCCAACAATATCGAGGTCAAGATACGCAATGACAAAGACACGACAGGCAAGGAGCCATTCAAAGTGTGGTCTGTGATAGACAACTTTAGTATAAACGGCGGATACAATTTTATAGCGGATTCAATGAACTGGGATTTGTTTTCGGTAAATCTGCGTTTGAAGATTCCGAAAGTGAACACAACCATCAATCTCAGTACCAAACTGGATCCGTATATGTATGAGCTAAATGCTCTCGGTACGCCCGTCCGGACCAATAAACAGTACTGGCACAACAAGAAGTTCCCGCACTGGGACGGAACGAATTTCAGTTTCAGTTATACATTCAACAACCAGACCTTCAAGAAATGGTTCGGGAAGAAAGACGGAAAGGAAGAAGCTCCGGAAGATGACGGGAATATGGATCCGACAACCGTCAATGAGGACGGCACAATGAATAACGGCAAACGCAAGACGCACTCCCATTCGGAAACGACGGAAGACGGCTATACAAAGACCGAAATCCCATGGAGTCTGAGTATCAGTTATTCCATCCGATACGGCAACAGCAGCACGTTTGACTACGAAAAGATGTGGTATAAGATGGAGCTGACGCACAATCTCATGTTGAGCGGTTCATTAGGTCTGGGACAAGGGTGGAAAATCAGCGGCAGCGCAAGCTACGACTTCAAAGCAAAGAAATTCTCGAGTGCGAACTTTACCGTAACACGTGATTTGCACTGCTGGAGCATGTCGTGCAGTTTCGTGCCAATCGGTCCGTTCAAGAGTTACAACTTCCATATCGGCGTAAATGCGTCGATGTTAGCAGACCTCAAATATGACAAATCAAGTACAGACTCAACAAATAAACAAGTATCATGGTGGTAGAAAATCAAATGGTAGTAACATGTGTGTATGACATGTTTGTAAAAGGCGAAAACGGCCAAGAAGAATTAATGGAACAAGCAACAATCAAACGTCCGCTGATCTATTGCCACGGCGAAGGCATGATGTTGCCGAAGTTCGAGGAAGCGATGGCAGGTTTGGAGAAAGGATCCAAGTTTGACTTTCGGATTGCGTGTGCAGACGCATACGGCGATTATGATGAATCGGGTGTATTGACATTAGACAAAAAGATGTTCTATAACGGTGACGGGGAATTTGATTCCGACCGGGTGTATGTAGGAGCAATTGTTCCGATGACAACCGTTGACGGTCAAATCGTAAATGCGCAAGTGGCAGAAATAGGATTCAAGACCGTAACCATCGACCTTAATCATCCGCTTGCAGGAGAAGACCTGCATTTTGTAGGTGAAATCACAGACCTGCGCAAGGCAGAAGCAAAAGAATTAGAAGCAATCCGCCATCCACACAAGTGCGGCGGTTGCCACGGTAACTGCAGTGACTGCGGCAGCGAGTGCGGCGAAAGTTGCGGTGACGGCTGCGGAAAATGTAACTAACAGATGAAATTATGGCAAATATTTTAGCGATTGTGGGACGCCCGAATGTGGGCAAATCCACCCTATTCAACCGATTAACCAAGAGCCGCCGCGCCATAGTAATGGGTGAAGCCGGCACAACGCGCGACCGGCAATACGGTCACGCCGAATGGTGCGGACGGGAGTTTTCGGTAATCGACACCGGCGGATGGGTAGTCGGAAGTGATGACACGTTTGAAAGCGAAATCAACCGCCAAGTAAATCTTGCCATCAAAGAGGCAGATGTGGTGCTTTTGGTAGTTGATGTGAATGAAGGTGTGACGCAGTTTGACATGGAAGTGGCTCACTTGCTCCGCCAAGCCAAAAAGCCGACGGTGCTTGCCGTAAACAAAGTTGACGCATTTGACCAACAATACGGTGCGCCGGAGTTTTACAAATTAGGATTAGGCGAGCCGTTCATTTTAAGTGCCGAAAACGGATTGGGAACGGGCGATCTGCTTGATGAGATATGCTCACGTTTCCGCTCTGATGTGAATGGCGAGAACTTGGAGGACGAGTTACCACGCTTTGCGATTGTCGGCAGGCCCAATGCAGGAAAATCAAGCATACTGAACGCATTTATAGGCGAGGACCGTACCATCGTAACCGATATTCCCGGAACGACACGAGACAGTATCTACACCCGCTACAACAAGTTCGGAAAAGACTTTTATTTAGTAGATACAGCAGGAATCCGCAAGAAAGCCAAGGTAAATGAAGATCTGGAATACTATTCGGTGCTACGCAGTATCCGTGCGATTGAAAATTCGGATGTATGTATTCTAATGATTGATGCGACCCGCGGAATCGAATCACAAGACCTTAATATATATAGTCTTATCCAAAAGAACAAAAAGGGCTTGGTAGTCTGCATAAACAAATGGGATTTGGCGGAAAGCAAAACGAATGCGGACATTAAGGCGTATGAAAATGCCATTCGCAGCCGAATTGCCCCGTTTACTGATTTTCCGATTATATTTACAAGTGCGACCACCAAGCAGCGCATATTCAAAGTAATCGAAACCGCGTTGCATGTATATGAGAACAAGCAAAAGAAGATTCCGACCGCCCAACTGAACGATAAATTCCTGCCTTTAATCGAGAACTATCCGCCACCCGCCACAAAGGGGAAATACATCAAAATCAAATACTGCACACAGTTACCGAATACGCAAGTGCCGACCTTTGTATTTTTCGCCAATCTGCCACAATACGTCAAGGAGCCATACCGACGTTTCCTTGAGAACAAATTACGTGAATGGTGGGATTTCACAGGCACCCCTGTACAGTTGTTTATACGTGCCAAATAATAAGAAAAAATAAATATTTTTTCATAAAATGGCATGAAAGTTTGTAAATATTAAAAAAAAAGTGTAACTTTGCGGCTTGAATGAAGATAATCGGCTTTACATACTATGAGGGCAGCGTCGAAATGGTACTGAAAGGCGATAGTTGCTTATTAGTAAACAAGAAGCCGTTCTTCACGCCAGACTGGTCAAACGACATGCGTATGAGCCGTTGTATTGTATTGCGTGTCAGCCGGTTAGGCAAGTGTATTGCGGCAAAATTCGCGGACAGGTATTACGATGCAGTGGCTCCCGGTGCGGACTTTTGCGCCTATGACAAATTAAGCAAAGCAAAACTGTCAGGAAGCAGTTGGACGCAAGCCACATGCTTTGATTACTCGCTTGCCGTTGGCGAATGGATAGACAGCCGCACCCCGGGGATAGACGATTCAGAATGGGCAATCAGTATCCGAGAAGCAATAGCGGCTACAAGTCAGATTATGACCATCCGGCAAGGTGATTTGATTTACATTCACACGAAAAACGCCCCTGAAGCTGTTCAACGCGATGAAATAATAAGCGGTCCGGCATGGGCAGAAGATAAATTATACTGCAAAATAAAATAGTACACTATTGAAAAAGTCATTCAAAATATTGTTTGCGTTGGCAATCCTTCTATCAGGAAATGCAGCAGCCATTGAACACACTTATGCCCCCCACTCCGTTTTGCAAAGCGGAAAATGGGTAAAGATCAGAGTGAGCGAATCCGGTGTATGCCGTATGACCTACGATCAGTTGAAAGACGCGGGGCTGAAGCCAGAAAATGTCCGCGTATACGGTTTTGGCGGTGAGATGCTGTCCCAAAATTTCCAAAAACGCAAGATTGACGATTTGCCAGCTGTACCGTTTTACATGTATAAAGGCGGTGACAATATTTTCAACAGCGGTGACTATATTTTATTCTATGTTCGTGCTAATATCGGTTGGCAATATAACGGTACGCGTTTTTCCCACACCCGCAATCCATACAGCGATTACGGATATTATTTCCTGTCTGACAACGCAGGCGAACAGAAATTACTGAGTGAAGAGTCCCATGGTTCCTATGGAGACAAGGCAACAGAGGTGACAAGTTATATCAACTATCAGCTTTATGAAGTGGATAAAGTGAATCTGTTAGATCCACAAAACGGGAAAGACGGCGGCGGACGAGAGTTCTATGACGAAGTAATCGCCCCATCGAGTACAAAAACATACACCTTCAACACTCCAAACGTCATTTCTACAAAAGCAATGCGCGTCTATGTAGATGTGGCAGCAAAATCCACCGGAGTATCCACTTTTGTAGTACAAATCGGTGACCAACAGCAATTAATCAATACTGCCAGCATATCAACAGGCGACTTTTACACCATGGCAACAACGGGACAATGCAATGCGATGCTAATGCCTGACAAGAGTGCCAAACAAACCGTCAAATTACAATTTCAAAACAGTATCGGAAGTGCTTCAGGTTACTTGAATTACATAGAGATTTCCCCCGAATGCCATTTAAGTATGACAGGAAATGTTTTACCATTCCGCACCGCAGAGAATTTCCAACAAGAAACGCCCCTTCAATACACATTAAACGGGATTAATTCCAATACACAGGTGTGGAACATCACCCATCTTGACAGTATCTATCAGGAACAGGTATCTTTAAGCGGATCAACGCTGACATTCAAAGGCAGTAACAGGGATGAGATACAGGAATATATAGCAGTCAATCCCAATGGAAACGAGTGGGTAGAAGCAAGTGTGATAGGCAATGTGGTGAATCAAGACCTTCATAAGTTAGAAGATATTGATTTCGTCATTATAACTCCGGCAGATTTCAAGGATTACGCGAATCAGCTTGCCAAAATTCACGAAGAAAAAGACCAAATGACTACAGCTGTAGTGACGGATGAAGAGGTTTACAATGAATTTTCAAGCGGAACTCCCGATGCCACAGCATACCGATGGTTAATGAAAATGCTATATGACCGCGGAACAGGTGCCATACACAAACCGTCACATCTGCTTCTATTTGGTGACGGGACATTTGACAACCGTCAATTATTGGCCCCCAATAGCGGAAAAGCGATTCTACTCACCTATCAGGCAAAGAACTCCACCGTAGAAACCAATGCCTATGCCACTGATGACTATTTCGGCTTCATGGATAACAATGAAGGCGAGTCCGATGTCAGC
This sequence comes from Paludibacteraceae bacterium, assembly GCA_905235225.1. Lineage (GTDB taxonomy): Bacteria > Bacteroidota > Bacteroidia > Bacteroidales > Paludibacteraceae > Colicola. The sequence continues at coordinate 34,697 of CAJOKE010000014.1, forward strand.
GGAGTCATGGATTTAGGTGTAGGGCGTTTACCGATAAGCAGTTTAGACGAGGCAAAGAATGTAACAGACAAACTGCTGTCGTACATAGCAAATACCAATTACGGGAACTGGAAGAACCAATTATTATTCCTGGCAGATGACGGAGATAACGGATTGCATACCAAGACAGCAGAAGCAGGTGCAGAACTGGTACGCATAAAGAATCCGAATTTTGTAGTAAACAAAGTATATTTAGACGCATACCAACAAGAAGTGACCGCAAGCGGCGAGAGTTATCCGTTAGCGAAAAACCGTGTAGAGAATCTGCTGAATAACGGAATGCTCTATCTCAACTATTCAGGACATGGCGGGTATAATGCCATTACAAATGAGAGTCTGATGGATTTACATTCCATTCAGTCATTGAGCAATTCGAATCAAGGTTTCTGGATGTTTGCGACATGCTCATTTGCCCACTTTGATTCCGGCAAACGCAGTGCAGCGGAAGAAGCGGTAATCAATCCTCACGGCGGTGCGATCGGAGTTTTGTCCGCATGCCGAACTGTTTATGCGACACAGAATACAATTATCAACCGGAACTTCTGTGACACGTTGTTCGGGCATCGTAATCCATATTCATATAACATGACATTGGGGCAAGCGACCCGAATCGCCAAGAACCGGACAGGAATCGGTGATACGAATAAGATGCCCTATATTCTATTGGCAGATCCGGCAATGCGGTTAGCCTACCCCACACAATTCGGTGTAGTAACAACCACATGCCCTGATACTGTACGCGCCTTAACGACTCATACCATTAAAGCCCAAGTCATAGATTCGACCGGAACAATCATGGATTGGTTCAACGGGACCGCCATGGTGACCGTTTACGACAAACTACAACAAATAACCACCCGCGATAATGATGAGAAAGATTCTGAAAAGCGGCAATTATTGACATATAATGATTATCCAAATATATTATTCCGTAACGAGGTAAAGGTAAAGGACGGTGTGTTTGAATTTACCTTTATGGCACCAAAGGATATTCGTTATAATTATGGTAACGGACGTATAGTCTATTACGCATTTGACAGTGAAAACGGAGCAGAAGCAACCGGACACTATGAGGATTTAATTATTGGCGGCAGTTCAACCGTAGCCGTAATAGATACCATAGGTCCAGACATCACATTGTATCTTAACAATCCAGCCTTTGTCAATGGAGGGAATACTCACCAAAATCCACATTTCTATGCCGACCTATATGACGATAACGGAATCAATACAGTGGGAAGCGGTATAGGACATGACCTGTTGCTTATTGTGGACAACAAGCCTCAAATGACTTATGTGCTGAACGATTTCTACAAAGGGACAGAAGATTATCGCAGCGGAAAAGTAAGCTATAAGATGCCAGAATTAGAAACAGGCACCCATTCATTGACTTTCCGCGCATGGGACTTATTCAACAACAGTTCCACCAAATCACTTGACTTCTCCGTGGTTAAGGACATGGATATGAATATATTCTCTGTCACCACCTACCCCAACCCCGTAAGTCAATCCGGTGTAGTGACCATTAAGCTGGAATATGACAGACCGGACGACCTTGTACAAACAGACATATATATATATAATATGTCAGGTCAACTTGTATGGCATCATACGCAGAACGATGCCAAAGCAATCAGTTGGAACATCAGTGAACTCGGCATAAATCCAGGCATGTATGTTTACCGTCTCAAAATGCAGACCGCAACAACATCCGCCGTATCACAAACAGGAAAATTAATAGTAACCAAGTAATAACACTTTTATTATTGCCTATGAAGCATCTTTAAGAATCAGAATTTAGTAGTATTAGTCTTGAAATGAATTTATTAATAAACAATCCATAAAATGAAAAAAATTATTTTATCAATCGCATCGGTTTTATACTTTACAGCTTCAGCGTTTGCAGTTGAACAAGAATTGAATCCATTAATTACAGCAATGCCTTCATTATCTATTGCGCCAGATGCCCGCGCAGCCGGAATGGGTGATGTCGGTGTGGCAACAACCGCAGATTTGAACTCCCTTTATTGGAATGCTGCGAAATTTGCATACATGGACAGTAAAGGCGGTATCACTGCCAACTACACTCCATGGTTACGCAAACTTGTAAGTGACATTGATCTTGCTCACTTGGAGGGTTACTACAATATCGGTGATTTAGCCGGTGGTATAGCAGCTTCGTTCACATATTTCTCAATGGGTGACGTACAACTTACCGACGCAAACGGTACAGCAATTCAGAACTGCCGTCCAAATGAATGGGCATTGGATGTTTCGTACTATCGCAAGTTACATGAGTATGTATCCATGGCAGTTGCTTTACGTTTTATGTACAGCGACCTGAACAACGGAGTTAATTCCTCCATATCCGGCTCTTCCCAAGAAATGCATGCAGCATGGACCATGGCAGCAGATGTAGATTTGTACTATCGTCAACCGATTGACATTAAAATGGGAACAAGTTATTTCGCTCTCGGTTTCACCCTTACCAACCTTGGTGGTAAAATGACTTATGATGATGTAAGCCGTAACTTTATTCCTGCGACAATGCGTATCGGTGCCAGCTACGAACTGCCATTTGACAACTATAACAAGTTGACCTTCAATTTACAGGCAGACAAACTTCTTGTCCCCAGCCGCAAATCTCGTTTTACAGAAGGATTTAACAAAGAAGACCCGACGACATGGCAAATGAGCCAGGATCAGTACTCTCAAATGACATCGGTGAGCGGCATCTTCAAATCCTTTGCAGACGCTCCCGGCGGTGCAGCAGAAGAATTCAAAGAAGTACGTTGGGGTGCAGGATTAGAATACACATACAATCGTCAGTTCTTTGCGCGTGTCGGATATAGTTATGAGAACTTCTACAAAGGCAACCGCAATTATATCACTGTAGGTGCCGGATTCCATTTGAGTATATTCTCTTTGGATGTTGCATACTGCATTGGTTTAGCTTCATCGAACCCTCTTGACCAGACCATGCGTTTCACACTTGGATTCGACCTTGCGGGTATCAAAGATCTCGTAAACAATCGTAAAGAGAAATAATGCGAGTCGGATTCGGATACGACGTTCATCAATTCTCCCCTAACCGCCAACTGTGGTTAGGGGGAATTCTTATTCCAAGCGAGAAAGGTTTGCTGGGACATTCAGATGCAGACGTTCTGATTCATGCTTTATGTGACGCATTGTTAGGAGCAGCCGGTATGCGCGATATAGGCTACCATTTTCCCGACACAAAAGGAAATGAATATGAAGGAATAGACTCCAAAATCCTATTACGACGTGTAATGGATATGCTTCGCGAAGCGGGATATGAGTTCGGGAACTGTGACTGCACTATATGTTGCCAAAGTCCCAAACTAAGTCCACATATACCATCCATGCAGAATTGCCTTGCCGAAGTTATGAATGTCCGAGCTGACCAAATCAATATCAAGGCTACAACAACTGAACACCTTGGCTTTGTCGGCCGAGAGGAAGGAATAGTTTCATATGCGGTAGCATTAATCGAACATGCTTAAACTCTTTTTATATATACCCGGATTGCTTGCACTTCTAACAAGTATGGATACCCCACCCGTTCTACAGGATGTACAGGGTAACTATAGCCGTTATGTACTCAGGGACAGTTGCACAATAGAGATTTTGGAATACTCCGATTCTGTTTTAGTAGTAGAAACGGTATGTGCGCCCTTGTGTTCCTCAACCGCCCGCATCTACAACAAGGAATACAAACTACTACATTCAATTCGTCCGGCTGAGACGGGTATGCTGCCATACGCATGGATAGAAAACGGAGAATTGCATTGGCGCGACAATACCATGCAATTATGGGATAAAGAGGAACAAGGACGTGTAACAAAAGAATGACCTATCCAATATATTTAATCGGTTACATGGGTGCCGGCAAGACAACCGCCGGCAGATTGTTAGCAGACAAACTCGGTTGGCATTTTGTTGATTTGGACAATGCATTTCACGAGATTCACGGTCTGTCAACAGCGGACTATATCCGCCAGTACGGTATAGATGAGTTCCGCCGCAAAGAGAAATATGTATTGGAAGATCTTGCGGAGCTGCCAATAGAGAAAGTCATATATGCAACCGGCGGCGGATATCCCTGTTGGGAGGACAACATGGATTGCCTCAAAGAACTGGGAACCAGTATCTATCTGCGTTGGAGACCAGAGCATTTGGCCAAGCGACTAATGCTAACAGACTTAAGCGAACGCCCAGTATTACAAGGCAGAACAGAGGAAGAACTACTCTCATTTATTATTCCGCAACTGGAAGCCAGGGAGCCATATTATGCACAAGCAGATATAATCTATGATGTGCCATTTAGTGAAATAGACGAAAATAACGACGAACAAATTGCAGAATACCTATGTCAATTAATCAAATCCAAGACGAAATAATCGAAGAATTCAGTTGCTTTGACGACTGGATGGACCGCTATACCCTTCTTATAGATCTCGGAAACGGATTGGATCCCTTCCCTGAAAGCGAAAAGAATGACAAGAATCTGATTGACGGATGTCAATCCAAAGTGTGGTTCACGGCAGAATTAGACAAGACCAATCCGGAAAAGCCCGTTGTGATTTATCATGGCGATTCAGATGCCATATTAGTTAAAGGTATAGTGGCTCTTCTAATTCGTGTACTCAGCGGACACACACCAAAAGAAATTGTCGATGCAGACTTATACTTCATCGACAAAATCAATCTTCGCGAGCATCTCTCTCCGACTCGCAGTAACGGGTTAGCCGCCATGCTAAAGCAGATGCGTTTATTTGCTCTCGCTTATCAAACCACCCTCGAATAACAATTTTCGTCCCGGATATTTCTCCGGCCACAACAGATTATGTGTGGATAGGACAACACCAATGCCGGCACGGCTGATGGAATAGAGCAATTCCATTATTTCGTTGCCGGTTTCGGGGTCGAGGTTTCCAGTCGGTTCATCAGCCAAAATAATTTCAGGCGAGTTCAACAAAGAGCGAGCAATAACGACACGCTGCTGCTCACCACCAGATAACTGATAAGGCATCTTGTAGGCTTTTTTGTCCATGCCAACCTGTTGAAGGATTTCCAAGACATGGTCGTGCATGATGCGCTTGTTTTTCCACCCTGTTGCACGCAGGACAAAGATCAAATTGTCCTCGACCGAGCGGTCAGTCAACAATTGATAGTCTTGAAAGACGATTCCAATCCGACGGCGGAGATAAGGCAACTTACGACGGCGAATCTTACTCATGTCATAATCCAACACCTGCGCTTTTCCTGCAGCGATAGGCAACTCGCCATACAACGATTTCATAAAGGTGGATTTACCAGAACCGACTTTCCCAAGCAAGTAAACAAATTCACCGGTATTAATAGTCAAATTAACATCTCTCAAAACGATCTGTTCCGCCTGATGTAACTCGACACCTTCATATTTAATCAGTTCCGACATTATTCGGCAGCGTCAATCTCGTTGATTCTGTTTTCAAGTTCCTGCAACTGTTTTTTCAAGCCATCAATTTTCTTCTGCATATCCTCAACCAGTTTATTTCCGGATTTTGATTTACCGGTAAAGAAGAGGATATTATTCTCGGCAGTTTTGATTTCCTGTTGCAGATTCTCATACATACGAACAAGTTTGTTCCGGTCGCCACTTGCGATTACACGTTCGCCACGGGCGCGTTGCCGTTCGTCGCGTGCTTCCTTGTTAGCCTCACGTTTCTTATTAAAGAATTCGTCACACGTCTCGGTAAACTTCTTCCAGAGTTCGTCACTATATTTACGAGCTACGGGACCAATGGTTTTCCATTCTTTTTGAAGTTCAATAAGTGCGTTCGCCGTTTCCTGCCATGCTTCGCTATCTTTCAGAGCTTCGGCACGCTCGATGAGTGCGCGTTTTTTAGCAAGATTATCGGCAAAGGTGCTGCGCAAATCCTTATAGAAGGCACTTTTTGCTTTGAAGAAAGCCTCGCTAACCTGACGATATTCGTCATAAACAGCCTGGTTTTGTTTTTTCGGAGCAAAGCCGATAGTACGCCATTCATCCTGTAATTTTTGAACGGTCTCACTCGCTTTTTCCCATTGCTTGTTCGATTTGAACGAAGCAAAATCAATCTCTTTAATTTTAGCAATAATTTCCTGCTTTTTAACCAAGTTTTCAGCCTCTTTGGCATGGAGTTCGTCGAAGTAAGCCTGATGTTTTTTATTGATAGCCGAAGATGCTTCTTTGAATCTATTCCAGAGGTCTTCGCGCAGTTCGCGAGCGACGGGACCAATTTCCGCCCACTCGTCATGCAACTGCTGCAGAGCGCGACTTGCTTCCACGATGTTCTTATTCTCCTTTAGTTTTTCGGCGGCTTCGCAGAGCAACGTTTTCATTTCAAGGTTCTTCTTGAAATCAAGGTCACGAAGTTCGATATTGATTTTAACAAGGTCGTAGAACTGCTCCTGATATTGCTGGTACTTTTTCCAAATCTCCTGAACTTTGGGTGCCGGAACCTGTCCAATGGTTTTCCATTCAGCCTGCAGCTCGCGCATTTTTTTGAGGTTGTCCATGACATCCGCCGTTTCGGCTTCCGCCATTTCCTTCATTTGAGCAAGAATATTCTCTTTACGAAGGAGATTTTGCGCCTGCTCCGCCTCAACTTGTTTAGTGTACTCGGCACGTTTTGTTTTGTACTCATTCAATAACTCACGGAATTTCATTTCAGTCTCATCCAGCATAGGCTGCCAGTTTTCCAACACTTCGCCGGCTTCAGCCGCAGCTTCTTCAGCAGCCTTTTTCAAGGCAGCTTGTTCCTCATGATACTGGCGATAGAATTGTGTTTTCAGAGCTTCTACCTGGTCTTTTACTTCCGTTACATTCTGCTCCAGCAGAGATTTCAGCTCGTTTACGAGCGATTGTTTATCGTTTGCCATAATTAGAGACGCCCCACGGGCGGAGAACATTAATTTCGCGCAAAGGTAATACTTTTTTTTCAAGTATACAAAAATAATTTAGAAAAATCAGAAATTTTCCATAGAATGGTTAGCAAATGTATGAATGGAAAAAGAACAATTGTCAGTTTTGGCAGTGCATGTTATTATAGTTGTGTATCTGAAATAACCTAATAATATCCTAATAATAACCTAATAACAGCCTAATAAAATCCTAATATGAAGTATGGAATTTGAGTAAAAAAAAAGACAAAAAAAGAAAAAAAGTAGAATGTACGTCAAATTATGGGAAGCGATTTGTGTATATCGTTTATTTTTTGTACCTTTGCGCGGAAAAACAGTCATATACAAATACAGATTAGAGACAATAATATACAAATACAGATTGGAGATAGTCATATTCAAATACAGATTGGAGACAGGTAAAAACAAATACAGATTGAAATTATAATATACCTTATGATAACAATAGAGCAACTAAAAGACATTCAGACACGCGCAGAGAAGTTGAAACAATACCTTGCGATAGACGAGAAACGCATCCAATTAGAGGAGGAGGAACTACATACGCAAGCTCCCGGTTTTTGGGATGATGCCAAGGCAGCAGAAGCCCAAATGCGCAAAGTCAAAAACCTCAAACGATGGATAGAAGGTTATGAGGGAGTACGTTCCGCAACCGACGAGTTGCAGCTTGCTTTCGATTTCTACAAGGACGAACTGGTCACCGAAGAAGAGGTGGATGCCGCCTATGCAAAAGCACTCCAAGAAGTAGAAGACCTTGAGATGAAGAATATGCTATCGCATGAAGAGGATGCGATGCCTGCAGTATTGAAAATAGTCAGCGGTGCCGGCGGAACGGAGGCGCAAGACTGGGCGGAGCAACTGATGCGAATGTACCAACGCTATTGCGAAAAGCACAACTACAAAGTAACAATAGCAAACTTGCAAGAAGGTGACGAAGCAGGAATCAAGACCGTGACATTCAATATCGAAGGTGATATGGCATACGGTTATCTGAAGTCCGAAAACGGCGTCCACCGCTTGGTTCGTGTGAGTCCGTACAATGCCCAAGGCAAACGTATGACATCCTTTGCCAGTGTATTTGTCGTACCACTGATTGACGATTCGATAGATATAGAGGTCAACCCTGCGGGAATTTCGTGGGATACGTTCCGCTCATCCGGAGCCGGCGGTCAGAATGTAAACAAAGTGGAGTCCGGTGTCCGTTTGCACTATAAGTTTATCAACTGTCTGACGGGTCAACCAGATGAAATCGTGATTGAGAATACCGAAACACGCGACCAGCCGAAGAACCGCGAAAACGCCCTGCGTCATTTGCGCAGCCAACTCTATGAACTGGAATTAGAGAAGCGTCGCCAAGCAGCCGCCAAAGTAGAAGCAGGCAAGAAAAAGATCGAATGGGGTTCACAGATTAGGTCCTATGTGTTTGATGACCGCCGTGTGAAAGACCATCGCACGAACTATCAGACATCCAATGTGAATGCGGTTATGGATGGTGACATAGACGCCTTTATCAAAGCATACCTAATGGAGTTTCCCGATTAAGGGAATCTGTCAAAAAGGACAACAAAAAAACGGCTTGCGCCGTTTTTTTTTATCCCAAATAGGTTTGGAGAACATGTGAGCGAGAACCTTTCTTGAGACGGTCAATCGCTTTCTCCTTGATTTGCCGGACACGTTCACGTGTCAGGTTGAGTTCCTCACCAATCTCTTCCAACGTTTTCTCAGGAACGCCGATACCGAAGAACTTGCGCAGGATGTCCGCCTCGCGCGGTGTCAAGGTAGTCAATGCGCGTTCGACTTCCGTTTTGAGCGATTCGTTAATCAAGCCTCTGTCAGCATTAGGAGAATCCTCATTAACCATGACATCAATAAGGCTGTTGTCCTCCCCCTCAACAAAGGGGGCATCAACAGAAACATGTCGTCCGGACAATTTCAAAGCATCGGCAATTTTTTCGATCGGCATATCGAGCACATCCGCCAATTCTTCCAGCGAAGGTCTGCGTTCATGCTCCTGCTCAAATCGTTGCATAGCTTTTGTGATTTTGTTCATTGAACCGACCTGATTAAGAGGCAGACGAACAATACGGGATTGTTCAGCCAAAGCCTGCAGGATAGATTGTCTAATCCACCAAACAGCATAGGAAATGAACTTAAAACCACGTGTCTCGTCAAACTTCTCCGCCGCTTTAATCAGTCCCAAGTTTCCTTCATTGATAAGGTCAGGCAAGCTAAGTCCCTGATTCTGATACTGTTTAGCAACAGAAACGACGAATCTGAGGTTAGCCCTTGTCAGTTTCTCCAACGCGGCGCGGTCTCCGTTCCGAATACGACCAGCCAACTCGACTTCTTCCTCAACGGTGACAAGTTCTTCCCTACCAATTTCCTGCAGGTACTTGTCCAGCGAAGCCGATTCGCGATTGGTGATTGATTTTGTAATTTTAAGTTGACGCATTTATCTATAAATAAAATCTTTGTGATCCGGCCGGGATTCGAACCCGGGACCCACAGCTTAGAAGGCTGTTGCTCTATCCAGCTGAGCTACCAGACCCCACGTAATCAGCGCATAGCACGCCAAAAAACGCGCAAAGGTACTGCTTTTTTTTCAAATATCCAAATAAAAAAGCATTTTTACCTATTTTTTACAGTAAAGAGTCGAATAATTTCTGTAAATCAGGCTTACGGCAAGCCCCCACATGGCGATTTACGAGTTCTCCATTCTTAAAGAACAGCATAGTCGGAATATTCATAATTCCATACTGCTCACAAATCTCGCCATATTCGTCCACATTGAGTTTTCCGACGTTAATACGTCCATCATACTCTGCCGCCAATTCGTCAACGATGGGCAACATCATTTTACACGGACCACACCAAGCAGCCCAAAAATCTACTACCAAGGGTTTTCCCTCTGCCAACAACTGTTGGAAGTTGGCATCTGTTACTTCGTACGTCATAGTTATATTGTTTATTAAATTTTTATTGTCTTAATTTTAGGATTAAGCAAGAGTTTCTCGGTAATTTTATCTTCCAAATAGGTTTGCACAGCTCTTTTTACGGGACGTGCGCCATATTGTTTGGTATCCGCTTTGTCCAACATTTGCTTTTTCGCTTCATTAGAAACGAGCAAACTATGTCCTTGCGCTTTGAGCCGCTTACGAAGGGCATCAATTTCAATATCAAGGATACGCTCCAATGTCTCACGTTCCAACGAATTGAAGACCACGACATTGTCGATACGGTTAACGAACTCCGGCGGGAAAGTTTTATTGAGAGCCTTCATCAAGGTATTACGCTGCGCCTTGATGTCCAAATCGTTCGAATCAAATCCTATTCCGCCCCCAAAATCTTTCAGTTGTCTGGTTCCGACATTAGATGTGAGGATGATAATGGTATTTTTGAAATCCACCACATGCCCCTGCCTGTCAGTCAAGCGTCCTTCGTCCAGCACTTGAAGGAGCACATTGAAAATATCCGGGTGCGCCTTTTCTATCTCGTCAAAAAGGACGATACTATATGGTTTGCGGCGAACAGCTTCGGTTAATTTACCTCCGTCCTCATGCGCGACATATCCCGGAGGTGCGCCGACCAGCAGTGACACGGTATGTTTCTCCATATACTCGGACATGTCAAAACGTACAACGGCGTCTTTACTGCCAAACATTTCTTCCGCCAGACACTGCGCCAAATGTGTTTTACCAACGCCTGTAGGACCAAGGAAGAAGAATGTTCCGATAGGACGCCTCGGGTCACGCAATCCTAATCGCGAACGCTGAATAGCTTTGACAACCGTATCCACCGCCTCGTCCTGTCCGATAACACGTTTACGCAGGACATCCGCCATAGTCCGCAGCCGTTCTGTTTCAGCTTTACGGACACGCTGCACCGGCACTCCGGACATCATAGCCACGACATTAGCCATATCATCGGCATCGACCGTTGGACGTTCGGCATTATCCTCGCCTTGCACAGTATGTTTTTTTGCGCCGGCTTCGTCCATGACATCTATCGCTTTGTCCGGGAAGGCTCTGTCCGTAATATACCGTTCGGACAATGCTACAGCCGCATCCAGAGCCTCATCCAAATAGTTCACCCGATGGTAGTCCCCGTAATGTACAGACAAGCGGTGTAAAATTTCCAGAGTTTCCTCGGATGTAGTCGGTCGAACCACGATTTTCTGGAAGCGTCTTTCCAGTGCGCCATCCTTTTCAATTGATGTGCGATACTCGTTTGTTGTAGTAGCCCCGATACACTGCACTTCTCCCCTTGCCAAAGCGGGTTTAAGGATATTAGCGGCATCCAAAGAACCTTGTGCATTACCGGCACCGATAATCGTATGAATCTCATCAATAAAAAGGATGATATCAGGATGATTTTGCAGTTCATTGATAACGGACTTCATTCGTTCCTCAAACTGTCCACGATATGTTGTCCCTGCCACCATAGAGGCGACATCCAAAGTAATGATACGTTTGCCTTTGAGTACCTCAGCCTCATGATTGACAATCTTTAGAGCAAGCCCTTCCACAATAGCAGATTTACCGACTCCCGGGTCGCCGATAAGAATGGGGTTATTTTTCTTGCGGCGTGAGAGAATCTGCGTCACCCGTTCGATTTCTGTTTCACGTCCAACGACAGGATCGAGCCTACCCTCAGAGGCCTGCTTGGTAAGATCACGGCCATATTTATCCAAGGAAGGTGTGGCAGATTGTGATTTGCGCTCCCGCGTTTTCCGTTCCGGTTCACTTGGTTTGTTGGGAGCATCTTCCACTTCCGATGATTGTCCGAAGCCATTACGCGGAATAGTCTGCTGCTTAGGATAAAGTTCAGCAATGCGCTCATAAGTAATATCCCAAACGGTTTCCAAATATGCGGCAGCATTATTGACATGTTCATGCAAGATAGCCAAGAGCAAATGGATTGAGCCAACTGCCTCGTCGTTGTACTGGCGTGCTTCGCCCTCTGCGATTCTCAAGATACGCTCAACCTGAACACTTCGTCTAACGGGTTCCATGAGGTCGGATTTCATATCTTCCAAGGCTAAATCCAGATTGTTTTTAGCGTCTTCGGGATGTAATCCGGCGCGCAATAACAAGTCATATGCCGTTCCTTCCGCCAAGCGCATAATGCCCAGCAACAGGTGTTCGGGTTCAATCAGTGGTGTTTGTGTACGTTCCGCTTCTTCGCGGGAATAAATCAAAATTTTATTTAATCTAACAGTCTGTGGCATTAATTTATATTATCATTTAGTCAATTATTTCATTATCAGCGATAGAACGACCATGCCAACCCAGCCCTAAATACATCGGGGTTATAAGGATAAAACGGCATAATCTGAGCATTTGTATTTTTGCGCATAAACAAATGGTTGAAATGCGTATAGTGTGCAAAGAAATTCAGATGCAATGACCGGACAAAGAAGTTCAGATAAACATTCATAACAGGATAGTTTCCAATTTTATATTCCGTTTGCGCGCAGAATTGTCCTGTAGCCGGATTAAGAATCGGTGCATAATAGGCGGTGTGGTATCGCAAATCCACTCCTATTTGCGCATCAAGAGCCTTAAACCATGTTCCATGGTAATACAAGTTATGGTAGAGTGTAACCGCAGGCAAAGCCATAATGGATGATGTTGAGTGCTGATAGACGATATTATTCTCAAGATTGATCCACGGTGTCGTCAAATCAATACGCCCGTCCACACTGATGATTTGTACATTTCCATCCAACTGATGCGGGAGTCCGTCCGAGGCAGAGAACCAAATCGGCTTGGTAATGTTCTCAAATCCGACTTTGACTTTAGGTTTAACCCATTTGGTCGGATAAGCGACATGTCCGCCGACATAGAAGCGCATAGGCTTGTCAAAGTCATTATCCCATCGGAAATGATTGGAATAGAAGTGTTGCTGATAATAAACAGGTGTCTCATTACGGAAAAAGACATTTGCCGCAACAGACATAGTATCCTTCCCCACCCTAAAATCAGTATTGATATGGCCGTTTACCTGAAACTCTCCCAACTTATATCCCAACACACAGACATCTCCGTTAACACCATAACGAATAACACTCCCCCTGTTTTTGTAAATTGCTCCGCCGACAAAGGTATTGTTCAACCATTGGTAGTGGTAACTGTCCCACGGCTGCATGACCAAGATGTTAGCCATAATGGTATCCATGGGATTGCCAAACGTTGGCAGTTCCGTGTAATTCTTGCCAACAGGATACATGTATCGTTGACATTCATTGACGGCATACACTTTGGCGCCGAACCTCAAAAGAGTATTAAACTCTTCCTCAAAAGTGACGGCAAGCGTATTCCGTATAGTAAGAACATCCGTAGAATCCCGCGTTTCCGACCAGTTACGGTACACATCCGTAAAATAGCCTTGCTGAGCCGTTTCCTCGATATAGCGTCTATTGCTGTTATTCAAATCAAACGTATGCGCAAAGGTAATAAGCGGTACATACTCAATCCGTACGGTGTCCTTTTTCTCCATCTCGCCAAAGTTATTCTTCACTTCAATTGAATCGACATGCTCACGCTCGACAGTGAGAGAATAATAATGATTGAGCAAGCCACTCAAATAGCGATATGAAGACATCCCCTTCATCCGGACAGGAATATCCTCGGGTTCGAGTGTGCCTGTCATATCTTCCAAGTTATTGATACCACCGTTTTCAAAATTACTGAGTGTAGCAAAAGTAAATGCCGCATGCAGAGAGTAATGGTTTCCATTATAAGAACCAAAGACCGCGCCGTTAAACAGTTTGTTTTCCTGATTCAAATAATGCCCTGCGGCACTCAGATAATTAGCCTGTAACCCCAGATTAAACCTTCTGTTTATGTTTCCCGTGAACATGAAATTCAATTCATTTTCCTCATGATAGGTGGTGAACCCTTTTTTGTAGGCGATGTTGGAATAAGGTACAGTAGTATTATAGAATTTCACATCAGCCGGGGTGATGATATACGGTTGATATGCTTTGCCGAAGATATCGTCAATCGAATTCAGTCTTGAAAAATAGATACGTGACTCCGCCGGTGATACCAGTGTTCCATTCCAGACATTCGATATGCTGTAATCGTTCAGCATTTCGCGCATCGGGAAGTTCAGATAATTGGTGTCAATCCGCATAGTGTCAGCCTGGTATGCAGGAGCAGACAACTGCCAAGAACGGATAACCGTCTTGACAGTCTTAGGTTTCGCGTCCAACGTACCGACGAAGGACGCCAGGACACAGACTATAACACCAATCTTTTTTGTCACACTTTATTTTTTCTTGGCTACCTTGGCAGCTTTAGCCTCTTTGAGTTCTTTTTCAAGCCGTGCAATTTCTTTTTCCTGACCATTAATTGTTTTGAGGAGTGAGTTCAGTTCCTCGTTCTCAATTGTGGTCGGGTATTGTTCATCAACGAGCTGCAAGAAATCAGAGAGGATGTTCATATAATTGATAAACGCATCATACGCCGACTCATAGTTTGTAGCCCCCTGGTCGATATGGTTCATGAAGTGGAGGTAGTTAACATCCTGCAACATAAGCCAGTCACGTTTAAGTCGTTTATCGGAACAAAGATGTACACGTTCAGCTACATTATAAAGTTTATTAATAGCTTCCTGTTGCAAATCATTACCTGTGTAGATGCTCAGATCCTTAGCCTCACCTGCCCATGTCAAAGGATAGGGAACAGAAAGCACATCCTTCGCCGCCATTTTCTTTGCCGCTTCAGAAGGAGTAACAAATCCTATGCCATTCTCCAAAGCATAGTACGGTAATGCTTTCAAAAACTCAAAAATTCCGGTTTCGGCACGTTGTCTGCAGCCGAAAGTCTCTGCGCCCAACCATATATTAACCAGTTCTTCGTCTTCCGGCAGATTAGCAAGAGCTTTTGCATATTTCTCGGCGTCCATCGGGAAGTTCACCCAAGCGGGGTCAGAGAAATGGAATGCCAACTCGTCACTTAAAGCAGCATTCCGAACCAGCACTTTCATTTTAGCCGATGCAGCGGACTGGTACATATAATTGGGAGATTTCCAGCTGAGTACATGTTTTGCCCCTTCTGTCATGGCAACTTTGTATCCCCATTTCTGCAAATTAAATGCAATTTCGTCAGAGTACAACAATTCAGCATTGCAAACAGTTGTCGGCTTAACCCCGAAGAGGTCGGAAATGACTTTCTCTTGCTTCTCCAATTGGTCTCTAAACTCGTTTTCGTTGAACTCTGCCGCCAAGGAATAGGCATAGGGAGTAGCGAGGAACTCTACACATTTTGTTTCCGCCAACTCACGGAGAACATCAATCATCTCGGGTGTAAATTGCTCGAATACTTCGAGTAGAGAGCCAGAAATAGCCAATGCACAATGGAATTTGCTTTTCGAGAGACGAATCATCTCCTGAAGTGTCTTGCACAAGGGCATAAACGAATTCTCCACCAACCATGATACGCGTTCTTCCGTTTCGGAGTCATCGTAGTAATAGTGATCTTGACCGATATCAAAGAAACGATAGCGTTTCAGACGGTAGGGAGCGTGCATTTGAATGCAAAAACAAATATTTTTCATAATTGTAGAATTTTACCAATGGTTAATAACTTTATCATATATGGCACGAACTTTGAGACCTGCATCGTACCATTTAATATTATTGACTTCTTCCATACCAAGTTCGTGCAATGACTTGTACATTGCCGGATACTTGACGATGGCATAAATGGCATCAGCCATAGCATCAATATCCCAATAGTCAGTTTTTATAGCATGTTGCAGAATCTCTGCACAACCGGACTGATGAGATATGATAGAGGGACAGCCCACTTGCATAGCTTCCAAGGGTGAAATACCAAACGGCTCACTGACAGACGGCATAATATACACATCCGAGTCCGCCAGAATTTCCTGGACCTGCTTTCCCCTCATGAATCCGGGGAAATGGAATTTATCGGCAATGCCACGTTTGGCAACAAGGTCTATCATTTTATTCATCATATCACCGCTACCAGCCATTACAAACCGGACGCCGTCTGTTTTATCCAGCACACGTGCAGCCGCCTCGACAAAGTATTCGGGTCCTTTCTGCATAGTGATACGCCCAAGGAATGTAACCAGTTTGTCTTTACGTTTATGTTTGACAAACTCATCGGGATTGGCAAGAGGTTCAACGGCATTATGTACGGTTGACACTTTCGCGGGGTCTTGTCCGTATTTTTCAATAACGGTTTGCCGTGTCAAGTTACTAACGCACATGATATGGTCTGCCTCATCCATACCGCGCCGTTCGATGGCATAGACGGTAGGATTGACATTACCGCGGCTACGGTCGAAGTCAGTAGCATGCACATGTATAACCAGCGGTTTGCCCGAAATGCGTTTGGCAAATACTCCTGCCGGATAGGTCAACCAGTCATGTGAGTGAATGATGTCGAAATCAAGGCTATGAGCGAGAACGCTTGCCACGGCTTCATAGTTTCCGATTTCTTCCACAAGGTTGTCGGGATAACGTCCCGAGAAATTAATACAACCGAGGTCGTCTGTACCAATACGGCGGTAATCATATCGGATTCCATCCCGATAATGGTAATATTCTTCCGGGGTCATGCGACCTTCCATGCGTTGTCGCACGTACTCATAATCAGCGTCCTTCCAAACAACGGGAATCGAATTCGCACCGATAATCTTCAGAAAAGATTGGTCTTCATCGCCCCAAGGTTTGGGTATAACAAACGTAATCTGCAGATCCTCCTGTTGAGACATACCGCGCGTTAATCCGTAACTCGCAGTTCCCAATCCGCCGAGGATATGGGGAGGAAACTCCCAACCAAACATTAGTGCTTTCATGCTATTCTTGGAATTTCTTTAAAGTATCTAAAACTGAAATAACCGCAGCGACACTTGGGGCATAACTCATCCCACCGTGTCCCTTGTATGGCGGGTTTCCGTCATACAATTCGTTGAGTGTACCAATACAAAGTTCACCCATTTCAACCTCAAATCCTACAAGCATTCGCTGCATAAAACTAACGCCGCTATGCTTATAGACGGTCATGTATGCCCGTGAATACGCAGCAATAGTAAACGGCCAAACGGGACCATTGTGGAAGTTCCTGTCGCGTTCCAACTGCCCGCCAATATAAATGGGGCGGTAGTCACCGCTCTTGGGCGACAATGTTCGCAATCCGCGCGGGGTGAGAAGTTCCTTGGTGCAGATGTCAACCACCGCTTTCATTTGCTTACGGTCAAGCGGAGAATACGGCAGTCCGACAGCCCATATCTGATTCGGGCGGACTTCCTTATTATGGTAATCATTAATGACATAATCGTCCAAATAGAAGCCGTTCCAGAATATTTTAACAAAAGCATCCTTGCATATTTCCGCTTGGTATTCCATCAAATCAGCACCGACCTCTTTTCCCTTCTCGCGCATCAATTCTGCCGTAAAGCGCATGGCATTGTACCACAATGCGTTAATTTCAACGACATACCCGGTACGCGGCGTAATAGGCCATCCGTTTTCGGTAGCATTCATCCATGTAGCCGGCTGTTGTGAGCCATCCACCCAGACAAGTCCGTTCTGATGAACAACAGCACGCGGATGATTCTGTTTGCGATAATATGAGATAATATCTTCGCACAACTGCGCATATTTTTCCGCTGCCTGTTTCACGGTGTATTTGTGTGCATATTTCTGCAAAGCTCTTATGAACCAGAGCAAAGCGTCAGGCTCATCCATTCCCTGAATCTTTGAGCGGTAATTACAATCCGCCATGAATGCGCGAACCTCTCCGACAGCCGTTTGGTCAATGATAGCGTCCCAATATTCAGGGCGGTCAATGTCCAAAGTGCAACTGGGAGTTGCATAGAACTCTTCGCGTGCAGAGGCATGAAACCAAGGATAACCTGCCAGAAGATAACATTTGTCACCTTCCCTTTTATAGAATTGCGAAGCGGCATTGCGCAGGCATTCGAACATATTGTCGCGTACATTTCTGCGCTCCATTTCCTTTTTCCAAAGTGTCTTGAGGTTTCGTGTCTGTGTCTCGCTGATCCCGGCGGCAAAGATAATACTTTCGCCTTTTTTCATTGGCAATTCAAAATAGCCGGGAACAAGGAGATCCTCTTTGTATTCATATCCACGCTCCTGCTCCTTTTGATACTCGATATTCTTATACCATGTTGGCTGATGATGGTACTCCACCCCCTTTGAGAACTGCATGTAGAGTTGCGGGAACTCCGGGTACATTTGGTTCACCCGTCCGTTTTCACAATCGTTCATGTCGGCATTGGCACGATTGTTTTCATGTGTCAGTTCATTGACGCTACGGAAAGCGAGGAAAGGACGGAAACGCATAGTGACAGGCGATCCGCACTCTTCCAACGTATAACGAATCAACACGCGCGGCTCAAAGCTGACCAACAAGCGTTCCTTGGTCAATATGACAGCTCCGACGCGGTATGTCGTTTTCGCGATTACCTCACAGTCAAACTGCCGAATGTACTTGTGACCGTTCGGTGAGAAGTTGTTCTCACCATACTTGTGCAACCCGAGATTGAACTCTGCACCGTGTTGTATAACGGTTTCGTCCAAGGAACTGAGCAGCACATAATTGTCCTCACTCAGATGAGGCAACGGCAGCACAAGCTGCCCATGATACTTGCGGGTGTTGCAGTCCACCAGCGTAGTCGAATTGTAAACTCCGGCACGGTTCGTCCGAATCATCTCCTTCTGCAACGACCGCTCCAAGTTCACCAATAGTGCTTTGTCAAAATTCAAGTAACTCATTTCTTTTAAATGATATTTTAGTCTTTCACGGTTTACGCTTTCAAAAATTACGCGCAAAGTTACAACTTTTTTTGAACACTTACAAATAAATAAGGGCAAAAATCGTTTTTTTTCTTCTTTTTCACTTAAATATTTGTATATATCGTAAAATAACCCTACCTTTGCACCAAAATTCAAAGCGATTACTTTTTAACTTTTAAGGATATGATTATCGACAAACTTGAAAACGCCGACCTGTATTTTGACAGTGTGCCGCGTTTGGAACAATTCATGCACTTTTTTAACAACAACGACCTTGAATCATTTGCAGCCGGCAAAGTAAAGCTTGACGGAGATGATTTGTTTATTAACATCCAAGACATCAAGGGGAAGGAAGAAAAATCACTGCCATTTGAGGCACATCGCGATTATATTGACATTCAGGTCCCTCTCACAGCCGATGAGCAAATGGGATGGAAAGCGTTAGAAGACTGCCAAAACGTAACGGCGGAATATGACGAAGGGAAAGATGTAGAGTTGTACAAAGAAAAAGCAACCGCAATGCTCAACGTGCCGGTCGGTCACTTTGTTGTTTTCTTTCCGTCCGATGCGCATCAGCCGGGGATTGCGGAAAAGGGACTTCAGTTCCGCAAACTAATTGTGAAGACGCGTGTAGAAAATTAACTTTTTGCAAGCAAATAGAGTTACAAGAAAATGTAGCTATTACTTTTCAGAATAACTATCGAAGAAGTGCATCACGCTGCACTTCTTTTTTTTTCATTACTATGTGACACCTTTGAGACTATAAAAATGTATTGTTTATCTATCGTATATCTATCGTATATCTATCGTAAATGTTTCGTTATAGGTTAAGGAAATTTAAGGCACGATTGGCAAAAGATTGGAAAGATTGTCGGAGTGATAATTGAAAAAAAAAAGAGAAAAGTGAAGATTTTATTTGTGTATATCAAAAAATAGCAGTACCTTTGCGGCGAATTTGAGGATTCCCTCATGTTTTTTCCATTAATTCAATTCTTATATTTCCGACAATTTAGAGAAAATATATGCAATACGACATGCAAAAACTCGAGCGTATGACGCTCGAAGAACTGAGAGCCGCCGCAGAAGAATTAGGCGCGAAAGTAAAGAAAACTCACACGCCGAAAATGATTGCTTATCTGATTTTGGATGCCCAGGCAGACAAGCGCGCAGCCGATGTAGAGGCGAAAGAAGCCGAAAAAACGGCGAAGCGTGCCAACGGGGAACACAAGCGCGCCCGCGTTAAAACAAACGTTCAGCGCGTGAACACAGACAACCTTGCCGGTAATTCTGTGATTGCTACCGTGGGCAATGTAAAGGACGAGATGAGCCAAATCCAAGAGCAATTGAAACAGAACCCGCACAAAGCCAACCGCACCGTCCAGGCTGTTCAAGCCCGTCAGCCGCTCAATGAGGCAACAGAGTCACGGTTACAGGAAAAAGCAGAGAAAAAAGAGGATGCGCAGCCTACAGTTCTGCCACAGGAAGCTGCGAAAACCGCGGAACCGCAAGCAAAGCCGGTAGAATTAGAGACTGCACAACCTGAAGAAGTTTCTGCCCAGCCCAAAAAACGCGGACGCAAAAAGAAGAACGAGCAAGCTCAGGCACAACCCGAATTGCCGCTGGAAAACAAAGAAACTCCCGCATCGGAAGAATCAGCCGACCAGCCGCAAACCGCATCGGAAAACAAGCCGCAAGAGGGGGTACCGCAAGAGGAGCAAAAATCGGAACAGACAACTATCAGTCTGGGTGAGAATGTGATTGTTATGGGTACGCTTGAGTGCGCGCCGGACGGATATGGTTTTTTACGTTCTGCCGACTATAATTACATATCATCCCCGGATGATGTGTATGTCAGTCAGCAACAGATCCGCCAATACGGCCTCAAACCCGGTGATACGGTGGAATGTACGCTTCGCACAAACCGCGACAGCGAGAAATACTTTCCGTGCGACAAGATTATCCGCATCAACGGTCTCCCGCCCGAGCAGGTCAAGAAACGTATAGCGTTTGAGAACCTGACGCCGCTCTTCCCTGATGAGAAATTCAAACTGTGCCGCGGTAAAAACGACCCGCTTAGTGTCCGCATCATTGATTTGTTCTGCCCGATTGGCAAAGGACAGCGCGGTTTGATTGTCGCACAGCCGAAAACCGGTAAAACAGTACTGCTCAAGGAGATTGCCAATGCCATTTCGAACAATCACCCCGAGGTGTATATGATTGTTCTCCTTATTGATGAGCGTCCGGAAGAAGTGACCGACATGGCACGGAGCGTTAATGCCGAAGTGATAGCTTCTACCTTTGACGAACCGGCTGAAAACCATGTCAAAGTGGCAAATATCGTACATGAGAAAGCGAAACGATTGGTGGAATGTGGCCACGATGTGGTTATTTTACTGGATTCCATCACGCGCTTGGCGCGCGCATATAATACGGTTGCTCCATCCAGCGGAAAAGTTCTCTCCGGTGGTGTGGAAGCACAGGCACTACACAAACCCAAACGGTTCTTCGGTGCCGCACGTAACATTGAAAACGGCGGCAGTCTTACTATCATTGCCACCGCTCTGACTGAAACGGGCAGCAAAATGGACGACCTTATCTTTGAGGAATTCAAGGGAACAGGAAACATGGAATTGCAACTTGACCGTAAGTTAAGCAACAAACGCATCTTCCCTGCGGTAGATATACCGGCTTCCAGCACTCGGCGTGACGACTTGTTGCTGCCGCCGACCGTTCTGAGCCGCATGTGGCAAATCCGCAAACAATTGTCGGACATGAACGGGATAGAGGCTATGGAGAAACTCAAATCCTATATGGAACGAACGGACGATAACGACGAGTTCCTGCTCGCTGTCAACGGTGCCAGATGAAAATCGCAATTATCAATGGTCCTAACCTTAATTTGACGGGGAAACGCACCCCGCAAATTTATGGTCATAAGACGATGGAAGAGATGATGGTCGAAATCCAGCGTCAATGGATTGGCACACATTTTGTTTATTTTCAATCGAATCACGAAGGGGCGTTAATAGATTATATCCAAAAAGTGGCATTGGCCGATGACTATGACGGAATAATTATCAATGCCGGCGGATACGCCCATACAAGTGTCGCTTTGCGCGATGCGCTTGACTTCGCGAAGGAGCAAAACATAACGGTGGTGAATATACACCTATCTAATATACGCGCAAGAGAGGATTTCCGTCAACGCGATTTATTGGAAGATGTCTGCACACACACCATAATCGGACATGGTATAGATGGATACAAAGAAGCTGTGGAGTTTATCACTCGTGTTGCTCGTTAGTCTCCAGACTTGGGCAACGGACATTGTCGGGAAAGTGTTGGATGCAGGAACGCGCCAACCGCTTGACTTCGTAAATATCAGTCTCACTAAACAAGGCGAGACTACTCCTGTCGGCGGAGTGGTGACCGATGAAGAAGGTGTTTTTGTTTTGGACAACGTCAAGAACGGAAAATACAACGTTACAATTTCTTTTATGGGCTATACTACCCTAACGAAGCCCGTTGAAATAAAAGGAGCGGATGTTGATTTAGGCAAGGTATATCTGAAAGAAGACACCCGCGCACTCCAGGAAGTGGAAGTGGTCGGACAAGGTAGCTCGATGCGGTTTGAACTGGACAAGAAAATCTTTACCGTGGACCAGAATATTGCTTCCGCCGGTGCCAGCGTGTCGGAGGTTTTGGAGAATATCCCTTCGGTAGATGTGGATCAGGATGGAAATATCTCGCTGCGCAATTCCGAAGATGTGGAGATTTGGATTAACGGCAAACCTGCCGGACTTACTTCCGAGAACCGCGCACAAGTACTTCAGCAGATGCCTGCGGGAACAATCGAGCAAATCGAACTCATCACCAATCCTTCAGCCAAGTTCTCACCGGAAGGGACGGCCGGAATCATCAATCTTGTCATGAAAAAAGACCGTGCTTCGGGCTACTATGGTTCTATTCAGGCAGGGCTGGAATACGCACTTGCCAAACCGTGGAATGTGCCGCCTGGCGGAAATGTCGGATTCAGCATTAACTTCAACTCGGGAATAGTGGACGGCTATTTCAATGTCGGCTATCGGTACCATATCAGTAACGGCGGAAGCAAGACCGACCGCTATAATTTGAACGGCACCGGCAGCGAAGTGTTGGACTCCGCACTGATTGCCGGACACCTGACACAGGAAGGCAACCAGACACACCGCGGCGGAGGGATCTTCACACGGGCGGGATTGAACTTCCGTATCACAGAGCGTTCTACCATTGGCGTGTCTGGATTCGGCATGGTCAGCGACCCCAAAGTGTTTAAGATGTCCAATACCTACTCCCGAACTTACCTGCTTACCGATCCCGCGAACAATATTCTGCGCGACTACCGGCGTAATCAGGACGGGACAGGATCACACCCGGGCGGAAATGCCACATTGGATTACACGTTCAAACTGAAAAGTCACCAACTCATTGTCAGCGGCACATATAACAATAATTCGTTTAACAACTCATCTAATTTCACACAGATAGAGGGGGATACCACCTATCAGGACCAGAATGCCGCAAGCAATAACCAAAGCATCGAAATCAAAGCCGACTACGAATGGAAACCGACTGCCCAAAGCCGCCTCGAAGCCGGATATAACTACACTCGCGGCTGGAGCAGCACAACAACCGACGCACACAATATCTTTGGGGACAAACAGGAAGAATTATATACTTACTATTCGGATTTCAAAGGGTTGACACAGAATCACGCTCTTTATCTCACTTACGGCAACCGATTTTGGAACAAACTCTCACTCCAAGTCGGATTGCGCGGGGAATACTACCAACGCCATTTGGAATACTATTATAAGGACGATAGCGGCGAGCGTCAGGACGCCTATGCGGCTATTCCGAACAAGCGCGACACTTCATATTTCCAGCTTTTCCCGAGTGCCTATATCAGTTATGACTTCGGTCACGGCCACGAACTCCAACTGAACTACACCCGCCGTGTAAGACGGCCGTGGGGTAACCAGATGAGTCCGAGGGCGGACTTCTCAGATAGTACGAATATCAGCTACGGTAACGTGGATCTGTTGCCTGCCTATTCAAATAATCTGGAGTTGAACTACCTTAAAACATGGGAACGACATACCCTTTCCGCGGGCGTGTTCTGGAAATACGGAGAAGGTGCCGTGCAGAACGTCAAGTACATGCAGGACGGCATTATGAAGAACACCTACCTCAATATTGCTACGCGCCAGGAGTTGGGTGTCGAACTTGTTGCCAAAAACCGTCTCTTCGGGGAATTGCTGCAACTTACTACCAGTGCCAGTTTCTATTGGAACAATGTTTCTGCTATTGACGAAATCATCATGCACCAAGGCGCGGAGATTCCCGTTCAGGTTCCCGCTCAAAATATCTTCGCCGGTTCTGTTCGCCTCAACGCACAGTTCATGTTTACGAAGAACTTCTCTGGTCAGTTGACCGGACAATATCGCAGCCCGCGTGTTGTGGCACAGGGTACAACCAGTCATAGCTATTCTATCGACATCGGATTGCGCCACACCTTCCTTAACAAGCAGCTGGCTTTGGCACTCAATGTCAGGGACATTTTGGACAGTCGCGCACGGAGCAACACCACGTGGGGAGAAGGATTCTGGCAGTTCTCCGAAAACCGATGGCACTCAAGAACGATCAGCCTTACACTGACATATAACTTCGGCAACAATCAAAAGCAACGACGCGGAGACCGTCAGGATAACAGTATGGGCAACGAAGAAGACTTTGACGATTCCGGCAATATGGGCGGCGAATATTAACATCTTCATGAGGAAAAGTATTTACATACTACTTTTATTGCTTTGCGCAAACATGCTGCCTGCGCAGAATAATCCGTATATAGATGACAAACTCCTGCATTTTGGGTTCTCGCTCGGAATGAACTTCATGAGTTTCGGCGTAACCGACTCCGAAGAACTTATTAACGGCGAACTCTACCATGCACGTGTCAGCGGACTTATGCCCGGATTCTCTGTCGGTTTCATAACGGACCTGCGCATGTCGCGGCATTTGAACCTGCGCTTATGCCCCGGACTCAGTTTCTCACAGAGAACCCTGACATATAAAACCGAATCCGGCACCCCCGTTCACAGCAAATCCGGCAAACACAAGGATAAAATTGATATCCTCAGTATTCCCATTGCTATACCTTTATATATAAAGTGGTCTGCGGAACGCGAAAAGAACTTCCGCCCCTACCTTATCGGCGGCGGTGGCGTGGAATTCAATGTCTATCGGGATTCGGAAAGACCCGTCATGCTCAAGAGCTTCGATTACTTTGTCGAAGTCGGGGTCGGGTGTGACTTCTACTTTGAATGGTTCAAGTTCTGCCCGCAGATAACATACAAAATCGGCTTCGCGGACGTGCTTACCCATGTGGACGAAAATATCTATCTTACTCCCGATGAGGCGTTTTATTCTGCGGCGTTGCGCAAACTCACCTCACGAATGCTATGTATCACGTTTAACTTTGAATAATGAGATTCCGCCTACTTGTCATATTGGCACTGATTGTCACGTTATGCGCTTGCCGGGAAGAACGTATCAGCGATGACCCGTCCCTGCGACTGACCTTCTCTACGGATACGCTTTCATTTGATACGGTCTTTACCTCAATGGGCAGTGCCACTCTCCGTTTCACCGTCTATAACTATAACGCCAATGCCGTGCTTATCAACAGGATTTGGCAAGACTCCGGCAACGAGTTCAAAACCAATATCGACGGTGAAAACGACCTCTCACGCGCTATTGACCGCCAACTGAACGGCGGAGATAGTCTCATCGTGTTTGTCAAGGTTTTCATTGACCCTACAAAACAGAATGCCGCCGTCTTGGTGGAAGACAACCTCCATTTCGCACTCAACGGAAATGTACAAACCGTTCACTTGGAAGCATTCGGACAAGACGTCCGCCTCTTCAAAACGCCGAAGCGTCTTACAGTGCTCAACGAAATGGAGTTTAACGCCGACAAACCGTATCTTATCTATGACACCTTGGCGGTAAGGAACAAAACCACTTTCAAGGCGGGGGCTAAATTGTATTTCCACAACGACGCGGTTTTATTAGCCTACGGCGATGTGGAAGCGCAAGGCACTCTGACGGAGCCGGTTATGCTTCGCGGCGACCGCATTGACAACCTCTATGATTCGGTTTCCTATGCCTATGTGGCAGGAATGTGGGGCGGCTTGTATCTCATGGACGAACAATCCGCTCCGCAAAAGACCTATAAACTGGATTACATGGACATCACATCGGCAAATGTCGGTCTCTTCTGTGTTTCTGACAAATCGGCCGGTCTGCCAAAGATGACATTGACCAACAGCCGGATCCACAATCACGCCATTTACGGCTTGGTACTGCAGCATATTGATGCAACTGTCGCTAACTGCGAAATCAGCAATGCCGCCGCCTATTGTGTCTATCTTTCCGGCGGAAAGCAACGGTTTGTCCACTCCACGATCGCCTCGTTCTTCAACTCCACCAACGTGCGTATCCAATCCACTCCAAGGGAAGATGTGGCGGCGGTCTATATCAATAATGTCAGCAAAAACCAGATTCCCACACACGCTACTTTCATCAACTCTATTGTGACCGGCGTCAGGCGTAATAATCTTCTGCTCGCTACTCCGCTCCCGCGTTTCTACGAGGACACTTTTGCATGCAATTACCTCAAAGCGGACACCGTCTTCATTCCGGCGGCTATAGGCAATATCTATTGGCAGGAAGATGACACCACTGCCCTGTTCCGCAACACCTATTATAAATATAAGGAATATTCCTACTATGATTTCCGCTTGGATTCGCTCTCACCCGCACGCGCTATCGCGGATTCGGTGACCGCTCTTTCCTACCCCTTTGACCGCTATGGACGCCCGCGTATCCGCTTCCAAGAGGGCGATACCATTTATCCGGACGCCGGATGCTACCAGTATTAATCGCCGTTTTGCTGCATAATTAGTATAAAAAGTGCGTATATCCGCACTTTTTTCTTGTATATGTGAAAAAAAAAACGTACCTTTGCCGCGAAAAAATGAAACACCATGAAACAAACAATGTCATACAAGCATCTCTTTTTTCTCCTTCCTCTGCTTGTAATGGGGCTGTTTTCCGCATGCTCGGCCAATAATAAAATTCAGCAGGGCGACCAGCGCGGAGATGTACTCAAGGTTCTTGAAATCAAACATCTTTCCCTGCCCGAAATAAAGAAATACACAGGCGATTCGGTTAAAAGCGAATACCTGCAATTCGGCGTCACGTGCTATAAACTGACCTATAATAGCGTCTATGAAGGCGAACCGATTGCTACTACTGCCTTATTGCTTTTGCCCGATGACACTACCATCACACGCCGCCTCTGCGTTTATCTCCACGGGACTAATATGCCGATTGACCCTATGACGGCGCAGCAGCAGATGCCTTCCAACTATTTCAATAACCGCCAGACCGGCGGAGAGGTCGCTACCTGCGCATTTCCGTTGGCGGCTAACGGCTTCTCAGTAATCATGCCCGACTACATCGGCTATGGGGAAACGAAAGACAAGGAGCATCCCTTTGTCTATTATCCCGAATTGCATTTCGCCAATATTGATGCCCTGCGCGCGATGTGCAGATACCTCGGACTCACCGGCAAACAGGATGTCTTTATCGGCGGTTTCAGCCTGGGTGGCGGTGCCGCTCTCAGTCTCCACTATTATATTCAGAACAACTACGCCTCCGAATTTAATGTCATCAGCAGCTGCTGCCTTTCCGGACCGTATAACTATGCCGGACAGCTTGAGGGCGTGTTGCGTGAAAACGCAACCATTCCCGCAACGCTCATTTCTTGGTCCGCCTATGTACTCAACCGATTCGATGTACACCGCAACCCCGACCAGATTTTCTCTTTCACCGTCACAGACCAACTCTCGGCTATCACCAACTTCTACGGCGGCATTTGGGACATCTTCAGACCATATTTCATTCAGGGCGTGCTTAGTGGAGAGGACACCGAATGGATTGCCGCCGGAGAACGGAACTCCTTCCACAAAGGATCGCGGTGGTTAACATCGCCGGAAACTCCGCGGCTAATAATACCGCACTCATCATGTACGAACGCCGTGGATATTTCAACATCAGCTACGACTTCGCACTTGGAAAAGACAAAAACGTCATTCTTTCACCGCATCTCCTTATGTATCTTGGACAACATACTGTCAGTGCCGACTTCGGGGCTGAAATCAATTTGTGGAAATATGCACATGCCGGTTATACGTTCCGTATTCAGGAGATGCGGCATATCGTTACTGCCGGAATGGAATACAAAGGCTTTGTCCTTAACCTCGCTTACGAAGGTGCCGCACAAACCCGGAAGCAACGAATGCAGGTTTCGCTTGGATACAAATTCTGAATATTGAACCCTAATAGTACATGAAAATATGAAAAAATACGCCTTCTTTCTCCTTGTTCTCGCATTAACCGCTTGCCAACAGGCAAAGCAACCGATTGTTATATTCTTTGAAAACGATGTCCACTGCGCTATTGATGATTACGCCAAGTTCAGCGCGTTGCGCAATCAGGCGAAGCAGCATACCCCTTATGTCGCTGTGGTCAGTGCCGGTGACTTTGCACAGGGTGCCGCTATCGGAAGCCTCAGTCAGGGTGAATCGATCATAAAGGTCATGAACGCCGTCAAATACGATGCAACTACCGTTGGCAACCATGAGTTTGACTACGGCATTCCCCAGCAGCAGCACCTCATGCGCGAACTCAATGCCAAGGTACTTTGCTGTAACTTCAGCGACCTCGACGGCAATCTGCTCTACAAGCCCTACAGCCTCCACCGCTTCGGGCAAGTGACTGTCGCATTCGTGGGAGCAGCTACGCCGACTACCTTCAACAGCTCCACCCCAACCTACTTTGAGGATGGGAAGGGCAACTTCATCTATTCCTTCCACGCCGATGACTCCTTCGCGCTTATACAGGCGGCAACAAATGACGCGCGGAAACACGGGGCGGACTATGTCATTGTTCTTTCGCACTTGGGCGATGATACGGCACTGGACAATAGTGTCGATATGATTAGAACCACTGTCGGCATTGACGCCGTCTTGGACGGACACCAGCACCATATCCTCAACCTCAAGGTGCCTAACGCCCAAGGCGATTCCGTCATCTTGGCTTCTACCGGCACACAGTTCCAGCGGTTCGGCAAACTCACTATCGACACGGCGGGACTCATTTCCGTCGAACTCATTGAGAACACACCCGATATGGAGACTGACCCGAAAGTCGAGCACGTCATCGCACAGATTAAGGCTGATATGCAATCCATGACATCCAAAGTGGTCGGATACTCCCAAGTCCCGCTCACCATGCTCAAAAACGGCAAACGCGAGGTTAGACGCGGCGAAACCAATCTCACCGATTTTCTCACCGACGCTTTCCGGGACGCTACGGGTGCAGACATCGGTGTTATGAACGGGGGCGGAGTGCGAAACCAGTTGCCCGCTGGCGAAATTACGTATGGCGATATCTATTCGGTTATTCCGTTCAATAACACCATGCGCATGCTCCAATGTACCGGACAGCAACTCTTGGATGCCTTGGAGGTCGGGGTCGCACACGCACCAGATGAGAGCGGGGACTTTATTCATGTCAGCGGAATGAGATACACATATACCACTGCTATCCCGTCATCCGTCATGCTTGACCATAACCAGCTCTTTATAGGTATCGGTAAAACGCGCCGTATCATCTCTGCAGAGATTGAACGCAACGGACAATGGATCCCCGTTGATCCGAATGCCACATACACTATTGGCGGACAGAGCTATATCCTTACCTGCAAAGGGGCTGCCGGAGCTTTCCAGTACATGAAGGAGATTGATTGCAACCATGTCGGAGATGTCGAAGCCGTTCTTAACTATCTCGACAAATTGGGCACTGTCTCTGCAGAGCAATACGCCGAACCACAACTCCGCGAACAAGCACTCTAATTACACGCCAAAAAAAATTACCCGAAAAAACCATCTAATTACCCGACATGCCAAATTCATAACTCGCTGATAATCAGCACCCCTTATCGCACTATTATCGCACTATTATTGCAGTATTATTGCAGTATTATTGCAGTATTATTGCAGTATTGTTGCAATATTCAGCCAACGAATACGGCAGATATGGCTGATTGACAACATGTTACGCTCTCTCTTCCACCCTTGTTAACTATCCCGACCGCCTCGACAAACAAATATTAACTCCGCTTTTCTGCTACTCAAACTCTACAAAATTTACTTTTTTTGGCATTTTTTGACCATTTTGCACATTTTTTCGCTAAAAAACTTGCATATGTCAAAAAAAAGCAGTACTTTTGCACCGTTTTGATAGTTGACGCTATCCATTACTCTGTTAATTTAGTCTGTTATTTATAAACACAATTATTAAAGGTATGAAAAAGATTTGCTTTGTTTTGACACTTTTTGTCGTATCCCTATCCCTCCTTACTACACCCCTCTACGCAGATGTCGAATCAACACATTAACATTCTGGTATTCCGGCTCCGGCTCATCGGAAATAAGTAACTACGATAACTACGTATCAGGCAGTGCAGGGCAACGACCTCCAAGTTGGACATTTGTTGAAACAGTGGTTATTAATGAAGGTGTTACTACCATAGGCACTAACGTTTTTGATCAATGTACTTCATTAAAATATATCTATATCCCAAAATCTGTAACTCTTTGCAAGAACAGAGCTTTCAATGGGTGTTCTGTCATGGAAAAGGTCTTTTATGCAGGTACACCTAATGATTGGGCAAATATTGATTTTGAGGTATTAACTTCATACTGCTATTCTCACCCCTTCTGCGCTAGGTATTCAGGGACACGCAGCTTCTATTTCTACGGACAAACCACAAAAGAAACTAAAAATATCATTTTTACAGCACCTTTGACCACTATCAAGCAATATGCTTTCTATAAAGCAAATAATATTGAAAATATCCATATTCCCGGCACAGTCACAACAATCGAAACACATGCTTTGGATTGCTCCGTTAAGAGAGTTTATATTAACAAAAGTGTAGCACCAACAACTGGAGATAACGCCATTACGTGGATATCAGGAACAGATACATATCTTTACTTACGTTCTGATGCCTCAAATTCTTATAATACTACCCCTTGGTACTACCCCTCTTCAAAAAGTACTACCGGTGCATACTGGTTAGGCTATAGTGATGACCATTCTTCTATTAAAGAAGAATGCTCGTGGAAATCAACCAGATATGTTGTTGTGACAAGCGGAACTCAGGGTAATATAAACTGGTCTCTCTCCGAAGATGGCACATTAACTTTATCTGGAAACGGCACACTTCCAAAAGATTACAACACAACTAATAATTCTTCAGATGTTTTACCTTGGTTTAGATATCGTTATTTGGTGAATAAGGTTGTTATTAAACCCAGCGATGGTAACATTACAAATCTGACGAATGCACTTGACAAATCCGCTTGGGAAATTGAAGAAATAAATATAGAACAAGCAACTATTCCAACAGCAACTTTTAATTTTGTTGTAGGTACTACTGGCACTAATGCTGAAGATTATAGATATTCCACCGATAAAGTTAATCTTTTAGTAAAGGCTAATGCAACCACCATTGCTAATGCGAAAACAAAATGGACCGATTCACATATCCAATTAGGTCTCAATGAATCCGTTGTCTTGGATGAAGCCACAGACAACACGAGCATCCTTACGGCAATTAAAAACAATATCATCCCCCCATTCACCGCCAACCTCAACCGCTCACTAAAAAGCGTTTCCTTCAACTCCTTCTGCTCCCCTGTCCCCATGACGGCTGAGCAAGTTCAATCTGTCTTTGGCGCAGGTACAGAGATTTATACCTTGGCAAATTCAAGCTATAACGAGTCCGAAAACACCTTGTACATCAACCTTTCCGACAATCAAACATCCATTGAAGCAGGAAAGCCCTATATTATCAAGCCCGCAAGTAACGAACCGACCATTACCATCGACAATGTCAATCCCGAAGATATAGCCACAGCCGGTCAAACAATCCTTACGGACGCTATCGATTTCCACGGATTGCTCAATCCCTACATTCTATCCGGCGAAAAGTTCCTTGTTGTTTCCGCTAATGATGAACTGAACTGGACCACATCCGGCACTATGAAAGGTATGCGTTCATATTTCACGCTCAAATCCGGCATACCCGCACGCGCTTTGTCCGCCAGAGCAAGTTTCGTATTCCCCAATAATAGCCCCGAGGCGGTCAATAATGTCTCTAACGCACAACAGACCATCCAAAAAGTGATGCGTAACGGACAATTAGTCATCATACGCGATGGCGTAACATACAACACCATGGGACAAGTCATTGAGTAAAACAACACAATCCTCTAAAACATACGATTATGAAGAAACAATATATTACACCCGGCACACAAACCATCCAACTCAACCCCATGACTGCCTTGCTCAGCAGCACCCCCGGCTTATTCGGTATCATCGTTAACGGAAAACTGTCCTTTGGCGGCAAAACCATTGACGCTGACCAGTCTTGGTAAAACGGTGCATTTCAAAAAATATCACTAACAATTTATAGTATCAACCTATAAAACATTCAGTATGAAAAAAATCCTTTCTATTGCTGTACTTTTACTTACAGCACTCACCATTTCCGCTACCGACCGTTATTATAACTGCGGTATAACATCTGTCGAATTTGAAGACCAAAGTTATAGCGGAAAACATATCTTCAAATTGACTATCAAACACACAGGCAAAAACAAAGCCGAGTACAGTTCCAGCACAACCTACGATGCTACCGTTACATTGTTTCTGACTTCTGATGACGGCACGTTGGAAGGAACATATACATCCGAAGGTTTTTCCTCTATCGGCTCCACCTATGATAAAAATTACATCAACACCAACAGCACCGAGGTGAAAGTAACCGGATACGATGGACGCCGCCCCCATCCGAACTATGTCTCTACATTCGTCATTAACAAAGAGGGCGATAACCTCTACTCCGTCGGCGAATGCGCCCTCTATGTCACCGACGTGCAAAAGAACCCGACTAACTTATGGTGCTACTACTATTCCTTTGATGTAAATGAGATTCAGAACCAGAACATCAGCCAAAAACCTTTTGTCTTTGGTTATGACCCCGAATTCCATCAGAAATACAGCCACTATGACATGACCGTAACCAGCGTTGACGTGCGCCGAGATGATACAGACTACGACGCCAACCGCTATTTCCTGACCCTCATGTGTACCGGCAAAAACCGCGAAACACAGGCTGTCGGCAACTACGAAGTCGAATTGGCCATCTATCCGAGTTCCGCATCTATCGTTGGCACATTCGCTACACAGAATTCGAACACACCCATGATTGCAATGAATAGTTATGTTAAAGAGATTGTTGGCAACAGTTCCACCACCCGCAATCTGGCGAATGATTCCCTCAGTTCCATCCAAATCAAATCCAAAGGAGAAAACCAATACAGTTTCTACGGCGGCACACTCATCGTTGATGTTCCTGATGCTAATTATAGTGCAGTATATGGCAAAAAACGTATCTTGGAAACCAAGTACTACCACTTCTCCGACAACGGCGGTGCCGGTATAGAATTCGGCTATGACGAATCCAACACTACGGTGGCTCTCACTGCTTCTAAAGTTGCTGTAGAGGCTACCGCTGACGGATTCAATGTCAACATTACAGCCGCTAATCCAAACAGCCTCTCATACACGGTATATATCGTTATTGATGGCGAAACTCTTGCCGCCACGCACCAGTATGGTAATACCCTCAGCGCATGGTCCAAAGTTTCCCGTGGCAGTAATGATGACTATGCCGAAAGCGGCTCCACCGTTTATCTTGTTAGCAAAGGCGCAAACAAGTACAGCATTTCTGCCACTATCATCTCCGAATCAGGTTACACTTATAGCCTTGCGGCTTTCGATTTCACCTATGGCACCGCCACCGGTATAGACGCTATGCTTGGTGACCAAAGCGGCATGCGCAAAGTAATGAACAACGGCGTTCTCCTCATTGAGCGCAATGGACATATGTTTAACCTGCAAGGAACTGAAGTAAAATAAATAACTCATGAATAAACTTCAAATATTGCTGATTTCAATGGTAGCAGTAGCCGCAAATGCGGTTGCTGCACCTTTTACTCTTACTGCCTCCAAAGTCACTATTGAGGACATGACGGTTGACAAGAACAATTTCTTTGTCAAAGTGGACGCCGCAACCTCATCCGGCGAATATGAAGTGGCTTTTGACATTTGGCCGGCCAAGCACTCGGCTATAGGGACTTTTTCCTCTACCGACAAGAGTATCGGATATGTGAGCAGCTATGTTCACAAAACCAAGGCCAACGACAACGCTGTCAATATGTGGTACTACCCGGTTGAAGAGTCTGCTATTTCACTCACCATCACGGACAAGGGCAATGGCAAATGTACTCTGACCGGCAGCATTCAGGCTGTCCGCCAAGGCACCCAATACACGTACAATATCACTGAGTTTGAGTTTGCCTATACCGAAACGCCTGACGATAACCCCGAACCCGAAAAGGATCCCTACCGCTTTGAACCGGCTGCTCCCACCACCATCAATTTTGTAGGCGATGTGGTCAGCTTCAAGAAAAAGGAAGGCTTTGTCAATATCACGCTCAACGAAATGGCTAACGAAACCTACGACTGGATTGAAATCAACCTCATTTCAGACGAGTTGGCAATGCCTGCCGGCACCTACCCGATTAACAATAGCGGTACTGCAAATACGTTGACCGCCTCACGCGGCTACTTGGGGACACAGAATGACGATCCCTGCTATGTCGCCATCCGCGCTGACAAAGACAACTGGGGACAATACACACCGTATTATTTGGTAAGCGGCTCACTTGTTGTATCATATAACGCAAAAACTGATACAATCTATGTAACAGGTCAGGCTAAGTCCCACAACGGCACAACTGTTAATGTCAATGTACGCAGTTACAACATGCTCTATAACCCGGACGATGCACCCAAAGAGCCGGAGAATGTCACCCTTGCCATTGACTCCGTGGTCATCACCTACAATCGCGAAAAGGCGGATAAGGATAATAAAAAACATCCTTATACCTTCAACTTCTTTAACAAAAGCGCAGAGGGATTTCCGAATGTCTTGGTTGATGTCATGCTCTCCGATTCCATGCAGCTCAAGGATGGCACATACACGATGGCTGCCAATCAACTGACCGGCGTGGCACTCTTCCAAAACCAGACTGATTTTAATAATTACTTCTTTGGCGGCGCGCCCTATGTTTTCACATCCGTATCCCTCACTTTGGCGGACGCCGGTAATGGAAAATGGACATACTCCATGCTGCTTAACGATGAGATTGGTAGCGAGTACC
This sequence comes from Paludibacteraceae bacterium, assembly GCA_905235225.1. GTDB lineage: Bacteria > Bacteroidota > Bacteroidia > Bacteroidales > Paludibacteraceae > Colicola. Next base: position 69,971 of record CAJOKE010000014.1, read on the forward strand.
GCTTCACTCTTACGCAGGCACCTCATATCATCAACTATCCGCCCGAAGAAGAACAGATTGACCCCAAAGACAAACCATATTCGGACGAGCAGAAGGAAAAAGTCTCCATTACAGCTGTTTTTGACAGCATTGTATGGAAAGACGAGACGGTCACAAAAGACGGCGTGCTGGATATATATCTGTTCCAGCAAATGCCGGATGTGAACGGACTCCGCGCCGCCATGCAACTCGGCTTCTATACTTCTTCCACTGCTATCCCTGTAGGCTCTTATCCGGTTAACAGTTCGGAGGAAGAAAACACCTTTAGTGCCTCGCTCGGTCGCTACGGAAATGTGCTTATACCTTGCTACCTCAGCCTCATCGATGATAACAACTGGGTACATGCAATCTGGTATATTGTGGACGGCACAATCAGAATAGATCGTCTTGCAGGACCGTTATTCATTAACGATGAGGACATTAGATCCTACTGTATTTCTGGCGACTGCGTTACCTATTTCGGCTCAACGGTTCATTTCACGTTTATCTACACACCGCAGGCTGTTGAGGATTATCACTCTGACACTCCGCCTTCTGTACGCAAAGTCCTGCATGACGGCATGATTTACATCATACGCGATGGCAGAACCTTCACTATTGAAGGAAGAGAAATAAAATAAACATGTAGAAATACAAAATAATTTAGTGCGGGAAACCGCACTTTTTTTTGCTACTTGGAAGTTACAAAATATAGATTTGTTACAGAAAAATAGTACTATGTATTGCAAGGTTCTAAAATTTATAGTACATTTGCACCCGAATTCGGAACCAAGACTGAATAATTCTAACAAATATACTATATGGAACAAAAGAAATTAACCAGAAGCACCGACAAAATGGTTGCTGGAGTATGCGCCGGATTGGCAGAGTATATGGGAATTGACCCCACCGTTGTGCGCGTTGTATATGCGGCATTAAGTATTTTCTCGGCCGGTTTCCCCGGTTTGATTCTCTACCTCGTCCTCATGATTCTCATGCCCAATAAGGAATAAATGTCATGGTTGAAAACATTAAATCACAGATGCGGAAAGGTTTTTTGGAGTTTTGTATTCTCTCTGTAATTGACAGGAAAGAAGCCTATACCTCTGATATTTTAGAGGCTCTGAAGGCTGCCGACCTGTTGGTTGTAGAAGGAACACTCTATCCCCTACTCTCGCGTCTGAAGAATAACGGGATTCTCACATACCGTTGGGAGGAAAGTACTGCAGGACCGCCCCGGAAGTATTTCTGCCTCACCGATGAAGGAAAACAATTATTGGCGCAACTACGTGACGAGTGGCATGCCATTAGTAAATCTATCCAACATATAACCGAACAATAAACTATTATGAAAGAGACAAGAACCATCAATCTGAACGGCTTGGTTTTTCATATTGACAATGATGCCTATCAAGCCCTGAATACTTATTTGCAGGATATTGAATTGCGTTTGCCGACTGACGAACGCGAAGATGTATTGACCGATATTGAGGCACGTGTATCCGAACTGTTACAGTCTGCCTTGTTTGCTAAAAATGTCCAAGTGGTGGATATTGCAATGATCGAAGACATCAAAACCCGAATTGGCGCACCGTCTGAATTCGGAGAGAACAAACGCCCCAAGGTCAAAGCGCGCTCCCAGGCTTCGCAAAGCGGCTGCGGGCGTGTTCTACAGATTACCCTTTATGTCATACTGGTCATCATTGCCGCACAGGTACTGCTGCCGGTTTTGGCTACCATAGTGGCAATCAGTCTCGCGGGATTGGGATTAGGCGTAGGCGCGTTCGGCATTATGCCTTTATTCGGAGATTTCTTCTTCGATGGCAACTGGGGATTGGCTTTATTAACCATTATCGCTTCCATTGTGGCGATCTGCCTGCCCGTTTATGTGATTATTCACGCTATTGTCACATACATGCGGACACGGAAAGGACCCAAACCGCGCTTCTGGATAATCAGTATCATTTGCTGGCTCCTCAGCCTTGGCTGCTTCGGCGTGGCTATCGTTAAACAAAGCGACTTGTCCGGCGGCCTGCATGGCATTGTCCGCCAACTGAACGGAGTGGATTACGATGCGGATGAGGCTGTGTCAGCAACGCCTGTCTTGCCGTTCTTTAATGCCATCAATGCCAATGGCGCAGTGGACTTGGATATTGTACAAGGGACCACTCAAGAGGTAAATATCAATGACACTAATCTGGTGTCTGTCAGCGTACATGATAGCGTGTTGCTTATTAACGCCAAAGATATGACGGACGGTTTCCGCCATATTCACATCACCACGCCGGATTTAAAATCATTGACCATTTCCGGTGCAAGCAAAGCTGAAGTGACTGGAAACTATGAGCAAGTGCATTACTTGGTGTCGGGAGCATCCAAATTGGAAGCGGAAGACGCCATCGTCAATATTGTACATGTTAATTGTTCCGGCGCAAGCAAAGCTGATGTTCATGCCCAAAAAGAACTTTGGGCGCAGGCTTCTGGCGCATCCAAAATCACGTATTCCGGCAACCCCGCACTCAAACGGAGCATGGCTGTCGGTGCAAGCAAAATTAAGAAAGACTGAATTCTTTAATGAAACACTATCTATTATTATTGTTAGCATGGAGTACCGCCGTATCCGCTGTTGCTGAAACTACCCTCAACGGAAATGTTCAGCAAAGCGGTTCGAATGATGCGGTACCCTACGCTACTGTATCCCTGCTGCTTAATGACAGCACACTGGTTACCGGTGCCATCACCGATGAAAACGGACACTACTCATTGTCTGCCACCGAAGGAAGTTACATCCTCCAAATCAGCTATATCGGATACAACACCGCCACCAGGAATGTCACGCTGGCAGGCAAAAAGCAGGAACAGCCGACCGTCTTCCTTAACGAACAAACAGCACAGCTGGAACAAGTTGAGGTGCAGGCGAAACGCCCGTTGGTTGAGCGGCAGGTGGACAAGTTGGTTCTCAATGTCTCACAGTCTGCTTTTGCGGTCGGGAACAATGGACAAGACATCTTGCGCAAGGCACCGGGGGTCAATATTGACAAAGACGGAAACATTACTGTCAATGGCAAGTCTGTAGAGGTGTATATTGACGGACGACCCTCATACATGTCAGGGGAGCAACTGAAAGGACTCCTGCAAGGCACAGACGGAGCCACAATTGACAAGATTGAGATCATCACCAACCCCTCCGCCAAATATGACGCTTCTGGACAAGGCGGTATCATCAACATCAAGTTGAAGAAAAACAAGTCGCAAGGTCTCAACGGAATGCTTAGTGCCGAATACGGCGGGATGTACTTCAAAAACGAAAAGCATTATGTCCAGCATGATTTTGTGTCATTTAATCTCAATTATCGCGCTAAGAAAACATACACCGCATTTGCGCTTACACAGGCATTTGCGTCCATGGGGCAAAAGATGGTATTGGAATCAGGACTGCCCGCAAAAGTCGGAAACGAAACCGTCACCCGCCACACAGAAACGAACTCTTTTCATAGCGGCAAATTCCAATTCTACAATGCCCGCTTGAGCAACGATTGGTATATTGACTCCGTGAACACGCTCGGTTTCATCCTTAATGTCCCTATCATGATTTATAATGCGGAATCGGAGCCGGAGCGTAACCACTCACTCATTACGCAAGGATCTGATACCCTGCAAGATATACATTCCGAGACCTCGCGGAAAATGCTTGCACCACAATATACTGCCAATATCAATTTTACCCACGTATTCAGTGATTCACTCAGTCGCGAACTGACCGTCAACGCCGATTACAACCGCTACAATAACAACACCCGCAGTAACCAGCACAATTTTATTGCTGTCAATACATTGGATATGCTCATGCCTGAGCAACTCAATATTTCCACAAAGCAAAATGTCGATATTTTCTCGGCAAAACTGGACTTTCAGACTGCCTTTTGGAAAACCGGCATGATTGAGTGCGGAGCCAAGTGGGTGATGTCAAACACATATAACTCGATGAATACGGACTCCGTTATGCACGCATACTCATCTTCGACTCTCACTAAATACGACTACTCCGAACAAGTAGCTGCGCTTTATATTTCTGCCGCAAAAACGTTTAACAAGCACTGGAATGTCAAACTGGGGCTGCGAGGCGAACTGACTTATGCCAAAGGAATATACACCTTGGGGAACATGAAAGAAACGGTCACACAAAAGCCCTATTTCAATTTGTTTCCTACTGCTTTTATCGGCTATAATCCTACCGACAAATGGTCGCTTTCACTCAGTTATACGCGACGGATCAAACGACCGAATTACTGGACACTCAATCCGTTTGTCTCATACGTTGATGCTCATACCTATCAAGTCGGAAATCCTGACATCAAGCCGGAGTTTAACAACCAGCTCGATTTGAATGTCGGTTGGAGCCGCTATGTCAGTGCCGGCGTCAATTTTGCCCATACTGTAAACATGTTCAACCAAAAGACCGAAATGTTGGACAATGGTGACCGCCGGATGATTTGGCAGAATTTCGGTACACACACTTCTATTGGCGGAACTGTTTCACTCACGGAATTGCCCTTGGTTCCCAAACGCAACAAAGACGGTAAAATCGAATCCGCTTGGCTTGCATTGACGGTGAATGGCAGTTGTTTCTACTTTATGAACCGTGCTAACGACAATTCCTTCCGCGCTAACTCCGTTTGGGGAAGTATCTATGGCTGCCTGACCGCATACTTGCCTAAGGACATACAAATGAGCGTGGATGGCAGTTGGGATGCACCCCAAATAAACGGATACAATAAATGGGGGGATTCATATCTGTTGAATTTCGGATTCAAAAAACAGTTCCTCAACAAAACGCTCACGCTATCATTCAATGTGAAGGATATTTTGCGTTCGGAGAACTTTACAGAAGAGGTCTTGGGGCTGCCCGAAGGCTATTATAGTAATAGTGAATATACCATTCTCTATCAGTCAGTTAGCATCGGTATAACATACATCTTCGGAAAGCAGCAAATGCACAAATACCGCAAAGTCGGGAATATGGACGAAGGCTCAAGGCTCGGAAGCGGTACAAGCATCGGGGGAAAATAAAAGTGCGATTTCTCGCACTTTTTTTGCATATGTCGAAAAATTGCTGTAATTTTGCATGCCAAACATAATGTATCATGTTAATTAGTGCTATAAAACGTATTTTGGAAGGCATTGCCGATGTTCAATGCCGCTCCGACGAAGATTTGGACATTCGGTATTTGCTTACCGACTCAAGGCAGCTGGGGGCTGACCCGCTCCACACGTTGTTTTTCGCCATTAAAACGGACAAAAACGATGGAGCAAAGTACATGGATGAACTCTATGACAAAGGCGTTAGGTCATTTGTGACGGGGCAAAGCATTGAGGCGTTGCAGGCTCTCGCGGCATACCATCGTTCACAATATAGCGGTATCGTTATCGGTATCACCGGATCAAACGGCAAAACCGTTGTCAAAGAGTGGCTGTACCAGTTGCTCAAAGATGACTTTAATATCACACGCTCACCCAAGTCGTACAATTCACAAATAGGAGTCCCCTTGTCTGTTTGGTTGCTGCCAACCGAAAAAAACAACAAGCCTAATCTTGCCATCTTTGAGGCGGGCATTTCACAACCCGGCGAAATGGAGAAACTCGAGCCGATTATCCGTCCGAACATTGGCGTAATTACATACATCGGTCCCGAGCATGGGGAAAACTTCGATTCGCCCGAACAGAAACGTGCCGAGAAAATGAAACTCTTCACCCGTTGTGCCACGGTCATTGAGGATCCTTTCCACCAGAATGTCCGTACCTGCGCCGCTGTGATGAGGGCTTTGGGATATGATGAGGAGACTATCAGTCGCCGTATCATGCAACAAACACATGAAACCGTCTTGGACATTAACCTCACCGCGCTCATTGACAACGTGCGTTATTTCCGCTCGCTCCTCAAACCGGAAACCAAACTAACCTGCATGATTAAGGCGTTTGCTTATGGGGCAGGCAGTATTGAGGTCGGAAAAGCATTGCAGCAATCCGGCTTGGTGGACTATTTCGCCATTGCTGTCGCTGATGAAGGGGTTGAATTACGCAGAGCCGGTATAACGCTTCCTATCATTGTCATGGATCCCGAAGCGGCGGCGATGGACATTATTCTCGAAAACAACCTCGAACCAAATGTCTATTCTTTCCAATCACTGCAGACTGTGCGCCATGCTGCCGAAACGAAAGGACTGGAACACTACCCCATTCATGTCAAAATAGATTCGGGCATGCACCGTCTCGGCTTCTACCGCGAGGATATTCCCGCCTTGGCGGAACAATTGAATGCCTCGGACACTTTGCGCGTGCAATCTGTTTTCTCTCACCTTGCCGGCAGTGACGAGTCCTGCTTTGACGACTTTACGCAACAGCAGATCAACTACTTTGATGATTGCGCTAACATTCTGATTGATAGTCTGAAAACGAACTCAAAACACGAGAACTCCAAGATTCTCAAACATATCCTGAACTCCGCTGGCATAGAACGCTTTGCTCAATACCAATTTGACATGTGCCGCCTCGGAATCGGTTTATACGGTTTCTCTTTCAACAATGCACCCTTGCGGACTGTTTGCTCGCTCAAAACAACCATCCTCAGTGTCAAAACAGTTGCCAAAGGTGAAACTATCGGATATGGACGGCATACCACCCTGAACGAGGACCGCCGCATTGCCGTCATTCCTATCGGCTATGCCGATGGCTTTGACCGCAGATTCTCCAACTACGGCGGCGAAGTACTCGTGCGCGGGAAAAGGTGTCCCGTTGTCGGTAATGTCTGCATGGATCAGGCGATGATTGATGTCACCGGCACAGACGCACAAGTCGGAGACTACGTGGAGATTTTCGGCGAACATATCCCGTTGCAGGAATTGGCTGACAAACTTGGCACCATCACATATGAGATTTTAACTTCTGTTTCACGACGGGTACAACGTGTCTATTCTGTCGATAATTGATACATGAATACCGCCGTCTCTATATCAGCCCGACACCTTTCTGTCGGCTATGACACCAAGGTCGTTCAGCCGGACATCTCTTTCGACTTGCACAAAGGCGAAATGGTTTGTATGCTGGGGCGGAACGGCTGCGGAAAATCTACTCTGCTCCGTACTTTGGCGAAACTGCAGCCCCCTCTTTCTGGCACTTTTCACATTGACGATGTAGCGGTTGTACTCACTGACCGCTTGTCCTTGGAAAACACTACCATACGTGAAGTCGTTGCTATGGGACGTTATCCCTACACGTCTTTCCTCGGAACACTCACCGATGAAGACCAACGTATCATTGACAACGCGATGGAAGCCACTGGCTGCAAACAGAAAAATGCCATGTTCAACGCCATGTCTGACGGCGAAAAACAGCGCGTGCTGATTGCTAAAGCATTGGCGCAGCAGACACCGGTCATTCTCCTTGACGAACCTACGGCTCACTTGGATTTGCCCAATCGCATCCTGATTCTGAAACTCCTTCGCACACTGGCGCATGACCGGAACAAAACCATCCTCATCTCAACCCACGAACTTGAACTCGCTTTGCGTCTTGCTGACAGGATTCTGCTCATGTCGGATAATGGAGCCGAACTTGATACCCCCGATAACCTCAGACAACGGGATGCGTTTACCCGCGCCTTTGGTATGAATATTTTTGACCTCGATATATGAACACCTACGACCAAATCATCAAATCCCTTTCCGCTAAACAGTACGCACCCCTGTATCTGCTGTGCGGAGATGAACCATACTACATTGACCAAGTCTCCGATTGGATTGAAAACAACATCTTGGACGAAGCGGCCAAGGCGTTTGACTTGACCGTCGTGTACGGACGCGATTTGCAGGGGGCGGATATCGCTCCGGCTATCGGCGCGGCAAGGGGATTCGCCATGATGGGGGGAATGAAAGTCGTCATCGTCAAAGAAGCGCAGACAATCAAAAAATGGGACGCTCTCGCTCTGTATCTCGATAACCCGCAGACCTCTACTCTTCTTGTCATATGCTACAAATACGGGACACCGGACAAACGCTCCGCGTGGTGGAAAAAAGCCGACAAACAGGGTATGGTTATGGTTAGCGAGAAACTGCGCGATTACAAGGTGGAAGAATGGGTGCGTTCATACCTCGCCCAACGTGTCAAACAATCCGGAGAAACCATTACTATTGACCCGCATGTGCCAAAACTGCTTGCGGACTACATCGGTGCCGACCTGTCAGCTATCGTTAGCGCAGTCAACAAACTCCTCTTGGGACGACAACCGGGACAGAATATTATCGACCCCGCTTTAGTGGAACGGAACATTGGCATTTCCAAAGACTACAATGTCTTCGAACTGCAGGACGCTCTTATCAAAGGCGATGTCGTTAAGGCGAACCGCATCACACAATACTTTGCCTCATCTAAAGACCATCCCATGATTAAAGAACTCGGTATCGTCTATAATTTCTTTGCCAATCTCATGATTTATCACTATTTGCCGGACAAAACAGACCGCGTCGCTGCCGCTGCATTGGGGGTCAATCCCTTCTTTATCAAAGACTACGCCGCTGCTGCCAAACGCTACCCTGCCGCCAAGACTTTCAAGATTATCGGCTACTTCCGTGAAACGGATGCGCGCAATAAAGGCATTAACAATCCTTCCGCCAAAGAGGAAGACTTATGGAAAGAACTTATCTATAAAATCATGCACTGACCTCTTTCTACTTATGCACTGACCTCTTTCTATTATCAAAATCCCTTACCTTCTTCCCTGCCCTAACCATACAATAACCATACAATTACCATACAATAACCATACAATAACCATACAATAAAGCCGTCGGAAACCACACACATCCCTGCCAACTCCTACATACGGCAAGATAAACATAATAAATAAACACCACCACTCATGAAAAAATATCTCTTGCTTATAACTGCAACTCTGTTGATTTTCTCTGCCGCAGTAACTGCCGCCGAAACGTATGCCTACGTGGAGCGCGACTCCACCCTCTATCTGGACTTTTATACCCCTGCAACACCCGCAAACGGCTATACCGTCCTGCATGTCTTCGGCGGAGGCTTCATGTCCGGAGCACGCACCAACAAATGGGACACCGCCTACTGCCATTCGCTGGTGGAAAGAGGTTATGCCGTAGTCGCCATTGATTACCGACTCGGACTGAAAGGCGTGACTAATGTAGGCATTACCAACCTCAAACCGATGGAGAATGCGTTCTACATGGCAGTAGCAGATTGTTCGGCTGCCGTCCGCTTTCTCGTTTCTCATGCCGCCGAATTAGGTATAGACCCCGGTAAAATCATTCTGGAGGGTTCTTCTGCCGGAGCGATTACCGTACTCATGACCGACTACGGACGGTGCAATGCGCTCGATTATACCGCGGAACTGCCCGAAGGGTGGAAACCCGCTGCCGTCATTGCCTATAGCGGAGCTATCTACTCCACCCGCGGCGCACTCAAATGGGCGACGCCGCCCGCGCCGACTATGCTGTTCCACGGCATGCTGGATAAGATTGTCACCTACAAACAAATCACCTTCTGCAACCGCGGTCTCTTTGGCGCAAACGCCATCGTCAAACGCCTTGCCAAGTTCGATTATCCCTACTCCGTCTATCGTATTCCGGGCCTCGGACATGAAGTCAGCGTAGCAGGACCGATGACACTTGACGAACTCGATCTCTTTGTCCGCCAGCGTCTCATCAACGGCCGCACGCTCTTCCTGGATGTCACCCTCCGCGACACCGCCGTTCATCCTACCAAATGGACCACTATGACCGTTAGGGATCTTTACAAGAAATAATCTCTCTCCTACACCCTATTCCGCGCCAAAGAGCTTTGCGCTATATGCGCTGCGCCGCCACCGTGAAATCCCGCAAGGTTACTGCCGAAAACAAAAATCTCATCCGG
>CAJOKE010000015.1 GCA_905235225.1 Paludibacteraceae bacterium
GAAGCGGCTCTGCTGGCACACCGGCAAGTGCTCAATTATGCCCAGAACGGAAAGTATCAGATTGTGGACTTGGTGCAATTTCACAATCGCTGGTCAGAGGCGGATTATGTGCGTTACCGCGTGGCGGAAGCCAAAGAGCGTTCCCTCCGTGACCTGCGGGAGCGCAACCTGTATCTGACCATCAGCCGCCAGCGGCAAATGCTCTTTATCGTAGTTCTGCTGTTTGCGGTTTTGGGCGTTGTTGTACTATTCGTATATCTGTACCGCCGCCGCAAACGGATGTTGGTAGAGAAAGAAGAAGAGATAGAGACCCTGAGAGGAATCATAAATAAGGGACAAAGGGACAAAGTACCAAGTGATAGTGGACAGGAATGCAGACGTGCGCAAACTGATGTTGCAGCAGTTGGGTGTCATCAAAACGATTGCCGGAACACCCACCGAAGCCAACCAACAACTGCTTGCACGCCTCATGGCATTGAACGAGACAACAGCCAATGCCCTCATTGATTGGCAAAGCATCTATCAAACGATCGACTTGGTTTATGATGGCTTCTACACACATCTTAGTGACAAATACAAAAGCGTGCTGAACGAAAAGGAGCTGCAACTCTGTTGTTTGCTCAAAGCGGATTTCTCCACCAAGGAGATCAATATGCTCACTCGTCAAAGTCTCCAAACCATTTACCAGCGCAAGACCCAAGTCCGTCAAAAACTCAATCTCGCCGAAGCCGAGGACATCACAACGGCGATAAAATAAGGAAGAACAACGCCCTTTGTGAGCGTTGTTCTTGTATATCTCTTTCATTCTCGCACTTCTAATATGCACAAAGATACGTTTCCGTCTAAATTACTTTATGCCCTTTTTCATAGCTGTTCCTCTGCGTTCAGACATAGTATAAATATCGGTAGCTCCCTCTGCGTAGTAGTCTCTACCGAATACGGTATACTATATCAGTGTGATGATGAACGGGTTAGGAGTTTAATGCCATAGACAGGCCAGTACGGTACTTTTTCTATACCGGTTCTAACACGGGGAATATCCAACAACAAGAATGCCACGGTCATGAGTCCGGAGACATATATTATCTGTCCGAAGATTTGCTTCAAAGTGACAGACATGATGCTGACGCTCAAAGCGGAGAGTTGCGTGTTGAGAGTAGAGAGACCGCCCTGCTGCCCCAAAGACGAGAGTGTCAGGTATGCTCCATAGCGAGACATGTTATCTGCCATGAAATGCTTGAAGAGCGTGGTATAAAGTCCATAGCCAGAAGCACCGGCGAGGTACATATGAATGACATTGAAGATAAATAACGCCATAAAGAAATGCTGCAGGTCATGTACCGACTCATGCAGGCTCCACATGAGTGAAGCGGCAAGAATAGCATATGCGCATCCCCGGAAAGCCAATCCAAGACGGTATTGCTCTATAGGCGCATTGACATCCATATAGAAATACATCCACATGGAATAGATGAAGATACAGCCGAAGCCAATAGCAAAGAGTTTCCATATCTTCCATTTCTTATGCCCGAGCCAGAAAAGGGTAATCAGCACACCGACATATACTCCGGGAAGCGACCATAAACACAAAGCGGTTTTGGTATGTTCCTCCAGTCCCCTCACTTCCGTCCAATAAATCTCCTCCAACGTATGCTCCGCTCCGAGAAGGAGTTCCGCAATAGCCGTAACCAAGAGGATAGCCAGTACATTCTTATACTTGAAGATTTCCAAAGAGATATAGGGGTTCTCCACCGTCTTGAGGCGGTACATGATGAAAGCCAAAAGAATCAAGCCAACCGCCAATATCCATCGGAGCGTAGGCGAGAAGAACCACATGAGCCGGTCGCCATAGACCAGAATATAACTGATCATGAGCATCAAGAGAGAGATGAGGAGTCCCGAAGTAATATCAATACCCTTGAGCGGCATCCTTTGCGGCATAGGACACCAGGGCCGGCAGAGGGTAATCTGGACCAGTATCACGAAACACATTGTCCCTACCGTGAGGACATGCATCATCTGCCAGGAGAGATGGAAAGCGACGACCGCTGCCAGCCATGCACTGCCGGTGATAGCCGTGAGAAGGATGATATGCAGTATCGGGAAGAAGACTCCGAAATCGCGCTCGGGCGTCATCCAAAGCTGGATATTCGACATACATTCAAAAGTGCCCTGAATCTTAGCTATACCGGCAATGAAACAGACAGGCAGAAGAATCGCCATGTTGGTAGTGGACATGGAGATGAGGTTACAGACGGCTATCACGACAGCTGAGGTGATAAGCAGCTGTTGGTTGGTAAAGCGGAACTTGGTCCGGAAGAGCATGGGGAACCAGACAGCCATACCCGCCAGCCCGGCATAAAGTAACATAAGAAGGTCCTCCAGTTGAAGGGCAGTAGTACCTCTGACAGCTTCCAAGGCACCGAGATAGACACCACCGGAGAACTGGATACAAAGAACCTGTACAATATAAATCCAAGGCTGAATATGGCGCGGCACCCACGTCCGAAACATGGGCATGCAAAAAGGCATAGTCTTTTTATCTACCATATGGTTATTTAACATTTTGTGATATATTTAGTTATATAACCATTTTAGTATTTGACTTTGCATTCAACAGAATAGCCTGCTTTGAGCAGTTTTATGTCCTGAGGAGAATTCTCTGCCAAATCTATATGCACCGTCAGCCTCTGTTCTACTTTGACAAAATTGCCTGTAGCATTGTCAATAGGGATTAATGAGAACGCGCTTCCTGTGGCATCAGCGAGACTAATGATGCGTCCCTTATAAATTTTGTCCGGCACGGCGTCAACAGCAATTTCGACTTCGGCATCTTTTCGGATATGCGGCAGTTGCGTTTCGCGATAATTCGCCTCGACCCAAATTTTGTCTTCATCGACTATGCTGAGCAGCGTTTGTCCAGGATTAACCAGTTCCCCGATGTTAATATCGCGTGTTCCGGTTACACCGGAATGTGTTGCAATAATATAGCAATAAGACAGGTTAAGTTCCGCCAATTCGACCGCCGCTTTAGCGAGTTCGACAGCGGCCTCAGCAGCTGAGCGGTTAAAGCTCTGCTCATCGACGACACTTCGCTGCATGTCAATTGTGCGACAAATTTGCTCATACCTTGCTTTAGCGGCAAGGTATGCAGTATGTGTCTGGTCAGCGATTTGCTGCGAAACAGATCCTGTTTTGAGCAATTGCTGATAGCGGAAATCTTCGTTAGCAAGGTTATCCATATTGGCTTTAGCTTCCTCTCGTGCCGCCAAAGTCGCGCTGATATTGTTATTGGCAGTGCGGATGGAAGATTCCGCCTGTTTGGATTGCTGTTCAATTCGCGCGAGGTCGCTTCGTGCCTGCGCGAGGCGCAGCTTGAATTCAGAATCCTCAATAATAACCAAGGTATCCCCGGCCTTTACATGCCGGTAGGAGTCAAAGCGGATTTCCTTAATAAATCCCTGCACGCGGGTGTTTTGCGGTGCAATAAACTGACACACCCGAGCGTTATCAGTATATTCAATACGCCCAAAATGTGTAAATTGAAGAACTACATAGACGATTCCCGCCCCCAAGAGCAGGATAATAACAGAATTGTAAAGATAAGTAAGAATTTTAGTACGGTTCATAAGTAACCCTATTAATTATTAATATTCGCCGCAGCCATCAAAGGCGGCATTAACTATGGAATATTATAGGGTTACCCCACGCCTTTACCAAGGCTTGTTTGCATGCGGATGATTTGCTGACAAAATCGGGCGCAAAGGTACAATTTTTCAGTGAAATACGCAAATAAATTTTGCTATTTTGCTAAAATTACAAGTCAGAATTACAGGTTAGAAACGGTAAGCAGGTCAGCATGAATCTGAACTTTCAGTTCGTCCAAAGAATTAAATTTATGCTCGGAGCGGATACGCTGCTCAAAGCGGAGAGAAAGGCTATTGCCGTACAGTTCTTCTCCCTGATAATCAATCAGATACGCCTCGATTGTAAGGTGGTCATTTCCGACAGTAGGATTAGTGCCGATATTGACCAAGGCTTTATATGTGGCGGGGTTGCCTATCACGGAAGCATATGCTGCATAGACGCCGGAACCGGGAATCAGTTTCCGGGGATCGGGCTGAATGTTAGCAGTGGGGAACCCGATAGTATGCCCTACCCCGTTTCCATGTACCACAGTGCCGTCAAGCCGGTAAGAGTAGCCAAGCATGGTATTGGCACGCAACATGTCACCGGCAAGCAGTGCCTTGCGGATTTTGGATGACGAAACGGCTCCATCGGGTGCCTGCGTAACGGGAATCAGTTTGAGTCCGACTTTAGCAGCCAACGCATCATAATCGGCGAAATCCGTCAGGCGGTCACTACCGAACTGGTGATCATAGCCCATGAGGAGGACTTGCACATCGCAGCGTTCGCGGATAAGCCTCATGAACTCTTCGGCAGTCAGTTGCCTAATGACATCAAAGTGGAAGATGAAGATTTCGTCAATGCCGGTTTTTTTAAGCAGTTCCGTGCGTTCCTCAGGCGTATTGAGTAAGAGCTTTTGCAGCCCGGACAAGACGGATTGCGGGTGTTCATCCAAGGTGAGTACCGCTGCCTTGAGGGCATACTTCGCCGCCACTTGCTGTAATTGGTCAAGCAGGAAGCGGTGCCCTTTATGCACCCCGTCAAAAAAACCTATAGTAGCCGCATATGCCATCCTTACAAATCAAAATCGGCTGCAAAGGTACGACAAAAAGTTGGAAAAACAAAATGGAAAGTGGAAATTTTGTCAATACAAGAGTGGTCTTCGGTGTTAAAAAAGTCGTTATCGAGCCGTTTCCATCGAGTGTATAGTGCAATAATAGTGCAATAATACTGCGATAATAGTGCAATAATAGTGCAATAATACTGCGATAATAGTGCAATAATAGTGCAATAATAGTGCGATAAGGGGTACTGAGTATCAGAGAGTTACGTAAAGAAGCAAAAAGCCGAGCGGCAGAAGAAAGGCAGGCGACCGGCAGGCGGAGGGCAGGCGAAAGGCAGGCGAAAGGCAGGAGAGAGGCAGGCGAAAGGCAGGAGAAAGGCAGGAGAAAGAGGAGAAAGGTAAGACAATTTTTCATTTTAATTTGCATATATAAAAAAAAAGCAGTAATTTTGCGCGTTGTTTTGTGTTGATGATGAACATCACTGATACAGTGACAGATGAACATCGTGATACAGTGACAGATGAACATCGCGGTATTGAAATGATAATATTGTCTTGAAAGAATAATACAGTAATATAATGAATATATCTTACAATTGGCTGAAGCGTTACATTGCATTGAAAGATGATGCAGACAGTGTAGCAAAGATTTTGACGTCGATAGGCTTGGAAGTCGGCACAGTAGAGAAAGTTCAAACGATAAAAGGCGGCTTAGAAGGTTTGGTAGTCGGAGAAGTGGTGACCTGCGTCCCCCACCCCAATTCAGACCATCTTCATATCACGACAACGCGGATAGCGGCAGGCGAAGAACCGATCCAGATAGTATGCGGTGCGCCGAACGTAGCAGCGGGTCAGAAGGTTATCGTAGCAACAATCGGTACGGTACTGTATAGCGGAGACGAGCATTTCACGATCAAGCGCGGCAAGATCCGCGGTGAGGAGTCGTTAGGCATGATCTGTGCAGAGGACGAGATAGGTGTCGGCAGTTCCCATGACGGCATAATGGTGTTGCCGTCTGACACGCCGGTCGGAATGCCCGCAAAGGAGTATTTCCATATAGAGGACGATTATCTGATAGAGGTAGATATTACCCCGAACCGCAATGACGGAGCTTCGCATTACGGTGTTGCGCGCGACCTGTACGCCTACTACCGCGCCCATGGTCAGGACATTGCGCTGACCAAGCCGAGCGTAGAGGCTTTTGCAGTACAAAGCAAGAGCCTACCGATTCAAGTGAGTGTAGAGAACACCAACGCATGTCCGCGTTATTCGGGTGTGAGCATAGAAGGCGTAACGGTCAAAGAGTCTCCCGAATGGTTGAAGAAAGCGTTGACAACCATCGGTCTTCGTCCCATCAACAACATTGTGGACGCCACCAATTTTGTACTTCATGAGATGGGTCAGGCACTTCATGCATTTGATGCAGACAAGATAGCCGGAAAGCATATCATAGTATGACAGACGGAACGGAGTTTGTGACACTTGACGGTGTGACACGCAAGCTGTCATCGGCAGACCTGATGATATGCAATGAGCAAGTACCGATGTGTATTGCAGGTGTATTCGGCGGACTGGATTCGGGCGTGACAGAAGGGACGAAGAACGTATTCCTTGAGAGTGCGTACTTTGATCCGGTAAGTATCCGCAAGACGGCACGCCGCCACCAATTATCCACAGACGCCTCATTCCGCTACGAACGCGGCTGCGACCCCAACAACACCTTATATGTATTAAAGCGTTGCGCGCTGCTGATACAAGAAGTGGCAGGCGGCAGCATAGCGATGGACATCGCGGATGTCAAGAGTTGCGATTTTGCGCCATGGTCCGTATCCTTTAATGTAGAGCGTGCGTACCGGCTGATCGGAAAAGAAATCGGTGAAGAAGTGATAGCGAATATACTGGACGCACTGGAAATCAAGATATGCTCGAAGAACGGTAGCGAGTGGGAGTTAGCCGTACCACGCTACCGCGTGGATGTACAGCGCGAGTGCGATGTAGTGGAAGATATTCTGCGTATCTACGGTTACGACAATGTGGAATTTCCCGAGAAACTGAATACCAGTCTGTCGTATAACCAGAAGCCGAATCCCCAGGCGTTGCAGAAGCGTATATCGGAACAGCTGTCCGCCCAAGGATTCAATGAGATCATGAACAACAGTCTGACGAAGACATCCTACTACAAGGGCGGTTGGAGCGAGAGTTGTATAAAGATACTGAATCCGTTGTCGCAAGACCTCGGTGTGATGCGTCAGACGCTGCTGTTCGGCGGACTGGAGTCGATACAGCGCAATGCGAACCGCAAGAATGCGGACCTCAAATTCTATGAGTTCGGCAACTGCTACCACCTGCAAGCCGCCGGAGACGGTTCCCGTTGCGGAATTGAGGCATACAGCGAAGAGCCTCACCTCGGCATGTGGGTAACGGGTAACAAGACCTTACAGAGCTGGGTGATGAAGGATGAGAAATCGACGTTCTACCAGCTGCACGCATATGTGAACAATGTACTTCGCCGGTTAGGCGTGAACATAGACAAGTTGGTTTTAGAGCCAGCGATTGACCCGAACGGTGAGAAGTGCTGCGGCATCGCGGACTGCTTCTCGGACGGATTGGTCATCAAAGTGCAGAACGGCAAAGTATTAGGTTACATGGCGATCGTAGCCAAGCCCCTATTGAAGCAATTCGACCTTGACAATCCTGTTTATTATGCGGATTTATACTGGCGCGAGCTGCTCAAGCAAAACAAACAATACAAGCCGGTCATCAATGATTTGCCGAAGTTCCCGGAAGTGAAGCGTGACTTTGCGTTGTTAGTTGACAAGAGTGTTCAATTCGCAGACTTGGCGCGTGCCGCATTTGAAACAGAGCGCAAGTTACTGAAGAACGTATATCTATTTGATGTGTATGAGGGTAAGAACCTTGAAGCGGGTAAGAAGTCCTATGCGCTGTCATTCATTCTGCAAGACGCGAATGACACATTGAAAGACAAGCAGATAGAGAACATCATGTCGCGTCTGCAACATACATTTGAGGAGAAATTCAATGCCAAACTACGCTAAGCCGACCGGCTCGACCCCCAAAATATGCTAAGCAATAACGAACAAACAGAAATTCTACGCCGCCGGACTTTTGCGATTATCTCTCACCCTGATGCCGGCAAGACCACGCTAACCGAGAAGCTGCTGCTGTACGGTGGTGCGATACACGTTGCCGGCGCCGTCAAGTCCAACAAGATCCGCAAGACAGCGACCTCGGACTGGATGGAGATAGAGAAACAACGCGGCATATCGGTAGCAACCTCCGTAATGGGTTTTGACTACCGCAGTGTATCAGGCTCCGTCAACGAGCAGCAGAATATAACCTACCATATCAATATTCTCGACACCCCCGGTCACCAAGACTTTGCCGAAGACACATTCCGGACGCTGACCGCCGTTGACAGTGTGATTATCGTCATCGACTCCGCCAAAGGTGTAGAAACGCAGACGCGGCGTCTGATGGAAGTATGCCGCATGCGGAAGACGCCGGTGATGGTATTCATGAACAAGATGGACCGCGAGGGCAAGGATCCATTCGATTTAATGGATGACGTCGAGTCGGAATTGGGAATCACGGTAACGCCTGTGACATGGGCAAACGGTCAGGGGCTAAAGTTTGAGAGTGTATTCCGGCTAAGTGACCGGCCTGTCAAACTGAGCGAGAAGTTAGAAGCGGACATGGAGCTGATAGACGGCGTATATCCGCTGTTTGACCGAGAGAAATATTTGGCAGGGGATCTGGCACCCGTATTTTTCGGTTCAGCGTACAAGACCATCGGTGTGCAAGAGTTATTAGAGTTCTTTGTAAAGAACGCCCCCTCCCCGCGTCCAGTAGAAGCGATAGAGCGTCGAGTGGATCCGATGGAAGAAGCGTTCACAGGATTTTGCTTCAAGATCCATGCGAACATGGATCCGAACCACCGCAGCTGCATAGCGTTCTTCAAGATATGTTCGGGGCGATTTGAACGGAACGTGTATTACAAGCATGTCCGTGAGGACCGTCAGATGCGTTTTTCAGCCCCGACCTGTTTCATGGCTCAGAAGAAGGAGACAGTAGATGAGGCATATGCGGGGGATATAGTGGGATTGCCCGATACAGGGAACTTCAAGATCGGCGACACCTTGACTTCCGGGGAGAACCTGCATTTCAAAGGGCTGCCGTCCTTCTCGCCGGAGATGTTCAAATACATAGAGAACGCAGACCCGATGAAGCAGAAGCAGTTAGACAAGGGTGTACGTCAACTGATGGACGAAGGTGTCGCGCAACTATTCATCAGCCAACTGAACGGGCGTAAGATTATAGGCACGGTCGGTCAGTTGCAGTTTGAGGTTATCCAATACCGTTTGGAGCATGAGTACAATGCCAAATGCCGTTGGGAAAACATGCCGATGTACAAGGCGTGCTGGATAGAATCGGATGACGAGGAGGAACTAAAGACCTTCAAATCGCGCAAGGCGCAGTACATGGCGACCGACAAAGAGGGACGGGATGTGTTCATGGCAGACAGTGCATATATTCTATCCATGGCCCAAAATGATTACAAGCATATCAAGTTCCATTTCACATCCGAATTCTGATAATTACCTGAAAAACAAAATAACAACTAAAATCTATTGCTTATGAAAAATCTAAAGTTTCGACTGATTGTAATGAACTTCCTTGAGTACGCCGTATGGGGTTCGTATCTGATTTGTATGGGACGCTATCTTGCCGAACACGGCATGGGAACCCATATAGGTATTTTCTACTCGATTCAAGGAATAGTATCCATTTTCATGCCTGCGCTGATGGGTATAGTAGCCGACCGTTGGATACCGGCTCAGAAGTGTTTAAGTTTGTGTCACTGCATGGCAGGAATTCTAATGGCGGGTGCCGGAATATACGGTTTAAGTGCCGGTGATGCCGTTCAGTTTGGTCCGTTGTTTACACTCTACGCATTCTCGGTAGCGTTTTATATGCCGACCATAGCATTGAGTAACTCCGTAGCCTTCAATGCGTTAGTCAAAGGCGGTTTGGATACGGTGAAAGACTTTCCGCCAATCCGTGTATTCGGTACAGTCGGTTTCATAGCAATGGAATGGTGCATTGACCTGCTTGGATTCCAATCGACAGCCCACCAGTTTGTAGTTAGCGGCGGTTTAAGCCTGCTGCTTGCAGCATATTCGCTGACATTACCGAACTGCGACATTAAGAAAGTTGAAGGGAAAGTGGATCTCGTTGACGCTCTTGGACTTCGTGCGTTTGCCTTATTCAAACAGAAAAAGATGGCATTGTTCTTCATATTCTGCATGTTCCTCGGTGTGAGCCTTCAAATTACCAATGGATTTGCCACTCCGTTCCTCGGCAGTTTCAGTGCAGAGCCTAAATTTGCAGAGGCATTTGCAGTACAACACAGCACGATGCTGGTATCAATCAGCCAAATCTGTGAAGCATGCTGCATACTGCTCATTCCATTCTTCCTGAAGAAGTTCGGAATCAAGAATGTCATGCTATTAGCCATGTTTGCCTGGGTACTTCGTTTTGCGTTCTTCGGCATGGGCGATCCGGGAATGCCGGGCGTGCTGCTGTTCGTACTCAGCTGCATAGTATATGGTTTTGCATTTGATTTCTTCAATATCTCGGGTGCGCTTTATGTCGATCAAGAGACGGATGACTCCATGCGGTCGAGTGCGCAAGGTTTATTCATGGTAATGACCAACGGCGTTGGTGCAACGGTAGGAACCCTTGCCGCTCAAGCCGTTGTAAACCACAACGTCTATTCGTTGGGCGAAGCAGCTGAATTTATGGCGGTATGGGATGGCTGGAAGATGTCATGGTACACCTTTGCAGGCTATGCCCTTGTAGTGGCGATAGCATTCTGGATATTCTTCCCGAAGACTTCTGTGAACAAGGATATGGAAATCAAGCATTAAGGTGTTTCGCAAAGAACTGTCATACTATTTTTCCACGCCAATCGCATACATTGTGATAGGTCTGTATCTGCTGGCAGTGAGCCTATTCCTATGGGTTATCCCGGGTCAATGGAATATCATTGACTCGGGTTACGCCCAGACGGACGGTTTATTCCAACTAAGTCCGTGGCTCATGATGCTACTATGTCCAGCCTTGACGATGCGCTTGTATTCAGAGGAGCGCAAAAGCGGCACGTGGGATATACTAATGGTTCAACGGACTCCGATGAGGCGTATAGTTACGGGCAAATTCTTTGCGTCATGGACACTGATGCTGTTGGCTCTGCTGCCGAATGTGGTTCATTACTTTATAGTCTATGCGATAGCCGAGCCAATCGGCAATATAGACGGCGGACAGTTTGCCGGTTCCTTTATCGGGTTGATCATGTTAAGCGTAACGTTTTTAAGTATCGCCATGCTGGCAGGGTGCTGGACAAAGAATCAGATTGCGGCATTCATATCAGGTGCGTTAGCATGCTTTGTACTCTATTGGTTAATTTTGCAACACTTCTATGATTCCGTATCCCGTGGAGTAATTGACCTGAGGGATATACTTGTATTTGTGACCATCGCCATGATTTGTCACGGTGGAACGATAGGAATACTACAACTAATTTCACACAAATGACGCGAATAGGGCTATTATCAGACACCCATAGTTATCTTGACAAGCGTGTTTTTGAACATTTTAGCGAAGTGGATGAGATATGGCACGCCGGTGACATCGGTTCGGCAGAAGTTCTACACCGCTTACGCGAGTACAAGCCAACCCGTGCCGTATTCGGAAATATGGATGGCGGAGACGTGCGTTATTCGCTGAGCGAGTTCTATCGGTTCAGAGTAGAAGAAGTCAATGTGATGATGACGCACATCGGGGGTTATCCCGGTCATTATAATCCATGGCTAATCCCAATGTTTCAGAAGGAGACGCCACAGCTGTTCGTATGCGGTCACAGTCATATTCTGAAAGTGCAGTATGATTCGGTCTGGAAAATGCTAACGATGAATCCGGGAGCAGCCGGTTTAGAAGGTTGGCAACAGGTGCAAACATTGTTGCGATTTGCCATAGACGGAAGCCAAATCAAGGACTTAGAAGTCATCGAATTAGGGCGAAAACGCTGAAAAAAGTAAAATAATGCCTGTTTTTTGCGGAAACATGTTTTATAACATATGAAAAAATTTTGGCGAATGAAAAATAAGCAGTACCTTTGCAGCAGAAATCAAGACAACACAATCTTTTTTGTACCTTAAAAATTTAACAGACTAATACCATGGAAATAAGGACGCTGTGAAGCGTCCTTTTTCTTTTATAGGAATTATTCATCATACACAAGGTAAAGAACAAATGATTCATTAGGCAGAACGAGTGGATATGAGTATGGCTGATTTTGGTAATATGGCCAATATCAACCGAAAAGAGGAACAAAAACATTTTTTTTTTGTCCGAATCAAAAATAAATACTAACTTTGCAGCCAATAAGTCTGTAACACATTGTGTAACGAGTCCCGTATGGAACAAGAAAAGAAAGTACGAAAGCGAAAGACCACCTCCAATATTCCATTAGGCAAGTTGTGGGAATTGAACCCGATTTGGGCAGTATTAGATGAGGAACAGCGTGAGTCTGCGATGGGGCAAGTGGAGGTTCGCCGCTACCGCAAAGGTGAACGAATTCACCATGAAGGAACGGTTCCGACCCACATGATGATGGTCGTGAGCGGCAAGATCAAGATAGTAAAAGAAGGCGTAGGTCAACGCCAACAAATCATCCGATTATTAAAGCCATTTGACTTTTTCTCCTACCGTGCAGTCGTAGGCGGCGGTCGTTATAATTCGACAGCAGAGGCAATTGAGGACTGTACCATATACCAGTTGAACAAAGAAACGTTCATCAACCTGCTACAGCATAACAACCGATTCTGCTTTCTTGTAATGCAGAATATGGCAGGCGACCTCGGCACACAAGAAGCGAAGACCGTGAGTCTGACGCAGAAGCACATCCGCGGGCGTCTGGCAGAGTCGTTACTGACCCTGAAACAGAACTACGGAACAGATGAAGACGGTGCCACGATTTCGATGTACATGAGCCGCGAAGACCTCGCCAGCATGAGCAACATGACAACAAGCAATGCGATACGCACATTAAGCCAGTTTGCACAAGAAGGCGTTGTCAGTGTGGATGGGCGCAAAATCAAGATACTCGACGAACCGGCATTACGCAAGGTGAGCCTGATGGGTTAGTCGAGCATTTCACCAAAGTTATTTGAGAGTTGAATCATACGATCATAGTCCTCGGGAGATAGATCGTAGAAGTAGAAGTTACGCGGGTCGATCGGGTGATTCTGCAATCGTACCTCATAGTGAAGGTGCGGTCCGGTGGACTTACCGCTATTCCCAACCAGTGCGATAATATCGCCGCGTTTAACTTTTTGTCCGACACGTACCAGTTGTTTGTACAAATGGGCATACAAGGTAGAGTATCCGAATCCGTGTTCCACGACGACGGTATTGCCATAGCCCTGTTTCCACCCGACAAAAGAAACCGTTCCATTACCGGTGGCATAGACATCCGTACCAATAGGAGCCGTGAAGTCCATCCCCGTGTGCATACGCCGAACGTGGTAAACGGGGTCAATGCGGACGCCGTAACCACTTGCAACCCGTTTAAGGTCCTTATTCATCACCGGTTGAATAGCCGGAATATTCTCCATGCGCACTTCCTGCGTTTTAGCCATCTCGACCAAGTCATCATAGGATTTAGCCTGGACATAAAGCCCTTTCTCCAACAAGTCCACTTTCAGTGCCAAATCGGCAGTGAGTTGTGAGTTCGTCATGCGAGCCAATTCCTCATAGTACGATATTTTGCGCGAAGCACCCAACCGTACAGCCAACGGAATAGGTTCAGCCCCGAAGAGTACGCGATAGAGGTTATCGTCCCTTTGCGTAAGGTCGGTCAACACCAATTGCATCTGATCTACCTGACTATTAAGCACGCGCAGTTGCGCCTCGAGGTTCTGCTTCTGCTGCATAAGCTGTTTCTCCTTCGGTGAAGGAAAAACCAAAAAGAAGAGGAAGAAGAACACAGTGCCTAAGAGGATACCGCCGAGCAGATACCATCCGCTTCGACGGAGCCAATATACAAATCCCTGCTCTACCCGCTCCATAGCGAGGGTCTCAGGGTTGATATGGTATTTCTTTGCCATTGATGAGTCGGATATTTATTTTATCAGTATATATTAGTTTCAGTTCAGATCATAGCCATAGTGACGGAGTCTGGATTGGGAAGAACGCCAATCCTTGTCCACCTTGACAAAAAGTTGCAGGAAGACCTGTTTGACGAAGAAAGCCTCTATGTCATGCCTTGCCTGTGAGCCAACACGCTTGAGTGCGCTTCCCTGACGACCGATAATTATTCCTTTTTGCGAATCCCGCTCGACATAAATAACAGCAGAGATTCGGATAAGTTTCTCTTCCTCATGGAAGGATTCGACTTCCACCTCAACGCTGTAGGGTATTTCCTTATCGTAATTAAGGAGAATTTTCTCGCGGATAATTTCGTCCACAAAGAATCGTGCGGGTTTGTCCGTCAGTTGGTCTTTGTCAAAGAACGGGGGGCAAACGGGCAGTGCCTCTTTGACAGCCTCAAAGAGTTGCTGAACGCCAAACCGCTCCTGTGCAGAAACGGGAAAGACTTGCGCCTCGGGCAACTGCTTATGCCAGAAGTCCACCAAATGCTCCAGGGTCTGCTGTGTAGTCAAATCGATTTTGTTGATAACCAAGAAAACCTTCGTGCCTGAAGCAGCCATGCGTTTCACCTTGTCCAAGAACTCAATATTCTTGTCCGGATTATCCTGTACATCCGTAACATAAAGGAGAACATCGGCATCCACCAAAGCGGAACGCGAAAACTCCAGCATTTGCTCCTGTAACCGATAATTGGGTTTGAGAACGCCCGGTGTATCAGAATAGACGATTTGGAAATCCTCCCCATTGACAATTCCCATAATGCGGTGGCGGGTTGTTTGCGCCTTGGATGTAATGATAGAAAGGCGTTCGCCCACCAACACATTCATTAGTGTCGATTTGCCGACATTGGGGTTACCAACAATGTTCACAAACCCACTGCGGTGGGTCTGTGAACATTGATTAAGATATGGGTCATTTACCATATTGACCATTACATTATGGCTTCCATCAATTCATCCACGGAGTTGAACAACTTAGCCGGAGAGAGTTTGGTCACTTTGCAACCCATTTTAGTCTGGATAGCCTTGAGATCAATCTTCTTGGGGTCACCCATGAGGATGATAGTCACGGGTTTGCCTTTGATGTTCTGCTCATAGAATGATTCGATATCATTGAATGTAAGTGCATTGATTTTGTCCGCATTGACTTTAGCCGGATCATCGGTGTAGCCCAAACGCTGCCAATACTCAAAAGCAGAGGCTTTACCCCGCATTGAGGGTTTAGCGGTTTGTGCAGCCTGCCGCAGCGAAACGCGCAAAGCTTCCATATTGGTAGAATCCTTCGGCAGATCGTTCAAGATGTCCATGTACACATTGATAGCATCCACGACTTTATCCGATTGGGTTCCCACATAACCGATGAAGTAACAATCCTTGCCGGGCAAAACAGGAGTACGGTCGATACCATAAGCAGAGTATGCCATTGAGCGTTTTACACGAATCTCGTTCATGACAACCCCTGTAAATCCGCCGGACATATACTGGTTAAAGGCATCCGATACGACATCGGAGTTAATATCATACGGGCGACCGTTGATATAGAAATACAAGTCAGCCTGCTGTACATTGGTATTGGGCAAGAACAGGACAGTCGGTTTGTCATAGGTCACACGTTCAGCCACATAGGGAGATTTAGAGGGCTGCATACCTTCAGTAAGGGGCAATTCAGCCACCAGTTTATCCTGTGGCAGCGTACCACAATAGTACACATCAAGAGCATAGGTGCGTGCAGAGGCAAGAATCGATTGCACTTTACCACCATCCAAGCCCCAGATGTCAGCAAACGGCACTTCATCCAAATAAGCAGATTTCTTACCATAGAGGGCATATTCCATCAAAGCACCCTTTTGCACCTGGGTACGTTTTTGGCGTGTCAAACGGGAGAAGAATACACCACCCTTGATATTATCCAACTGCTTCTGGTCCAGATACGGCATCAAGATTTGACGGCTGACAAGCTGCATGATTTTATTCATATTACCATCTTCACCAGAGATAGAAATAGTGAAATACGAATCACTGCACCCATAGGCGATGTTCGCACCGAGTTCGGAGAGCTGGAGCTGGAAGTCTTTACCTTCCACTTTAGGCAGCATGCCGGCATAGTTCATCATCTCAGCGACATACGGCAACAAGGGCATCTCATGTTCTCCGATACCATAACGAAGCGTAAGAGTGAAGACATCGTTCTTGTCATTGCGCGTATAGTGCAACTTCACATTTTCCCCTAAAGAAACAACCTGAACATCGGCAAAGTTGTTAAAGGTCTGTTTGAGTTCACCTTTAGGCAGTTTCTTAAACTCCTCTGCATAAGCAGTATGCGGGTCTTTAACGGGATCCAGAGGTTTGATGTTCGGTTTGGGCAAGGTGTTCGCCTTTGTATTACTTGTATTCTCGTCAAATGACAAGGTCATATAAGGAGCATCAAAATACTTCTTGGCGATACGGGAAATCTCTTCCTTAGTAAGAGCCTGAATTTTCTCATTCTCAGTGAAAATGTCGTTTTTATCCTTGCCATACGTGAAGGCGTCCACCAAGTGTTGCATTTTAGCCTCGGGAGATTCACCCATCACTTTGAATGACTGGTTATACATACGCTTAACGGCAGCAATCACTTCATCAGGAATATCGCCTGTTTTGAGTTTGTTCACCTCTTTCATGATGATGTTTTCGGTCTGTTTGTCAGACTCAAACATCTGCTGGTTAGCGTCATAGTACGGCACAGCCATGACGATCAGACGTCCGCTATTACGGCGTGCATCGTTGAAGGCATATGATGCCTGAACCTCACCATTGATGTTCACGCGGTCCAAGAGACCTGTTTGTCCATTATAGAGCAGACTCAACACGAAGTCAAGCACGTCCTGATCTTCATCTCCCTCTTTGCAGCCTTGGAACACCCAAGCGACTTGAGGATTGTAGCCCAGTTTGTAGTGCTTTTTGGGATTACCGGCGAACGATACTTCCGGATAAGAAGGACGCTCGGGCAGCGGTTTCGGCTCCAAACGCGAGAAGGTCTCCGCAATCATGGGTTTGGTTTTCTCGGTATCAAAGTCACCGACCAAAATCAGTGCCATGTTGTTCGGCACATACCATGTGTTGTAGAACTCAATCAGTTTAGACAAGCGCGGGTTTTTCAGATGCTCGGGCAAACCGATTACATCGCGCTCATACGGACTACCTTTGTATATATCCGCAAAGAGTTGCTTTTGCGCTTGGGAAGAGGGATTGTTGGCATACATGTTATATTCCTCAAACACGTTCTCCAATTCAGCCTGGAAAGTACGGAATACTGGGTTGATGAGACGGTCAGAGAAGATAGTCAGCCAACGATACATCTCAGCAGCAGGGAATGAATTGTGGTATGCCGTGAGGTCATAGGATGTATAGGCATTAACACCCTCTGCACCGATAAGATCGAGCATGTTAAAGAAATCCTCAACCGATGAGAGTTTAGCTTCACGCATAGAGCATTCATTGATTTGAGTAGCCAGTTGTTCACGCAGTTTCGGGTCGGTTGTTTCGCTGTACTGGTCATACAAAGCAATGATTGAATCGTAGATAGGTTTTTCGGCTTCCCAATCCAAAGCACCGATACGTTGTGTCCCCTTAAAGAGCATATGCTCAAGATAGTGTGCGAGACCGGTATATTCAGCGGGTTCATCCACTGCACCGGCACGAACGACAACATAACCAGTAACATCAGGTTGGTCGTGGTCTTCCCACAGCATAACGGTCAAGCCGTTATCCAACTTGTACTCAGACAAGCCTTCGGGTGTCAATTCCGCAAAAGCAGACAAAGGCAGCAGAATACTCATCAAAGCAACTAATAGATTTGTTTTTTTCATACCTTTAATAATTAAAATGATTATTTTCGTGATTTTGTAATCTCGTTATTTTGATAATTTGATATTAGGGATACAATAATCGTGCCATATCATTACCATTCGAGCAAGACCTTGCCGCATTTACCGCTGACCATAACATCGAATCCCTTTTGGAAGTCATCAAACTTGAAGCGGTGTGTGATAACGGGCGAGAGGTCCAGTCCGCCGAGCAACATCTGCTCCATCTGGTACCATGTTTCCCACATGCGCCGTCCTGTTATTCCTTTGATGGTAAGCGCATTAAAGATGACATCCGACCAGTTGACCTTGGTGTCAGATGGCAAGATTCCGAGTTGTGCGATATTTGCACCCTTATACATATGGGCAATCATATCATTGAACGCGGCAGGTGCGCCGGACATCTCGAGTCCCACATCAAAGCCATGAATGCCGAGTTTTTGCATCGCCCACTCTACTGTTTCACCTTTAGAGCCATCGACAGTGAGGGTTGCCCCCATCTTTTTGGCAATGTCCAAACGCAGCGGATTAATGTCCGTCACAACCACATGTTTGGCACCGGCATAGCGGCAGATTCCCGCCGCCATCGTTCCAATCAGTCCGGCACCGGTGATGAGGACATCTTCCCCAAGCAAAGGAAAAGCAAGTGCTGTATGGGTAGCATTGCCAAACGGATCCATGATAGCCGCAAAGTCATCAGGAATAGCGGGATTGAGTTTGACGACATTCGACTCAGGAATAGTAACATACTCAGCGAAACAGCCGTCCTTACCCATTATACCGACGGAGATAGTGTTCTCGCACACATGTCCCATGCCGCGCCGGCAGTTCCGGCAATGGCCGCAGACAATATGCCCCTCTGCTGTGACCCTTTCCCCGACAGTAATATGCTGTACACCTGAACCTATTTCCACCACTTCACCGACAAATTCATGCCCCATGATGTAAGGCGGTTTGCAGTGTGATTGAGACCACTCATCCCACTTGTACATATGCAAATCAGTACCACAGATAGCGGCTTTTTTGACTTTGATAAGGACATCATTCACGCCGACCTGAGGCATAGGCACTTCTTCCATCCAAATGCCATAATCGGGATATCTTTTGACTAATGCTTTCATAGGTGTTATAATACATTTAGAGCTTTAGCAACCTTAATGAATGCAGCTATACCTTTATCCAATTGTTCGGTTGTGTGTGCGGCACTGAGTTGCACACGGATACGTGCTTGTCCTTGCGGCACAACGGGGTAATAGAAACCTGTTACATATATTCCCTCTTGCTGTAAAGCGGCCGCAAACTCCTGTGACAGCCGTGCGTCATAAAGCATAACGGCACAGATAGCGGATTGAGTGGGTTTGATATCAAATCCGGCAGCCTTCATGCGTGTAACGAAATAGTCTGTATTAGCATGAAGCCGATCCTGCAAGGTATTATCGCGTGTCAGCAATTCAAATGTCTTGAGTCCGGCAGCCGCAATCATCGGCGGGATAGAGTTAGAGAAGAGATACGGGCGACTGCGCTGGCGCAGAAGGTCAATAATCTCTTTGCGTCCGGTAGTGAATCCACCGACAGATCCGCCGAATGCCTTACCGAGCGTGCCGGTAATAATCTCCACTTTACCGCGCATGTTATATAATTCGGTGACCCCATGTCCGGTTTTACCGACCACGCCGGCAGAGTGACTTTCGTCCACCATTACCAAGGCGTTGTATTTCTGTGCGAGTTCATATATTTTGTCGAGCGGACAAACATTACCGTCCATAGAGAATACGCCATCGGTAGCAATGATACGGAAGCGTTGTGCCTGTGCGGCTATAAGTTGCTGTTCAAGGTCGGCCATATCGCCGTTCTTATAGCGATAACGCACGGCTTTGCAGAGGCGCACGCCATCAATGATCGAGGCATGATTCAGCGCATCGGAAATAATGGCGTCCTGCTCGGTGAGCAAGGGTTCAAACAAGCCACCGTTAGCGTCAAAGCATGCGGCATAGAGGATGGTATCTTCTGTACCAAAGAAATCGGAAACGGCTTTCTCGAGCTGTTTGTGTGTGTCCTGCGTTCCGCAAATGAAACGGACGGAAGCCATCCCATAGCCACGGGAGTCCATACGTTCTTTAGCTGCCTGAATGAGTTCAGGATTATCAGCAAGACCGAGGTAGTTATTAGCACAGAAGTTAATGACATCGACACCGCCTTCCACCTTAATGGCGGAAGACTGCGGTGTGATGATGACACGTTCGTTCTTATATAATCCTGCATCCTTGATTTCTTGGAGAGTGGTTTGCAGGTGTTTTTGAAAATCGTTATACATACCGTATATTCGTTATGTGGTGATAACGTGATGTCAAACCGTTATTAAATAATACCTTGCTCCAGCATAGCTTGCGCCACTTTCATAAAGCCGGCGATGTTAGCCCCTTTGACATAGTCCACGGTACCGTCCGGGCGTGTACCGAAGCGCACACATTGCTCATGAATAGACTCCATGATATGGTGCAGTCTGTCATCTACTTCTTCGGCTTTCCAGTTAAGGTGCTGTGCGTTCTGTGTCATTTCGAGACCACTGGTAGCCACGCCACCTGCGTTAACCGCTTTACCCGGGGCAAAGAGTACGCCATTCGACTGGAAGTAATTGATAGCACCGGGTTGGCAGCCCATATTGGATACCTCGCAGCAGCACCAGCATCCGTTTGCTTTCAGTTCTTTGGCATCATCTTCGCTCAACTCATTCTGGAAAGCGCAAGGCAGTGCGATGTCGCAGGGGACAGACCACGCTTTCTTACCAGCCGTGAAGAAAGCTTTATCAGGGAATTTATCCGCCATGTCTTGTACTTTATTACGGTTGGATGAGCGCATAACAAGCATATAGTCAATCATTTCGGGTGTGATACCGTCAGGGATAGCGCAAACGCCGTCCGGTCCAGAGATAGCAATGACTTTGGCACCCAATTCCGTGGCTTTCTTACAAGCCCCCCAAGCCACATTACCGAAGCCAGAGACAGCGACTTTCTTGCCAACGATGTCATGTCCGGCTTTTTTGAGCAAGTGCTGTGTGAAGTATAACGCACCATAACCGGTAGCCTCCGGCCGCAGGATAGAACCGCCCCAAGTCATGCCTTTTCCGGTCAGTACACCGGTATGGTATTCGCAGGCAAGCTTCTGGTACATACCATTGAGGAAGCCAATTTCGCGTCCGCCTACGCCGACATCGCCTGCAGGTATATCCTGGTCAGGACCGATGCAACGCCAAAGTTCCAGCATAAACGCCTGACAGAAGCGCATGATTTCGGCATCGGATTTACCGACGGGGTCAAAGTCGCTACCGCCTTTTGCCCCACCCATCGGGAGAGTAGTGAGGGCGTTCTTGAATGTTTGCTCAAATCCCAGGAACTTGAGCATAGAGGGGTTAACCGCTTTATGAAAACGCAACCCGCCTTTGTACGGACCGATAGCCGCGTTGAACTGTACACGGTAACCGAGGTTGGACTGCACTTGTCCTTTGTCGTCCACCCATGTCACGCGGAAGGTAAAGATACGATCCGGCTCCACCATGCGTTCCACGATTTTAGCCGCTTCAAACTCAGGGTGTTGGTTATACACCTCTTCAATTGAATTCAATACTTCTTCCACCGCCTGGAGGTATTCCGCCTCACCGGGATGTTTCGCAGCCAGTTGCTGCATGATCACTTGTGTTTTCATGATAAATTATGGTTTAATTGTATTGGTATTTTTTACAGATGTATCAAAGTTGTTATCGCACA
Organism: Paludibacteraceae bacterium; assembly: GCA_905235225.1. GTDB lineage: Bacteria > Bacteroidota > Bacteroidia > Bacteroidales > Paludibacteraceae > Colicola. Next base: position 21,530 of record CAJOKE010000015.1, read on the forward strand.
TACTTATGTCCGTTTTGGATTACAATACCATGGAATGCGGCATCCACTTCCTGTCCGAGTACATTGAACATAGGTTGGGACAAATCGGGTGCAGCATAGAAGTGTTCAACGCCTTGTTCCTGTTGTTTGAACACGGCAGTGAACGTAGCATCTGCTGTAGCAGGAAAGACACGCGGGTTGTCCTTGACACCGTCCGACCATTGGTCAAACACATATCCGTCATTAGGAAGGGCGGTGAGTGTCACTTCGGCGTTTTCGTCATAGACGCCTGCACCGGTAACCGTTCCCATTGTTTCATCATTGACCTCTGCCGTAATCATATATCGGGTCACGGGAGGCAGGTCAAAGTATGCGGTCAGCGTCATATCTTTTGTCATCATAATCTTGCGCGGGTTATCGGTATTATTGTCCGACCATTTAACGAAGATATAGCCGTCGGCAGGTACGGCCGTGATGATAGCCTCTGTATTTTCGGGATACTCTGTTTCTGTGACTTTCTGTCCGCCATTACCAATGACATATCCTTTGGCAGGGTCATTGACATTGACGATGAGTTTGTAGGTTACGCCTTTGTCCTCGGCAAAGAGAGCCACGAGACTGGTGTCCTGCGTAAGTTTGATGACACGCGGGTTTTCGGTATTATTGTCAGACCAGTTGAGGAAGATATAACCCTCGTTGGGGGTGGCTTCAATCTTGACATCAGAACCGCCGTCGTACTTACCGCCGGCAGTAACGGTTCCCATCTTTTCGTCATTGACGGAAGTGGTGACGGTGTATTTGGTCAAATCGTCAATGATGTCTTCATTAATAGCCTGAATGTTAGGGAACTGGTTCCATCCGTCAGCCGCTTTGTATGCCCCGACAGACTCGGCGGGAACATAGACAGGAATAGATTTATCGACGTTTTTGAAGGCAGGAGCATAACTAGGGAAGTGGCTACAATCCGGCACATCGACCGCCTTGCAGATGATAGAAGTGAGGGAAGTGCAATCCGAGAAGGCTTGAGAGCCGAAGGATGTCACATTAGCAGGAATAACCACTGAAGTAATTCGTGTACAGGATGCAAAAGCATTTGCCCTCAATGTGGTTACGGTTTCGGGAATGACGATAGCCCCTTTGGCAGCAGTAGAACAGAGCATGACTTCGGTTTTGTCCGTATCACCCTCAGGATAAACGAGATAGCCATCCACTATACCATTGACATTTTTTGCACCCCAGCCGTAGTATTTATCTTTTTGCGGGGTACGTTTACCGTTATAGATGATATTAGGCACATTGACAAACGCCTTTCCCTGGCTGCCGATTTTTGGGAACTCTTCGGGGTCATATTGGACACTCTCAAACCATGTAGGAATGGTTATATCAATGAGTCCGGTGCAGTTATAGAAGGAGTAGTCATTGATTTTATCGAGTTTTCCGCCCTCTTCAAAGATGACTTTGTAGAGCATTTTGCAGTTATAGAAGGCATCCATGCCGATGGTAGTGACGGATTTGGGAATGACGACCGTCTCGATAACCTCATTGTCCTTGAACGCCTCATAGTCAATGAGTGTTACGCGGAACTTGCCGGCATCGCCAGCCTGAACAGGGGAAGGGATAACGACATTGGGGTTCGTACCTTCATAGCCTACGACTTTGCAGGTTGCGGCACCGGTGACCTCGTAAGAGACATCGTTTTCGTCCACAAAGACATCGCCGACTGCGGCGAAGATATTAGCGGAATATACCAAGAGGCATAGTGCCAAGATTGAGAGAAAGATTTTTTTCATGCTGCTATTATTTTTCTGCGGTTATATATTGCTATTTCTTGCTAAGGAGATCCGAATGTGTTCCTGTTCTTGCCAATGAAACCAACCTAATTCGTTCCTGAACATCATAATGTTTGATAACTTTTCGCAACAAGTCCAAATTATAGCCTCTCTTTTGACAAGTTTTAACATCCTTTTTGAACTTGCCGGTATAGTCTAATTCAAACATATCAACCTAAAATTTGTTGAAAAAGCTCCTCTGTATTTTTTGCATGATAGACTTTGCCCTTTTTAATATCCTCAACGGCTTTTAATGTCTCATCATTAGGGACGATTTCTTCATTTGGTTTAACAACCTTAATGCTTTTAATTCGTTGTAGCAACTGAATTGCGGAAAGTGCAAGTGCATCCGCAGGATTGTATTTAATCGTTATTGTTTCCATAGTTTCTATCTATTTTTTCTTTTACTTCACTTTCTTCGACTCTCCTGTTCACATTCACTTTATCTTTTTGCACCGATTTCTCGCCTATCGGGTGCAGTGTGGCAAGAGGCATAGTGCCAAGATATATATCATAATAATTCGATCATGCACTGTAATCACATTCTGATTCAGTACCTCAAAGAGTCTGAAGTATAGCAACAAACTCGTGAAGACTTATTACATCCACTCTCGGGAACGGTAAATTCTTCAATACATCAAAATGTTTGTCCTCGGTCACGATATATCGTGCATTACATGCAAGTGCGCAATCCACGAACTTATTATCATCCTTATCTGTTTGGATATAATTGTATCGGAAAAAGGTCTCAACGCGTTTTATATATTCGCAATTGAGTAATGTATTAATTAATAGATTTGCCAATTGTTCATTATGAAAGCAATCTATCACTTTTTCTTGATACTCATATAGGATATCTTCCGTTACACATAGAGTATAGGCTCCAGAGAGCAGTTTATCCCAGACAATTCTAAGCGGCTTTTGAGTAAAAGCGACTTGCAGTAGCACATTCGAATCGAGAACGATATTCATATCAGTACGGAGTACGGAAATGGGTTGCAGCTCCGTGTTCAATTTGTTCTTCGGTCAATTCACCGCTGGCAAACATTGAAGCCTTCATATTTTCAAACTCAGACGCATAGAATTGTTCCAAAGCCTTCTTCAACCTTAGTTCTGCATCTTTCGTATTATTATAATTCAGCATACTAACCAGATGTAATTGCATCGGGTTTAATCCATACTGTTGTTGAACGGCTTCCATAATATGCCTCCTATTCTAATTCGGCGGCAAAGGTACAACAAAAAAAGGATATATGCAAGAAAAAAGTGCGGTGAGGCACTTTTTTCTTAGTTTTGGGGGTGGCGAGATTTCGTGATAACGTGATTACGACAAGCAATCGGCACAGCATGGCGTATCACAAAAGGGGATGAGGTAGTCCGTGTGATTTAGATCGGTTCTTCAGAACCACCTGTGGGAGTACCAAAAGGTTTTGAGCCACCGCAGATGGCATTGATTCCGACAACGATATATTTTTCCGTGCGGGGGATATTATAATGTTTTTTCATAATCATTAAGTTATTATACTATTCAGCAATTATAAGGATTTCAGATTTATCAGTGCCGCCGCTGCGGGGCAAGCGATTGATTACTCAATCACTTGTCCCATAGCGTTATATTGTTTGCCATCGCGGATAATAATGAGTTGTCCGTTTTGCAGGAGTTTGAGCGTATTATTCCGGTCGGCATTGATGTTTTGCACATCGGTCGGAGTATCTTGGTATTCAACCAGTCGGATGGACATACCGCGACTTAAGCGAGGATTAGATGTAGCCGTAGTAAAGTATGCACGGAAACCTTTCACTGTATTTGCCGTTGCAGGCCAGTAGAGTTGGTTACCACGACCAAGATAGATGATGTTATACGATGTTTCCGATTGTGCCTGCAGAGCGACATTATTAAATACGCCGTGGAAGGTCATATCTTCCGATACTGTTTCGGACGGAGAAGCTGCTGTGATGGTTACGTTACGGAAGAACAACGGTTTGCCATTAGCGAGATTGCCATTATACATTACGAAGTAAGGAACACCCGCGGTAATAGCAGAGGTAGGCGCGATAGAAACGATCAACTCGTTATCAGTATTAACTTCCATATAATCGAAGTACTTGACGGTGAAGTTATTCAGCGGGCATTGTGCATCCGCCAGTTGTTCAGCGGTCAAGTCAAACGGCAGAGTGAGGGTGTTATAGTATCCGTCAAACTGCATGGGTCGTGTGAGGAATACATCGAGTTGCTCGTTCATGAGTGAAGCGAGGCGTGATTCAAAGTCGGCCGTTCCATCCACGAAGGCGACACCGCGAGAAACGCGGACATCGTCAATACTGATGTAGGCATTTTGATCACCATTATTACTTGTTGCGCAGAAGAAGAACTGCACCTTCTTGTTATTGAACTTAGCGGGAATTTCGGCATGTTTCATAGTCCAATCAGCAATGCCGGTAAGTTCTGTGATGAGGTCTTCGCGAGCAATATCTTCAGCTTGGATTTGGACTTTGAAGTCGCCGCCGGTGGGGTTCTTGCACAGGAATGTCAAGAGGTTAAGCTGATCGCCCAATTGGATGTACGGTGTAGCCAGTACGTTAGTGGCACCGACTTCATTGGTTACAGAATTGAAGCGCATTGCTTTGCTATATGAACGCCATTTATTATGATCCTCTGCAATTGAACCTTCCGTATTATCCCAACACTCAGGAAGGGTAAAGTCTGCCAAGGAATTAAAGTTATCTTCGAACGGCAGCGCGAAGGTGCCGCAGGATGTACGGAAGGAGACTTTGCGCGGTTCGCTCTGGTTGAGTTCATCGCAGTAAGTGCGGACATAGAAGTCATAGGATGTAACCGCGGGCAGGTCTGTGAATGTCTTGTACAGATCGGCGATAATATTTTCGTCATCCCAAACAGGTGTCTCGCCTTGCGGCACGAGGCAGAACTGGTATTGGGTGTTGGATCCACCGGCGGTCCAAGTGATTTTAACGTGTGTCTCGTCTTTTTCAGCGACAACGGGGTCAGCGGCAGGTTTGCGGCAAGTAATCGGATTGATTTGTACATCGTCCAAATAGAGATAAGAACTGCTATTGCCATAGTTACTTGTTCCTACAAAGAATATCTGTACTTTAGTGCCTGCTGAATAAGTTAGGGGAGCCTCTTGTTTGGTCCAATCAGCGATACCTGTCAAATCGATAATCAAATTTTCGCGTGCGCCATCATTTACAGATATTAGCACTTTGTAGTCGCCACCTGTCGGGTTCTTCGCCCAGAAGGTGAGGTCTGCGTCTGCATTCAGAATAATCTGCGGGGTTGCCAAAACATTAACTACACCGTTGCTGACAGATTCTGAGTTATATCGCACACATTTGCCTTCATGTCCTGTAGCGAAATAACTCCATTTGCGGTCCGCACTTGGCGTGGTGGCATATGGAACAAGTTCCACTTCGCTGTTGTCCCAGCAAGCGGGGATTTCGCCGGAAGTGGTCAGACCATTGAAGTTCTCCACAAACGGATGCGTTGCATCGACGGTTGTGGGGTCGCAAGCAGTGGTAAAGGTCTGTGTTGCTTCGGCACTTTGTACACCTGCCGAATAGTACGAACGCACATAGACTGTATAGGTTGTGTTAGCAGCCAGTCCGCTGATGGCAGCGTTAAGTGCCGCAGTCGGTGAACTCCATTCGGAGCCTGTTTGGCTGGTCTTCCACTGATATTGTACCGGGTACGTTACATCGGGAGCCGTCCAAGAAGCAGTTGCGCTGTTGTTGGTAATGCCGGTGACGGTTACGCCTGTCGGAGCAGGAACTGTAGCCGTCGTGAAGGACTTGCTGACTGCCTCGCTCTGGTCGTCTGTGCCGCAGTACGAACGTACATAGAAATCATACGTACCGGCAGCCTTGTCGGATATAGTAGCCGTCAGTGCGCTTGTAAGCGTAGCGGCACTCCAATTCGGTGTCTCGCCCGTAGGCACGCATATATATTGATATTGTGTCTCGCCCTTGCCCGAAGCAGTCCAAGTGAAGGTTGCGCCTTCGGGGGTGATAGCACTCGCCTCATTAAGAGTCGGTTTGAAGCAAGAAGGAGCCAGATGAATACTCAGGTCGTCTACCCAAATTGCACCCTCTCCCCAATTTGCAGTTGTAAAGAATTGCAATGCGATAGTCTTTCCTTTATATGCGGATAAGTCAATGCTTGCTTCTGTCAAGACACCCGGATCAGAATAGCTTGTAGAACCGCTTGCGGCGTATGAAGCACCTGCAACAGCATTAAATACACCGCCATTCTCGGATACTTTGATTACTAATGGATCACAACTTGCTAAATGTGAATATTTGAACGTAAACTCATAATTCTTATCGGAAGGCAATGTGAAACTCGGCGTGTTAATAAGCGCGGTACCTACTCTCACGTTGAAGTTACGCATGTATATTAACTTATTGCCACTTGCAGTTACTACCCCCCAAACATATTTTGACGGAGTAGAGCCACCGGTATTCGAGAAACAAGTAGAAGCTGAGTTGTCCCAACATGCCACATTGGTTTCATTTGTCTCGTCTTCAAAATCTTCAGTCCATGGGAATGATGTAATAGTAGCACATTTGGTTGTGAAGCTGACCGCTTCGCTGTAATCGCTTGCGTTTTCCGAATCGCAAGCAGCTTTAACATGCACATAATAGGTGGTTTGCTCTATCAGTCCTGTCAGAGTGAACGGATTGGTGCTTGCAGAAACCTCATGTGTGTCGCTACTGAAATCTGAAACAGTTGAATATTCAATTGTCCATGCCGATTCAGTTCCTCCGGCAGTCCAAGCGAGAGTAGCACCTTCAGCTGTCTCTGCCGAGTAACCTAATCCTGTCGGTTTAACACACGATGGTTTTTCATGGACGTCAATGTTATCCACAAAGATAGAACCATTATCAAAGTTAGCATTGGCATAGAACTGTATAATAATAGTCTGTCCTGCATATGCAGATAAGTCTATTGTTGCTTCTGTGAATAAACCCGGATTATCTTTGTCACTTCCACTCCCCTTAGAGAATGGAACTCCTTCGGAGAATGTAGTGCCGCCATCCGTGGAAACTTTTACATAGAAAGCACCGCACGAAGCATTATGCGCATAATCAAATGTCAACTCATATGCGGGAGATGCCGGTATTAAGATAGAAGGCGTATTGATGAGGGCGATACCTGACTGCGCATAGTAATTAAACATACGAATCATCTTATTGCCTGTTACGGACGGATATTGATATACATTCCAAATAGCCGGTTTATCAGATTGACTTGCTGTTGTCGCTGTGGAAGCTGAATTATCCCAACCACTTGGCACTTGATTAATCGCTTGCGCTTCGAAATCTTCAGACCAAGGAGCTACAGCATTTGTGCTAAAAGAAACAGCAGTACTATTCCATTCGCTTTGCTCGCCACCACAATCAGCTTGCACTTGAGCGGTATAGTGGGTATTGTCGCTCAAACCTGAAAGTGTGAATGGATTGGTGTTTGCAGCCACCTCGCTCCAATCTGCATCACCGTCTGCCTTATAGCGTATATTCCATGCGGTCTCGCTGCCGCCTGCGGTCCAAGAGAGAGTTGCGCTGTTAGCGGTTACATTGGAATATTCCAAAGCAGAAGGTTTGGTGCAAGAAGAAGCTGCAATAATACGGATGTTCTTCACAAACATTGCTCCGTAGCCATAATTGGCGTATGCAAAGAATTGAAGAATTATTGTTTCTCCGGCGTAGTCCGCAAGACTAATGGTAGCCTCGTCAAAATCTTCCGGAGTTCCATCATATGCTACACCACTGTTTTTTGCGTAGGTTGCCAATTCGGTAAAAGTAGAACCTCCGTCTTTTGATACTTTTACAGAGAATGACAAATTTGTAGTGGATTTGTATGCACTATTTTCATAGTCAAAAGCCAATTCATAGTTTTTCCCGTCATTCGGAACTACTATATTCGGAGTATTAATTAATGCTGTTCCTTCTGCTACGCTGTAGTTATTCATGCGTAACATTTTAGTTCCGCCAGCAGAATATACACCCCAAATATTATAGGAACCCGAACCTGATTTTGTAGTACTTGTAGAACCGGAAATATCCCAACAATCCAAAATAGTATTATTCGTTGCATCAGACAAATCCAAATACCATGGAAGTGTGATAGAAGCGCAGGGGGTAGTGAAAGCCTCAGAGATTTCCTTGCTTACACCATCGGTTGCGCCACAATTAGCGCGTACATAGAACTTGTAATTCGTGGTAGGCGATAGTCCGTCCACCGTTGCCGCAGCCGAAGTTGTGGTCTGCACGGAAGCACTCTCCCAATATGCGAATCACTCAAAGTCGTTGCTGCTGGTAAACAGAGGTATTGCCACTCACTCTCGCTGCCGCCAGCAGTCCATGTGAACGTAGCCGAACTTGCGTTCAATGCCGTATTGGTCAAGTCAAAAGGCTTGGCGCATGTGACCGGAGCAGCTGCTGTATATGTAAAGGTTGCCTTAGGTAAGAAATTCCGTATAGACTTATTAGAATACGAAGCATTATATCCATTCAAGCCATTACCAGTATCCGATATGCCATAAAATGACGAGTTAGGAGCACTTGAACCTTTAGGACTTAGTTGTACTTCTACTAACAGATTTCCACCATTATATTCATACTCCGAAGAAAAATTAAGAACCAATAATTTATCTGAACCGCTTGTAGTCAATGTATTAAAATTTCCATTATACACTTCCGTGAATGTCGGAGTATAATAAGTGGCAGATGAAAAGGTAGTATTACTTATTTCCGCTATTCTAACTACAATCTTAGCAGTCGTTCCAACTATAAGAGTAGAAGTCGCTGAATAAAAAGATATTCCACTAATAGTGCTTCCTTCTGGTATACCGCTCAATCGAGACGAAGAATAAATGAACTGGTTTTTGAAACCAGTATCTGCATACCATCCATATACTGGAAGATACTCGTTAGTATCCGTTCCATCCGCGACGGTGAGTTCATCCGCGTGGGCGGCAGTGATTGTCCACGGCAGGCAGAATAGCACCGTGAGCAGGAGTGTTAAAAAGTTTAGTTTTTTCATACCTTTAAAAGTTTTTAGATATTATTGTTTATGTTGTGTTTCTTAAACGTGACAGATTAACGATGCAATATGTACCGAAATTCAATTGTTCGAATGACATGTATTTCTATTTTCAATTCAGAGGATGCTGTTGGCCGTTTGGGGCAATACTATACTAATAACCATCGCCACAAAGCAGCGGAGCCACTTGTGCCTGACAGATACTATATTTAAGGTGTTACATGCAGGAATTACGGTAACAAACAGCAAATGCAATTCCTGCCAAAATGCCAAAAAGTTTTCAGCGCGCAAAGGTACGGCTTTTTTCGGAGATATGCAAATAATTTGCAAAAAAAAAATGAGGATTTGTAAAAAAATACCATGTGGAGTTTATATTTATAGGGATACAAGGTATCAGGTCAGTCGGCGGGGATTTTTTGAGTGTTTATCAAGTATTCAGAGATTATTTATCTATGCCTTATGACCTATGGATGAGCTTTGGGGGACTTGTGCTTGACTTATGGGCGACCTTTGGGCGACCTTTGGGTGACCTTTGGGTGACCTTTGGGCGACCTTTGGGAAGAAGTCGGAAAGAGAGGGGAAATTTTGGAGAAGAAAGTGATTATTTTTTCGTACTGACGGGCTGACGGGATGACGTTATAACGACACGGGGGAGATGGAGAGAAGGAGAGAAGGAGACAAGGAGACGGGAGAGAAGGAGACAAGGAGACGGGAGAGATGAAGAGAAGGAGACGGGAGAATGCAGAAAGGAAGGATGCAGAAAGGAAGGATGGGATAGAAATAGAAAAACGTTTAGAAAAACGGGAAAAAGAAGAACAAATGTATTAAAAAAATCTAAAATTGCAGCAAAAATTTGCAGATATGGGGAAAAAGTTGTACTTTTGCACACTCTTAAAATGATTACACTACGATAACACAAGCGTGTCAAAGGAAAGAAACCGGCTGGACGGTCGGGACTGAGGCACAAGAAAAAGACAAGGGCAGAGAGGCATTTTGTCATTTGCGATTTTGGGGGAATATATATGACAGACAGCAACATATAAATACAGCAACAAACAGCAACATATAAAGAGACAATAACAAACAGCAACATATAAAGAGACAACAACAAACAGCAACATATAAAGAGACAATAACAAACAGCAACATATAAATACAGCAACAAACAGCAACATATAAAAAGACAACAACAAACAGCAACATATAAAGAGACAACAAACAGCAACATATAAATACAAGATCATGAAAAAGAAGATGACTTTATTTTGCGCGGTGATGGTAGCCATCACGATGAGTGCGGCGGAAGCAGTTCCGAGTTTTGAGTTCCAGACAGGCAACGTTCATGTGGACAAACCGTCCGTGAACAAAGCAGTACCTGTAGAGTTGAATCTGCGCAAGACAACGTACAACAGCGCGGAGTTTGACTGGTGGTACTTCGGTTTTGCCGAGGAAGGCGGTTTTGCGTACAGTTTATGGACAGAAGGCGGCAAATTCATTGCCGGCACGACATTGAGTTTCTCGGAAACAGACTACGTTACTTATCTGGACGGTGTGACATTCAAAGACGAATATGAGGACCGCGATGTAGAAAGCCATTATTACATCAGCACATATTGGATTCTGAACAGTCTGAACGGCATTCAGAAAGGCGAAGACGCCATATGGCAGCAGAGTGTATGCGATGTAGAGAAAGGGAATGTAATGTATTATGCGCTGCGTGCCGGAACGTATTATGTACAGATACAGGAGTACCTGTATGACGGTAACGGCAATCCGACCGTAAACAAACAAAGCGCGCAACTGAAGTTCGAGATATACGACAACGTTGTGAAGAACCTGAAAGCCGAAGTGGCAGCGGACAAGAAGACAGCAACCATCACATGGGAGAAGCCGTCTCTGCCAGCGGGAGTGCATCTGTACATGAGCGTACAGTCCGGTTCGGTAGTGGCATACGACAACAACAAGTCTAAAGTGTCTCCGGAAATGCCTTTAGTAGTGAATGTAGAAGAGGGGCGCACGTACAGTGTATCGGCGCAATACGTAAACGGGAAGAACGAGCCGATGGGTTCGGAGGTAAAGATTTACTTCACGGTAGGAACAAACAACTATATCCCGACAGACCTGAAAGCAACAGTCATCAAGGACGACAATGTGGAGTTCAGCTGGAAAGCCGCGACCGCCGCAGCCTATTATAATATTAATGTGTATGAGGCAGGAACGAAGTACGCAAGTTACACCACGAGCGAAAGCAAGTTAGCGAAGCAGTTTCCGAGCGGTACCTACACATGGGAAGTAGCGGCATATGAGAAAGCAGAGGACAATCTATATTATCCGCTGTCAGAGTATGTGAAGGGCAATGAGTTCACAACAAAGTCCGCTCCGCTGCCGGAAGGAACGATAGAGATGAATGTATGGGGCATGAACGCCGCCTATATCGCTTCGGAGAGTTCTGAAGGCAAATACGCATGGCTTGTGATGTTCGAGACCGGCGATAAGAACGGCACGGGGCTTCCTGAGCCATGGATAGTAGTGTATGCCGACCGCGAGCTTGCCTTGAGCGGCAGTTACTCCAATGTGTTGGGCAATGTAGAGATCAGCGCGAACACCGGCGAGGGCAGTTTCATGAACACGAACGGCACGGAAGCCGGTCTGATTCAAGCGACCTCGGTAGAGATGAAGTTGGAGTTTGAAGGATTTGATATGGACTATCAGCAGTTAGGTTATTTCATTCCGTACTACAGCGGTTCGTTCCTGATGACCTGCACAGATAACAAGACGTATCACGGCACGCTGAACGGTCTGATTTGCGCACCATTCACATATGAGACCCTGACCTCAAGCGAAAAGGAACTTATCAACATGTTAGGCGAGGCAGGCGATGTCCAAGGCATAGATGAGGTAGAAGGGGGCGCGGGACTTGATTTGAGCCAGCCGATGTACAATGTCTTAGGTCAGCCGGTGAATAATAATTATAAAGGTGTTGTTATCCAAGGCGGCAAGAAATTCTTCAGAAATTAACCACAGAAACGAGATAGTTATGAAAAAGATGTTAATTATGCTGTTGGCGGCGGTAAGTACCGTAGCGATGGCACAACAAGTGAAGGTAGGTGACATTGTGAGTGTAGAAGATGTGAACTACCGTGTAACCAGCCTTGAGCCGGCACTGATGGAGGTGACTGAATCTCCGTTTGCGACAGGCGACATTGAGATTTACGGCGAATTAGAGCATTATGACGTAGTATATAAAGTTGTGAAGATCGGGAGTCTGGCGTTCTATAACGGAACGGACTACAACCCGGATATAACGGGTGTGGTTATCCCCGAGGGCGTTGAGGAGATAGGATTTCAGGCGTTTATCGGCTGCTGCCGGATTGCGCATATCCATCTGCCGTCCACGCTGAAGAAAATCGGCAACTCGGCATTCTACTGCTACTCTGATTACGGAAGTTCGTTGGAAGAAGTGACCTGTGATGCGGTTGTACCTCCGACCTGCGGTGACATGGTATGGGGTTCGACCTTCAACAAAGTGAACGGTATCAGCCGCCACGTCCCCTGCAATGTACCGAAGGGGAGTGTTCAGGCTTACCGCAACGCTTACGGATGGACCTATTTCGCCTACATCACAGACGGCGAAGAGACTTCGGAGATAGATGTAGATGAGGAACAAGGTATAGAAGATATTGACGCATACGTTGGTCTGGACATTACCAAACCGATGTACGATGTACTCGGCAAGCAAGTTGAGGGCGACTACAAAGGCATAGTCATCCAGAACGGGCGGAAGTATATCAAATAGCCAAAACCAAAAGTTATTATTAAATACAAACAGATTATGAAGAACGTTATGAAATTTGCAGTGCTTGTGTTAGCATTAGCGTGCAGCACAGCGATTGTCCGCGCGGACGAACTGACCGTTGCGGACGGAGCGAACAACAGCAACTACGCTCCGATCAACGGTGCATATGCCGATGAAAACGGCAACCGCAACCAGATGATTTACTCGGCTGACCTATTGGAGAACATGGACGGAATGAATATCACCGCCATCAAGTTCTATGCAGGGGAAGCATCCATCGATTTCGGAGCGACATACACGGTTCGTCTGGCGGAAACAGAAGCCACTCAGTTGACCGGATTTGTGAGCGCAACGTTTACGGATGTGTATAGCGGCACGCTGAACATTGTGTCCAACGAGGTGGCATTCACATTCAGCGAGAACTACACATACGGGGGCGGCAACCTGCTATTAGAGATAGAGCAGCTGACCACTACAGGGGCATATGGTTTTCCGAAATTTGTCGGAACAGCATCGACCAAAGCGACCTACGGAAACAAAGTATCTTACGGAAGTGCCGGTTCGCTGAATTTCCTTGCGAAGACGACTTTTACGTATGAGTCGGCGGGTGCAGTGACCTGCCCGAAGCCGAGTGCGCTGACCGCCGGAACGATTACTTCGAAGAGTGCCACGTTCAGTTGGACAGCAGGCGGCACGGAAACGCAGTGGCAGTATATATGTGTAGCGGCAGGTGGTGTGGCAGACTGGGAGAAAGCCAGTTTGACGAACACCGCTTCTGTGACATTGAGCAATCTGGCAGCGAACACACCGTATGTGCTGTATGTCCGCGCGTATTGCAAAGCCGATGACCAGAGCAAACAGATTTCCGCAGCATTCACCACTCCGTGCGGCGAGATCAGCAGTCTGCCATGGGAATATGATTTTGAGGATGCAACCGACGAAAAGATGCCTGCATGCTGGACAAAAATCAGTACAAGCAGTTACCCATATGCGTACAACTATTCGTACTATGCACACAGCGGCAGCCAATATATGCGTTTCTATGGCGGAAACAAAGAGATGATGGCTGTTCTGCCGCCGTTTGAAGAGGCAATCAACAAACTAAGTATATCGTTCTATTACACAGCCAGTAAAAATACGTCATACACCACCTATGCAACGCCGCAAGTAGGTTATCTGACCAACGTTGAGGATGCAAGTACATTTGTGGCATTGGCATCATTAGAACAAGGCGATGACGATTACCAGTACTTTGAGGCAGCATTGAGTGCGGCTCCGGCAGAGGCAGCCTACATAGCTCTCCGCTATTACACAAGCGGTGCAAGTGCATACGGTTCATTCGCGTTGGATGACATTTCGGTATTCCTGACCCCATCCTGCGTCAAGCCCGCCAAGATAAACGAGGCAACAGAAGTGACCGCGAACAGTGCCAAGCTGACTTGGGAAGCAGGCAAGAGCGAGACGCAATGGCAATATGTATATGCCAAAACAGGTTCAGAGGTAGATTGGGCAAGTGCAACGAAAGTTGACAAGAAAGAGGCTGCATTGAGCGGCTTGAGTTCAGATACGGAATATGTATTCTATGTACGCGCATATTGCGCAGACGATGACCAGAGTGAAGCCGTTTCAGCAACCTTCAAGACCGAGCCGTCCTGCATCAAACCCGCGTCGGCAGAGGTAAGCGAGATTACCGCAAATTCCGCTACATTAACATGGACGGCTTCGGGTCATGGCGAGACACAATATCAATATGTAGTAGCTGTGCAAGGTGCTACTCCGGATTGGAGCAAGGCGACATTGACAGAGAGCGGCACGCTGAGCGTAACATTGAGCGGTCTGAATCCCGCCACGAATTATGATGTATATGTACGTTCGTACTGCGCCGCCGATGACCAGAGCGAAGCAGTAGGAAAGAGTTTCAAGACCGCCTGCGGTGCAATCAGCACATTGCCGTGGAGCGAGGACTTTGAGAACGCGACGGCATACGCATTGCCGGACTGCTGGAGCAGAACCGATGCAAGTTACCCCCAAACATATTCATGGTACGCCTATAAAGGCAGCAAGTGTCTGTATTTCTGGGGCGGAACGAACGCGATAGTAGGCAGTCTGCCGGAATTTGCAGAGCCGATTAGCGGTTTAAGTATATCGTTCTACTACAGCAACTCGACTGATTATCAAGAATATACCGCCGACAAATATCCGACACCGGAAGTCGGTTATGTGACTGACCCGAGTGACGCCAGCACTTTCGTGGCATTGCAGGTATTAGACAAAGCCTCTACTTACCAATTGGTAGAGTTGAATCTGAAGAGTGTTCCAGCAACCGCAACGAATATTGCGTTCCGCTACAGCGGCGGCACTGCATCAGGCATATTGCTGATAGACAATGTGGTAGTAACCAAGACAGCAGCATGCGCCAATCCGAAGAACCTTGTGCAGACAGCACAGACCTACAACAGCGGCAGTTTCGCATGGGAACAAGGCGAGGATGAAGAGATATATCAATACGCGGTTGTAGCCAAAGGCGAGGCAGTAAGCGACTGGACCAAGACCGAAACCAATGTACGCACAGCGAGCGTCAGCGGTTTGACAACAGGCACGGAGTATGAGTTTGTATTGCGCTCATGGTGCAGCGAAGGAGCACAAGGCGATGAGATACGTTTAGGTTTCACGCCGGTATGCGAGGCTCCGACAGGATTGGCTGTTCAGGCAGTCAGCAACGAAAGCGTCACCATCAGTTGGGATGCGAACGGTGCAACAGCATGGACCATCAAGTGCGACGGCAGAACAATCAATGCCGATGCGAATGTATGGACGGTAGATGGTCTGGATGCCTTTACTCCCTACTCTGTTCAAGTGGCAGTAGCAGCACCATGCACAAGCGAATACTGCGCAGCGGTTGAATTCACGACCCTGTGCGATGCCATCGGTGTACCTTACAACGAGGACTTTGAGGCAGCCACTACAGGAAGTCTGCCGGATTGCTGGACCAAACTGACCACGGGCGAATATCCACAAGTAGCGAGCGGCGGTGCAGCATATGGCGAAGAAGGCAAATGTTTGGCATTCTTCGGTCAGACCGTCCAGATTGTAGCCCTGCCCGAATTCAGTGCGGCAGTAAAAGACCTGACGTTGTCACTGTACTACAAGTCCAATAACAGCAGCGTTATTTATGTCGGCTATATCGAGGAAGGCGACAATGAGTTTATCGCATTGGGTGAAGCGCTGCCGTATGCAGAGAGCTATGGTGAAAATGCGTATGCAATCGATCTGAAGGATGTCAGTGCAGATGCGCAGTTCATTGCCATCAAATATGACGGCAGCGTAGCCGGAAGCGGATTTGCCACCGGACATATTGACAACGTAAGTGTACAACTGACAAAAGACATTCCTTCGGGAATAGATGACGTCCGCAATGTAGAACAGACGACCAAACGCATTGAGGACGGACAACTGATTATCATCCGTGACGGTGTACGTTACAATGCCATCGGAACGATGATTAAATAAGTCAGATTGCAGAACAATAGAAGGGAGAGGGCTTAAAAGTCCTCTCTTTTCATATCCATGAAAGGTGAAAAAACAAAAATAATGCAAATAAATTTGCGAGTATAAAAAAAAAGCAGTACTTTTGCATCGAAAATCATGCGGCTTTAGCACATCGGTAGTGCATCAGCTTCCCAAGCTGAGGAGGCGGGTTCGACTCCCGTAAGCCGCTCTTCGTCAGAACGGACTACGCTATAAATAAGTCGCCTTGCGACTTGGACGCTCAACGAAAAAAGCGAAACGAAAACACAGGCATAAGCGGCAACGAAAGTTGTCGTTTGTAGTAAAGAAATAAAATGGCAGGACCGGTTAGTCGCTGCATGACGGAAGAAAGCGGCAAGCCGCTTAATCCCTCTTGCAGAGGAAAGTCCGGGCAGCACAGAGCAGCATAGAGGTTAACGGCCTTCCGGCAGTAATGCCGGGTCCCTGGTACAGAGACGAGTCGCCTAAGGCGGGTGAAACGACTACACTATGCGCTGCAATTCCAAGTAAACCGGCGAATGAGACTTGCTCGGTCGAGCCGGAGGGTAGGAAGCGAGAGAAACAGGCAGTAATGTTTGTTCGAGATTAATGACTAACCTGAGTAGCCGCAAGGCAAAAAGACAGAACCCGGCTTACAGGTCCTTGCTATTTTTTAAATGACACAGGAAAGCAGGAACTTGATACAGCAATTAACCAGAAATTGTCGGTGCTATGGGGAAAATAAAGCATGCGCGAGAATATGTAGATTATGAGCTATGGCGCAAGAATGAAGCTGAGATGGGAGTATTCCGCCGTTTCGGCGTGCATGTATTAAAGACCATTGTGCTTGTAATCCGCAGTTTCGGCAGTAACGCATTAAGTATCCGTGCCGACCATTTGACCTATTCCCTATTATTCGCGATCGTGCCGATACTTGCCATGGTGCTTGCCATAGCGAAAGGCTTCGGATTCTCGGAACTAATAGAACAACGAGTGGCGGAGACAGCCATCGGCAAGTCCGAGTTTATGCCCTCAATCATGGAAATAGTACACCGCTATCTTGACACCAGCACGGGCGGCGTATTCATCGGAATCGGCATAATCATCCTCATCAGTGCGGTATATACTTTTTTCCGAAGCGTAGAGAAATCGTTTAACGAGATATGGAACGTAAAACAAAGCCGTTCCATATTACGGCAGTCAGTAACCTATATTGCGATATTGTTTCTGATTCCCGTCCTGATTATCGTAACCATTGGTTTGAATATCTACCTGCATACAGCAGCCGAGAACTGGGAGTTTTTCAAATTTCTGTCACAATTCCGTGACGCCGGTTTGAACTTTATACAATTTATAGTGGCGACCACCGTATTCACGTGGATGTATATAGCTATACCGAACACCAAAGTACGGTTTATATCGGGCTTGATTCCCGGTCTGATTACGGCAGTATTTCTAATGCTGATAGAAGCGTTTTCGGTATATATTGTGGCATACCTGTCACGGACCAGCATAGTATATGGTGCCTTCGCGTTCATACCAATCCTGCTGATTATTGTCAAATGGATATGCCTGATTATCCTGATCGGTGCCGAGACATCGTATGCCATACAGAACAACGAGTTGTTTGCATACGAACATGACTTGGAACATATGTCGCGGCGGTACAAAGACTTCCTAACTCTGTCGCTATTAGCGGCCATCGTGAAACGATTTGAAAACGGAGAACCGCCTCTGACAGCACGCGAATTAGCTATCGAAAACGGTATTCCAGTCCGCCAAGCCAGTTTGCTTCTGTCCCGATTAAGCGAAACAAACATTTTACGCGAAGTGTATATGGAAGGCAAAGAAGAGCGAACATATCAACCGGCTTTAGACACGCACAAGATAACAATCGGTCTGGTTTTTGACCGAATAGACGCCCAAGGAACAGAGGATTTCCTTGAAACAAGCACCAAGTACCAACAGAAGTTGTGGCAACATTTCCTGCAACTGCGCCAGGATGAAAGACATACCCACGAAATCTACATAAACGAACTATAACATGAAACGCATTTTAAGTCTGGCATTAATCGCCATCGCCGCATTAGGCGGCTCACTATCCATTAGTAAGGCAGCCCCAAAAGTAACGCGTGTAGAACCCTTGAGTTGGTGGACAGAGATGCATTGTCCGCTGACGCTGATGTTTTACGGAGAGGATCTTGCCGATGCCCAAGTAACAGTGAGCAAGCAAGTATCCAAGGGAAAATGGGACACAAAAACACAAGGGATTGTAATCACCGGTCAACACAATGCCGAGTCAAAAAACTATGTGTTTGTAGATGTGGATGTAAAAGAGGCGGGTAACTACCGTTTCCTTATACAAAAAGACGGCAAACGCGCTGTTTGTGACTACAGCATCGGAACACGGCGTGAAGGAAGCCGCGAGCGTCAATCATTCACTTCGGCAGATGTGATTTATCTGATTATGAGTGACCGCTTTGTTGACGGAAATCCGCAAAACAATTCAACCAAAGACACCAAAGAAAAAGCAGACAAGAATAATGTCCACGGCCGTTGGGGCGGTGATATCCAAGGTATCATCAACAGTTTGGATCACATCAACGACCTCGGTGCGACAGCCATATGGCCAACGCCCCTATTAGGCGACAATGAAGCAGCATGGAGTTACCACGGATACGCATGCTCTGATTACTACCATATCGACCCCCGTTACGGCGACAACGCAATGTATTGCACGATGGTAGAGGAAGCACATAAGAAAGGGTTGAAAATACTGATGGATATGGTTCCGAACCACTGCGGCAGCGAACATTGGTGGATGGCAGATCTGCCTTATCGTGACTGGATCAACCAATTTGACACGTTCACCAACACGCCGAATGTATTCTCCGCCAACTACGATATCAATGCAAGCGAATATGACCGTTTGATGAGCAACCGCGGTTGGTTTGACAAGCCCATGCCGGATATGAATCTGGAAAACAAAGATTTGCTCAAGTACTTCCAACAGTGGGCAATCTGGTGGATAGAATACGCTAATCTGGACGGATTGCGCGTAGATACATATCCGTACATTGAGCGTTTACCCGGTGCAGAATGGTTAAAAGCAATCCGCGAAGAATATCCAAACATAAATATTGTCGGTGAATGCTGGACCCGTCCTGCGTCAGCAGTCGCATACTGGCAATCTGGCGTCAAGAACTATGACGGTTTTGACAGCAACCTGCCGACCGTTATGGATTTTCCTGTAGAGGAAGCTATCCGACAAGCGTTAGAAAACGACGGTTCCGGATGGGGAAACGGACTGACCCGTGTATATGATGCCGTAGCGATGGATTATCTGTATGCAGATGTAAACAAGCTGCTGCTATTTGTAGGTAATCACGATGTAGACCGCTTTGCCGATGTTGTCAAAGACAAAGACCCCCGTCGCGTGAAATTAGGAAATGTGATGCTTGCCACGATGCGCGGAATACCCCAGATTTTTGCAGGGGACGAATATGGTATGATTTCAAGCGACATGTCTTTAGGACACTCTACCCTGCGCCGTCCATTACCATCCAAAGACACACTGACAGCGGAAGAAAAAGACATGTATGAGTTCCAACGCAAACTATTCCAATTCCGCAAAAACGAGCCAATCATCCATTATGGCAAGACGATGCATTTCTTCTCAAGAGACAATACGTATTCGTATTTCCGCTATACAAAAGAGGGAGCGGTTTATGTATTCCTGAACGCAAGCAATGAATCCCGGACTATACCGACAAGTCATTACGCTGAAATTCTGACGAAGTATCAAACCAAAGGAAACGATATTATCAGCGGTAAGGCATATGACCTCAGCAAAGAGGACATACAAATTGCGCCATTATCCGCAATCGTACTAAAATTAGGGAAAAAATAAGTCTTTTCGCTGCAAAAGTACAGAAATATTTGCATATATGCTGTAATTGAAGTACTTTTGCAGTCGGAATTCAGGGGCATTAGCTCATCTGGTAGAGCGTAACGTTCGCAATGTTAAGGTAAGGGGTTCGAGTCCCCTATGCTCCACGAAAAAAGCTGTAGGAATACAGCTTTTGGGGTGCATATTGAGGGGACTCTCCCCCGGTTCTTATCTCGCATAGCTCGAACGATTATTGCCCAACATGGCAATTTTCGAGTCCCCTATGCTCCACGAAAAAGCTGTAGGAATACAGCTTTTTTTGATGCATGTTGAGGGGACTCTAATCCGGTCTTTTGGAAGCAGGGAGCAGGCGGTTAATATGAAATGCGAGGTTTTTCTGAAACGCCAAAGGTTCTGATCGTGCATAGGAATAACCGTTCTGCGTCAGATTAACAACGCGAGTATGCCTTCCAACGACGAGACCGGTCATGGTGATATTACATTTATGAGCCACCTGCTGTCCGACCGGGGAAGCAAGGTCAATCTGATGGTAGATGATGTCGCCGTTTTGCACAAGTTCGGCATACTGCTTATTAAGTAGATCCTGTGTCAGTCCGTCCATCGCTTCACCGATAGCACTTGGCAGCCGAGAGTCGTAGAAATAATATATTTGCACTGCGCCGAGGTGAGACATCGGGTTTTTGCGTAATTGCCCGGAATTGTTCCCTGTAGAAAGGGTGAAGAGCATTAAAACATAATAAAGGAATGAGAGAGACATGGCATTTACGATTTAGTGATTTACAATATTGTTATTTTTAGGTAGAGCATAGAAGTGGTAATCAATATTATCCGCCATATTGACCACCATATAATACGGATGTTCGACAGGATCCTGCATGGTATCAACCGTAATATACGTGACCCCACCATAATGAGTGATTTCACGATAATGGTCGTGTCCGGACAAATACATATCCACATGATATTTGCTCAGGAGCGCAGTAATATCATACGTTTCTTCCATAGAGAAATTAGAGGAATGTCCTTGCGAGTTATCCTGCTTGAACATATGTGTATGCGTAAAGACGATAATATGCCTGTACCGCTCGTTGGATTTGGTCTGCAATGTCTGTCTGAGCCAGTTCAGCTGTTCAACGCCCAGCGTTCCTTCGCCGGAATCAAGACAGATATACAAGTCCAATAATTTTCCGTCAGCGGTTTGTGTATCAAACCAATAGGTGGATGCAGGAACATAGCGTTTATAGCTCTCCCACTGGTTGAAATAGAGGTCGTGATTACCAATAGTATATAACATCGTATCCTTACCGCGAACATATCCTCCAGGCTCTACAGAGGCAGCTTTGAAGAACTTGTCATGGTAATTATTTGCGTTAACGAGATCGCCCAGATGCAAAGCCAACCGACATTGCGGGTCGGATTTATACAGTTTGACAAACTGCTCAATATTACGGGTGGTGGAATCAACATGCGTGTCAGTGCAAACATAGACAGAATAGTTTTCCGGCACGATCCAGTGAGTATAGCCAACTTGTTTATTATATTTCATTGACTCGTCAAAGCGTTTGTCGACACGAATACTGGAACCGTCAAACATTCCTTTCATATCGTAATTAGGATTACACGAAGCGAGAAATGCAAGAAGGCAGGTAATCGTTAGTATGTGAAAATTAATTGTTTTCATAGCAATCAAAATTTATACATAAATCCGGTGCGAATGGTTATGCCATAAAAAGCGGCATTAAGATGAAACATCCCTGCGGGCTTGCACTGCGCCTGCAAGAGTACGCGCCAGTGATTGTCCACGTCATAACGCCCGCCAAGCATAAAAAGCGGTTGCCACATTCGTTCGAAGTTATAGTCGTCACAGTTGGCAACAGCGGCACTGATATTCCAGTTACAAGCCTGCGGACGGCAGAACACTTCCAGACGGTAAAGCAAGTTGAAGGGTTCTACGTTATAACCTTCCTCACTATTCCAATCACGGTCATATGATCCCATAACACGGCTGAACATACCGACTTGGAAGGAAAGGTAATCAAAGCGATAACCGACAGACACCGCCATAGCAAAATCCATCTGCCGCACCCGCATCACAGCTTTGTACAAGAGTTCTGTATCGATGAACAGTTCGCCATAGGGCAACGGGAATTTCGGGCGGGCAATCACACCAAAAGTATATACATTCTTAAACGAAGCCTGTGCGTTAAGAGCCATTTCGAAATGCCGGTTAACAGGCAGCAGAGCCTTGGCATCAATGTTAGCGAAATGCCCCCACGATTTATTATAGGAATACTCCACCAACGCTGTCAGGCTATAGCGTTGAGAGACATGTACGCTGTCAGTTGCCGCCATAATCGACATTAGCGGGCAGAGTGCCAATATGACAGAAAAAAATATCTTTCTCATAATTCAATGATTGTCAGTCCTGCTCCTCCACGGTCAGGATCACCGTCATGATAAACCAATTCGCCGACACCTCTTTTGCGCAAGGCTTTATTACGTTCCGCCAGATGATCGCGCACAACCTGTTTGACAGCACCTGTTCCTGTACCATGAAGGATGGTGACAGTACCGGCGTTGACCATTATGGCATCGTCCAAATAAGCGATGAAGGTCTCTAACGCTTCATCAACGCGCATACCTCTAATATCCAATGTCCGTTCAAATCCGAGTTTATGCTGCCGAATCGTATTGATGATAGAGGGTTGTGCGGAGGGCATCGCTTTTGCTATAGGTTTGAGGTCTCTGAAGTCATGCAGGACGCGGTTGGAGCGTTTGGTTTCAGCATTGTTAGCCGGAGCTGCTACGGGTGTTGACTGCTGTTGGTTGAAGTTATTTGTCTGCTGTTTCAGTTTTTCCACTTTTTCGCGTGCTTTCTGCGTGCGGACTTTGTCAGCCTTTGCTTCTTTAATCTCGCGAATAGTTCTTTCAATAGTGGCATTCGATTTAGCGAGGATATCAGCAGCTTCCTTGTTTGCTTGTGCAAGGATTTCCTTCTTTTTGGCTTTGATGCCGGAAATCTCGGATTCGTAGTATGCGATTTTTTCCTCAAGATGTTTCTCGCGTTGTTTAATATTCTGCCTTTTATTTTCCCAGTACCGTTTGTCGCGAGCTATATCCTGCAACTGTTTATCGTAGTCAATGTGTTCCTCTCCGACCAAGTCAATAGCCCTGCGTACTATCGTTTCGGGTAATCCCGTTTGGCGTGCTATCTCTATAGCGAAGGATGATCCTGCCTGTCCTATACTTAGCTGGAAGAGCGGTTTGAGTTGTCCACGGTCATACAGCATAGCTCCGTTAACAACGCCTTCTGTTTGTTCCGCAAAGTGTTTGAGATTTGTGTAATGTGTCGTAATAACGCCAAGTGCCTGCTGTTCGTTAAGTGTAGTCAGAACCGATTGCGCAATAGCACCGCCGATGAGCGGCTCCGTTCCAGAACCGAACTCATCAATGAGAAAGAGTGTTTTGGAGTCAGCAATCCGAACGAACTGACGCATATTACGAAGATGTGACGAATATGTTGAGAGGTCATCCTCAATACTTTGTTCGTCTCCGATGTCAATCATCAGATGACTAAACAATCCCATTTGCGAATCTTCCTCAACCGGCACGGGAAGACCGCATTGGAGCATATACTGGCAAAGAGCGACCGTTTTGAGGCAGACAGATTTGCCTCCGGCGTTAGGACCAGAGATGACTAATATCCGATTTTGCTGAGGAGAAAGCGAAATGTTCAAAGGGACGACTGTTTTACCTTCCTCCCGGAACCGCATATAAAGGATAGCATGTCTTGCATTTCTCAAGTCGAGACACGGAGTCGGAACGAAGTGCGGTGCGATAGCATGAAGCTGTTTTGCAAGTAACGCTTTGGCATTGATGAAATCCACCTTTGCAAGGAAATCCTGCGTGAGCATTATCTGCGGGACGGAAGGGCGCACTTCAGCGGTGATGGCATGCAAGATTCGCAAGCGTTCACGGTTTTCCTCAGCCTGCAAAGCCCGGATTCTGTTATTTGCATCGACTACTTCCTGCGGTTCGATAAAGACCGTTTTACCAGAAGCAGATTCATCATGGACAATTCCCCCGATTTTCCGGCGTGCAGCAGCGGGAACAGGCAAGACAAGCCGTCCTTCGCGCAAGACAGGAGCAGCATCCTTTTCAATCCATCCGGAAGCCTGTGCGCGTTTCAGAATAGCCGCCACCGCGCCTGAAACAGCGGCTTGTGCCTGAGACAATTCACGCCGGATACGCGCCATTTCAGGAGAAGCGTTATCACGCAAGCGTCCAAAACGGTCAATAGCGAGGTTTATGGCAGCAATAACAGGCTGCAGGACAGCACTTGCCGTTTGTGCGGCAGCAGATTTGAGGTTTCTGACCGGCAATGTCTGCAGTTGGGGGAATCGCACGGGGTCAAGAGCCAAGAAGAAACGCTCCAGAGCCGCAGCATGATCAAGGCTGTTACGTAGTGCATGAAGTTCCTGTTCATCAAGATACAAGCCCTCTACCCTAACCCTCATGAGCGGTTCGCGCAAGTCGTTTATTTCCCCACGGGGATATTGGAGTGAGGCATCTTCCATCACATGCACCATTTCCTCAGCCTCACGAAGTCTGTGCAGCACAGCGTGATAGTCGGTCATGAAAGTCATCTCCCCCACTTCCCGTTGTCCCAAAGAGGAAGAACACAACTTATCCAGTTGCTCACGAATGATTTGGAAATCAATCTTCTGCTCTATATTATCCGGGTAAACCATGCTTACAGATTTGTCATATAGCCATTTCAGCCCAAGAGGCGTACATCGTTAACTATTTCGCAACCGACTTTCTCGTTCATTTTACGCACTATGTCACGACGGCATTCAAATAGCTGTGCTTTGAGCGCAGCACTACTGAGCCGGATGAAGAGTGTTCCATCCTTAAGTTCAATCTTCCGTGTCAGTTGCGCCACCAAAGGTCCCATAACTTCGCCCCACGAGGCTACAACTTCCCGCTCCATCAGGGGTTTTTCGAGTCCTGATTCGCGCAAGTATTGTACAAGGATGTCGCCAATCGGCAAGGCGTTTTGTCGGTTCATAGTGATTACTTTTTTTCTTTTCGCAGCAAAACCTGCTGTCTTGTCTGGAAGATACGGATATCAATAGGCAGTCCGTTCAGTTCGCGGAAGGCAGCGTCCGTAATACATTCGCGCTGAATAAGATCCCACACTTTATCACCGGGTTTAACCCAAACACGGACATGGTCTTTAACAGCCTGCTTTTTCTTTTTGGAAAGGTATATTCTGTCTCCCTCTTTGAGCGTACGCCCGAGAGCGTCATTGATTTCGCGCAAACTGCGTTCCGTAATATTCAAGCTGAAAGCAATGGAGGCATACGTATCCCCTTCCCGAGCGACGGTATATTTGACGCCGTTACATTTGCCTCGTCCGTGACGGGCATAAAAGTCTTCCTTTTCCTCTTTAGCGGAAAGGGGGCGGACATATTCTTCTTCGGGGTCTGAAATGAAAGTGCCAATAGCGGGATTGACGACAGCCACGACAACGTTGTCTTTAGAGACCGGTTGCCGGTCAGCAATAGCAGATGAGAGGTTGTTAAGTCCGTATTCCTCGATAATACGTATAAGTTTTTGTGGATAAGCGGGGTCAGTGGCATATCCGCAGTCTTTGAGTCCTTTCGCCCAGCCCGTATAGTCAGTGACTGCCAATTCAAAAAGCCGCGCATACCGTGAGCGTTTGAGGAATAGCGCGTGGTCGCGGAAAGACTCTTCGGGGTCGTTATACATACGGAAGCACTCGGCTTGGCGGTCATCATCATGGCGATAGACATCGCCCATCCATTCAGAGGTGCATTTGATTCCGAAATGGTTATTGGCTTTGAGTGCGAGTTCCGAGCCACCCGCTGCAGATTCGAGTAATCCTTGTGCCAGAGTAATAGAGGCGGGGATACCATATTCGCGTTCATGCTGCAGAGCGACGGAACGCCATTTAGCAATGTAGTTCAGGTATTTCTGGTTTTGGACAGGGAATACGCCAACTGCGAGAGCGAGGAAGGCAGTAATGAGAATAATTTTGCGGGTTGTCATATAAGTAACTATTTATTTCTTGTTAATCGTGAAGGTGACAGTAGTTCCGGGTGTTTGTTTAGGCACCGTCCAGATGATTTTGGATGGAATGATGTCGTATCCGTCAAGTTGAACAGCGACCAATTTGCCCGCCCAGTCGGTTTGCGCTTTGAGTGTCTGTTTCTTTTTAGGAGCGATTTTTCCGAGGAAATGATTATCAAGAGTGATGCGGTAATTCGAGGCTGTTTTGTTGATGATAACGAGGTTATACGTGAGGTCAACACCGGAAGCGTGAGGCGTAACAGCAGTAGCGGTGTCGGATTCGAGCGGCATAGTTGCGCCGGTGTTGGCATCCTGTCCAAACACAAAGAGCGAAGCCAACAAAAATGTGAATGAAAGAAGAATCTTGTTCATGTTACATAAAAGATTAAAAATAATGCGTGCAAAGGTACTGCTTTTTGGGGACATATGCAAATAAAAATAGATTTGGCTGCACTTTTTCGTAATGTGGAGATGTCGAGACGACATAGTTTCATTCAAAAAGTCAATCAGGAGTTTCCGATGAATTTATTGTATGGTTATTGTATGGTTATTGTATGGTTATTGTATGGTAATAGTATGGTTATTGTATGGTTATTGTATGGTTATTGTATGGTTATTGTATGGTTATTGTATGGTTATTGTATGGTTATTGTATGGTTAAGGCAGGAGGCAGGGAAGAGGAAGATGAGAGGAAGGGGAGAAGCAGGGGAGAAGCAGGGGTAAAAAAAAGTGCGGTCATACGTTGTGACCGCACTTTTTGCTTAATAATATTCTTAAGGAGCGACTAATTAGTGATAACGAGTTTGCCGGAGGCGACTCGTTTTTTGCCGTTCTCGAAGAAGGTGTAGAAGTATATCGTATTGGGATTAAGGGTGATATACGTTCCGGAATGTTCATTAAGGACGACATCTACGAAACACTCCTGTCCGTTCGCGTTAACCTGTATAATAGCGTCATTGGGGTCGCAAGCCGGTAGCTGCTGTATGAACTCGATTTGTCGGCCGTTCCGGTCATAGAGTGCGAAGGCGACATTACTACGCAAGGCAGCGACAAAGATTTGCGTTGAGCCGTAGATGCGTTTAACAAGGACATCTTGCGGTTTGGGAGCCTGTGCATCATCAATATCGGTGTAAGCGAAGAGGATGAGATACGTGCGTGTGTCGCCATTTTCGGCTGTAACAATAATACGTGTAGTGTCGCCGATAGCTTCACCCGGTTTGATACTGATTTCCGCGAGTTCGCTGCGAGGAACAGCAGTAACCTCGGGTGAGGCAGATTTACCGAGCATCATATAATAGGTATAGAAGAGCGTCTCGGGGTCAAAGTCGCGTATAGTCTCAGAGCCGATACGCAAGTCGGCGAGGAAGTTATCATCGGACAAGCCGGTAGTCTGGTGAATAGAGTACGTGTTACGTGTACCATCCTGTGCAGTAACTTCGATAAAGACAGTATGGTTGTCATCCACCCAAGCGGTATCGGCGGCCAAGGGGTCGGAGAGAGTGTATGAGCAATCATCGAGGGTGTAGTATTGTTCGGGCGTAGTACCACTCGGGAAAACAATACTATACTCCAATGAATCAGCCCGGAATCCCTGCAAAGGCAAAGTATCGAGATAAATCATTGTCAGTTTAGCATCGTTGTTGCGGCTGAAAGAGAACGTAATCTGATACTCAAGCTGTGTTTCCTCATCGGGAGCGGTAACGATAACAGATGCAATGTATGTTCCTTCCGTAGTCGGCTGTGCAGGCAAGATATTGACAGATTGTAACGAGTCTGTTTTAACGACATCTATATCAGGCAACGTGTCTACTCCCAAAGGCAGCAATACACTGTACTCGAAGATATCGGGCTTGACACTAATCGAGTCGCTATGGTCAGGGAACAGACAAATGAAATCGGACAGCTGCGCGTTATCAGACTTGGCGAGAACGAAGTCAATCGTGTATTGCATAGATGCAATCCCATCTTCGGCAAGGACATCAATGACGACCTTCCAGTCATGAATATTAATGTCCACACGCTGGGTCTCATCTTTTTTGGCAACGGTAATAACCGGCACGTCTTTTGTTCCGACAGGCAAATAAACCGTGTAGTTGTCCACCTCGGCGTCAAAAGGAGTAATAGGTTGTCCACCATAGAGAATGGAGTTAAGCGTTGAGTCAGAAGACAATTCAACCGGGAAGTGAATGGTATATGTCCGCGATTTGCCGTTTTCGGCAGTAACGATAATATCCACTTTCTCATTAAGCGATTTGGTAGCAATCGAGTCCTTGGACGGAACAGCTTCTATGCGTTGCTTAAATTTATCGTTGGTATCCCAAGAGATTGCGGGTCTTTCGGTAGTCCCAGCAGGCAAGATAACCGAGTAGTCAAAGCGATTAGCAGAGAAGTTGTCCAACGGAATATTGTTGACATAAATCATCTGCAGAGTATCCACCGCCCATAACTCGCGCTCATAGGTGATGGTATAAATGTTTTTGACTTTGGTGAGTGCGGTAGTATCCGCAATGACCTCAATCTGGCACATCATCTTGACCGAATCAACATGCAGTGTGTCAAGTTTAACGACCTGATACTCGGTAGCGGTTTCCCATGTCAACTCAGGGAAATCGGGTTTCTCAACAGGCAAAGTGAGCGAATAATATGTTTTGCCGGGAGTGAAACCGTCGATGATCTTGTTATCCGCATAAACAGCAAGGAGTGAATCGGCATATGAATAGGTCTTATTAAAGAGAAGCGTATATACTCCCTGGTTCCCGTTTTCGGCAGTAACGGTAATCTGCGCCTGCATATCGGAAAGAGTAATGACGGGCATTTTCTGCAGATTGATATTACGTTGCGCATAGATAGGCGGAAGTTCCGTCATTCCGACAGGCAAGTTGATTTTGTAGATATTGACAGCGGGGTCGAACGGTTGCGACAACGTGTCAAAGAGATGAATGGAGTCGCCGTCAAGTGTAATAAGTTTGAGTGTAACATCATCCGACATCTGGCGTTGGAACGTGATTGTGTAGTGGTTAGTAGCCTCGTTGTCCGGCGCGGTTACATTAAGATAAATCTGGTCTAATCCTTCTTTGCTTTTGCCGGTCGTGATGGCAACCGTTTGTCCTTCAACCATCATAACGCCCTGTACATCAGGCACTTTTTTGGTAACGGGGTCCAAATCGTATGAATAAGTATTATTCATCGGTTCAAAGTCAGCAAGGGGTGTACCGTTGATATTGATTCCGCGCAAGGTAGCATTGTTGGATTTGGATGCTTCGTACAATTCAACGACATAACGTTCAGAATGAATACCGTCTTCCGCCACGACATTGATAATGATGTTCTTGTCGATTTGCTCCTGCGAAATAGTTTGGAACTTATCAGGTGAACTCGGAATGACAGAGTGTGTACCGGGTTCAACCTCGACAGAGTAGAAGTAACGGTCAGGGTCGAATCCGATGAGCGGTGTACCGTCAATCATAACTCCGTCCAATTGCGCATAGGTTGATTTACTTTCAACAATAAGTTCGTACTGAACTTCGGCACTATTGTCAGCAGGTGTAACGGTGATATAGTTCGTTCCGTTTACCCCGGCAGGAGCAACAGCGATGGCAGCTTGCGGGTCTGTAGGAACGTATTGAATCTTCGGCATTGCCGGTTTCTCACGTTTCGGGCCGTCCGCATCAGTCAATGAATAGTGCGTTGTTTTGGTGATGTTAGTGAGTGTATCGTTTCCAATAATAATCGCCTGCAGCGTAGCGTCCGATGTTCTGGGAGCCTCAAGGCGGAAGGTATAGTCTTTGGACGTCGTGCCATCAGCCGCGAGGACATTAACATTGAAGACAATAGCCTGTGTATTTGCGGCTCGGCGTACAGCAGGTGCGTTAGCGGATTGTGCTGTCTGTAGTGAGATTGTTAATGTTTGATAAAGATTCGCTGCAATGAATTCAAGATTAACCATAGAATCGGTCGGAATAATGGTTTGAGCCTCATCTGCATCAAACTTATCATAGTTTTCCCCATTAACAAGTACTCCCGCCAAGCGTGCCTCATGATCACGGTCCACAGTAGTAACAAATGTATATATATTCTGCTTGCCGTCCGCCCCAAAGACGCGCCATTCGATAGAATCAGTCGAAATCGTTTGTGCGACAGAGTCTGTAGCGGTTTTGCGAGTAAATAGTGCCACAGCAGGAAGTTCGGGAATTTCCTTACGTCCTGTAGCAGGATTATTCTGGACTTTACCATCAAAGTCCAAAGAAGCCAACTCGGCATCAGACTGTTTAGCGGGCAAGTTAAAGTAATAGGTATTGGCAGTCTTTTTGTCAGAAGCGGTAACAACCATTTTAGCACTGTCCGCAGAATGCATAAAGCAAACGGATTGCAGGTCATTGGCTTTGGTAAATTCAAGCACAGGCATTGCTAAACCGGAAACGGTATATGTAAACTTATCTTTGGCAAACTCAGGTGTCAATACAACATTCTTGAGAGAGACATCGGTTAAGGAAGCATCGTCATCCTGTTTGTCAGCAAAGGTAATTGTATAGGTCTTTGCATCCCCCAATTCGGGTTTGACAAAAATAGTGAACACATCGCCGTTACGAGTGACTTTCACCTGCTGGTGAACACTGGCGGGAGTGATGTTAATGTCCGGAACAGCCTCGAAAGCACTTGTGCGGTAAACGGTAAAGTCGGTTTTATCCGCCTCAAGGATTTCCTTGTCTCCCCATTTAACAGAAGCAAGTTTGGTGTTTGTTACTGCAGGCCGGGTAATGAGAAGGTTGTAGTCGGTGTAAGAGTGGTCTTCACCGAAGTTACGGAGCAACGCTTTGCGTTCCATTTTGCCGGTAGCAGTATTGAGTACCTCGTCCTGCCATGTGAATAATTGCTCTTGGTCTTCCACTTGTCCTTTAACTTTGACAGTCGGGAAAGCATTGTATTCTTCATCCGTTATTTCGTAAGTGATGTTAGTGCCGGAAATAGTGGCATCTTTTCCGTCCACGGTTACTTGCGTAAGAGCTGAATTGTAAATAAAACGCAAATTTTGGATAATTATGGAGGATTCACTAATAGTACCCCCATTATAGCATTCGACAGCAGAAGAAGATGGTGTCGGGTTATTTGCCGCCTTGATAAGCAAGGTATATCGTTTCACAGCACCGATAGAACCATAATTAATGTCCTTGACTGCTGTGTTTAGTTTATTTTTTGGAGTAAATGATCCGGCATATTCTGTGCTTTCATACGTAGAGCCATTACTCATCAACAGCTGCCAAGTCCACTGAGTGATGTCACCACTGTTTTGTAAAGGATTATAATCCAAAGCAAATTGTTCGGGAGTATTACGGAACGTCACACCGGTGGTAGCTGTACCTTGCATTTTGAAAGTCGAGTTTCCCCAATCATTTAAAGTGACAGACATATTGGCATTCAAACTCATCATTCCGGGTACGGATCCATTTAAGGATGCACCACGTAAAGTGGAAAGCATTGCACCGTTTTCCCCGCCCATCATTACTTCCTTGCCGGTTGTATATGAAAAACTGATTTTATCAAAAAGTACATTAACTGTAAAGTCTTTGGTATCCGCATAATCACCCGGGACATTCCAATAATAAGGCTTATACCCGTTCTTATTTGCCTTTTTCCAACGTTCGCCGGAGAAATCCAAATAGCTATACCAAACACCACCTTCCTGATACATACCGTCATGTTCGTAATACCAACTGATCGTATATATTTCCCCGTTAGGCACTTTGAGGACGATTTGTTTCTTTTTGTTATCCATTTCGTCCGTTGTTATTTCTTTGCCGTCAAAGGTGACGCCTTTGAAATTGGAGGCTGCCGGTTGAGCAGTGACATTTACAACATAGTTATACACATCCGGTTGGAAATTAGGAACGACATTACCGTTGAAGGTAAGTGATTGCAATTTACCGCTCTTTGCGAAACGTTCAACAGTAGGAATGATGGTATAAACCTTATCCGCCACTTCCGGGTGATTAGCCATCACGACAAGTTGCGTCGGTTGCAGAACGCCGCCATCATTAACCAATACCGATTGCTCAGCGAACGACGTTGTATATGCCAAGTCGAGGTCGGTTGTACCGAAAGGCAGAACAAGAAGAATAGTATCCTTGAGTTCGACCGTTTCACCATTGATTTTCAAAGAGTTGAGGACATTTGGTTGAGTCGGTTTCTGCTTAACGAATTGCACATGGTACGTCCGGCTATCGTTGTTTTGCGCAATGACCTTAATCCAAGTCTCACCACCACGTCCCCGAGTATATTCGATGACCTGTTCGGGTTCGGCTTTTTCAAATCCGACAACGGGAGCGGTCAACATTTCGGATGACATGGTATAGGAATATTCCGTTACGGTCGGATCGGTCATCAGAACCTCGCCTGTGGACGGAATGTCCAGTTTTGACAACAATGTAGAAGTAAGCGGTCTGACTTTGAAGTCAAGGAAGTAATATCCCTTGGTTTGTCCGTCCTTTGCCAGCACTTCAACAGTTGTGCGATTATTAACGGCTCCATAAGTGATGGTGTATGTTTGTCCGACCACATTACTTTGCGGTGTAATAGACGGCACAACTTCCGTGCGTTCGTCCAAAGTCACGGTATAGGTGTTTTGGTCGGGGTCGAAGCCTTTGAGAGGTATTCCATCCAACAG
Organism: Paludibacteraceae bacterium; assembly: GCA_905235225.1. Lineage (GTDB taxonomy): Bacteria > Bacteroidota > Bacteroidia > Bacteroidales > Paludibacteraceae > Colicola. The sequence goes on from CAJOKE010000015.1 coordinate 54,368, forward strand.
AATACCAGTCAATTTAACATTGTCACCTTTAGTAATAGTGTAGTTGATGGTATAGGTTGCGGATGCTCCGCTTTCAGCCACCACGACGATTTGCTGCTGACTGGCACTAACATCACTAACGAGGACCGTTTGTCCTTTATATTTGGTATAGGTGATTTTGGGAAGGATAGTTCCTTCGGCGATTTTACCGGCATTATAAGTATTGGATTTGCTGAAAGAGTTAGTAATATCCTTTCCGTCCAACAGAATCTGCTCCAGAAGAGTCCCGGAATAGCGTTCGCGTTGCTCAAATGTAATGGTATAGGTATTCGAAGTTTTCCCGTCAGGTGCCAAAACAACCAATTGATAAGAGTTTTCTTCTTTTTGTCCCAAAATGACTGTCTGGGCATCTTCTTTCTTGGCGTAAGTGATAACGGGTATGCTTTCATCCTCTTGCAGTTTGCGGGTATAATTGAATACGTTTGCGTCCCAAGGGTCGGCAAGTGCCACGCCGTTCAGCCAAATACCGTGAAGTGTTGCGTCTGAACCAAGTTCACGATTGAAAGTCACGGTATATGTTTTGGTTTCGCCGCCTGCAGTCACGTAGATGTATGTAACCGGTACTTTTTCACCGTCTTGCAATTCTACGGCATCAATTTGAGTCACTTTCTGCTCGTCCTTTTTGGCATAGGTTATAACGGGCAACGATTGTCCGTGAACAGTATAGTTATCCTTAGAAGGCTCCCAATTATCAAGCAACACGCCGTTCTGGTAAATACCATTCAGCAGCACGGCTTCGGAGTCGGCCTTCTTAAATAATATATAATAGGTGTTTGCCCCTGTTCCTGCTTCGTCCGCCACACGGATGGTCGCGGTACCGACGCCGAGCGGCGCAGCAACCGTGATTTGCTGTCCCTGATCCGCCTTGACCGGTTTGATGGTTGGCATGTCGCCCGTCAACGTATATTCATAATTGAAAGAGTCCTTTCTGAATCCAGCCAAAGGCTTATCGTCTAACTCGATACCGTCCAAGAACGCATTTTGTGAGACTTGGATAATAAATTTAATGGTGTATGTATTTGTTGCGATACCATTTTCGGCTGTAACAAACAAAGTGTACGTGTTATTACTCTCCGAGACAATGACTTTTTGTCCGTTATCCCCTTTTACGAAGCTGACTTCTGGGATAATACTTTGTCCGACCGGCAAGGTGTGTTCATAGGTATTGGTTGCAGGAACAAAGTCCGCCATCGGTTGGTCGTCAAGCAAAATGGCTTTCAATTCAACATTAGACGAGAGATTAAGAACAAAGTGGATGATATAAGTTTGTTTGACACCACTTTCAGCCACGACTGTCAGTTTGTAGTCCCCCGGGGCTGTAGTTACTTTACGTTCATTAACCGTCTGTCCTTCCTCTGCTTTTTCATACGTAACTGGAGGAACAGCCGCACCTTTGGCAAGCGTATAATAATACTCGGTCGTCTCAGGGTTGAAGTTCGCGATGGGAACACCGCCGACTTTAATGGATTTGAGTGTACAATTATCGGATTTCTTGACGGTAAAGGTGATTTGATAAATGGTAGTTGAACCATCACCGGCAGTGACCGTAACACGTGTCACTTCGTTCGGTCCGCCATAAGAAATGGTTACGGTCTGGTATTCGTCACCCTGTGTAACCGTAATAGTCGGAATAGTTTGTACACCAACTCCCAAGTCATATGTATATTTATACGTTGCGGGTGAGAAGTTGTCAAGAGCTTTGCCGCCAATGAAGATGTTTTTGAGGCTTGAGTTATCAGATTTCTCTGTTGAAACAATGATTTTATAAACAGTCTGTGCACCACTTGCCGCAGTCACATAAATACGCGTTGTCCCGTCAAGCCCACCCTCTTGTATCTCCGGGTCTGCTTGATATTGGTCACCTTTCACCCACGAGATAGCAGGCAGTTCTGTTGTTCCGATTGGCAGATTGACATAATAGGTCAGGTTGTCAGGGTCAAAGTCCGCCAAGTAATTGACGCCGTTTGCAACCATCTTCAAATCCTTGAGTTTGGAATAAGTGGAAGCCTCGATTTTGAAGTTCAGTTTATAAACCTTTGCTGTCGGGTTTCCAGGAGAAGATACCGCAAGTTGGTATGTTCCACCATCAATTTTATCGGGAGCAGTATGTACCACCGTCTGCGCCCCAGCCGGATAAAAGGACAAGGTGTCGATGGTCGGCATCTTGGTAGTTCCAAGCGGCAGAGACACCTTATAAATAGTTTGTGCCGGCACAAAACCCGCCAACTCTTCGCCATTCACCTTAATACCGCGTAGCGTGTTGTCTTTAAGGGGTGCAACAGAAAACTTCAAGGTATAGGTCTTCGTTGTCTTCTTGTCGGCGGCGGTCACTTTTATAGTAGCCGTTCCGTTGGTAGATGCAGGTTGGGTAACAACAACCGTCTGAGCATCCTCGGCTTGCACAGGTTCTACTATCGGAGCTTTTTTTGTACCGTAGTCCAACTCCACATTATACGTAGTGGTCGAAGCCTTGAATCCCGCCAAGGGAGTTCCGTTGATATTGATTCCCGCCAAATTGGCATTGGTTGAAGCGGCACGCACGAACTTGATTTTATACGTATGTGTGGACGATCCGTCTCCGGCTTTGACCGTGATTACTGTAGGCGCACCGTCAATGACACCGTTAGTAATTGTAATTTCGGATCCGCTCAGTTTACGCCCGTTAAATGATGCCGTTTTATTTTTAAGGTTAGTCAGTTGTCCTGCACCACGCCAAGCCTCTATTGTCGGAATTGCGGTTGCCTTTTCGCCAAGAGAATATGTCTGTTCTTCTTCAGAATCTGGGTCAAATCCCTTCCACTCCTTATCATCTATGTAAAGTCTCTGAATCTTGGATGAATAAATAAGTTCGACATCATCCACCCACAGACCATTACCGGCATACAGCCCACTGTTTGAGCGGAAGTTCGGATAATTACCGGCAGAGAAAATGACATTACACATTGTCGGCTCCTCACTACTCATGTAGTAAATCGGCACTTTTATCTGTGTCCATTGATTATATTGCGCCCTCGCACGATACCAGCCCTCGGCTATCTGGGTGGCTTTGGTGTCCGTTCCGCATTCATTGCCGTCCATTTCCTGCCGCACATCACTCTCTTCATTGGTTTGCGTGGTGGAAGTACAAGACAGGTTTTTGGCTTTGTATTTAGTTCCTTTTGTCGTTCCTTTCCATGAATAATAAAGGAGATGGAAATCCTCTTTGCCGGTATTATCACCTGTACGCTTAATCCAGACCGACATTGTATCCGGTCTATGCTTCCAGCTAATACCACCGGACATACCCGCAGTTGCGCTATTGGTATTTATACCTTCCAAATATTGCCAAGCAGTAGCCAATCCCATGTATCCGGGAGCGACCTCAGTTATACCAAGTGCACCGACTTCACGGTCTGCCACATAGGCACAATAACCAGAACGCCCTGTCTTTTGATACATAAAAGTGAACTTAAAGCCCACCTGTGTTACGTTACTGCCGTGCCAGTTTTTAAGCTGTGCATCACCATTATACTCATCCGACCAGTCTTCAAAATGCGGGTCAGGTAACTGTTGGGCGTTAACGCCCAGTACTGCTGCCATAACGGCGAGCATGAAAATGAAAAGCTTTTTCATATGAAGTATTCTCAAATATTCAGAACTTATTTAATGAACTTTATTTTGTATGTGCGAGTAGATTTCCCGTCTTCGGACTTGACGGTAATTATACATGGCGTTCCATTAATAGAACCCGGTGTAATGGTCATTTCCTTGTCAGTCAGGTGTCTTCCCGGCAAGTTTACTTTTTTACCCTTCATATTAACGAGACTGCCGATTCCCCGCAGGGCATGAATGGCAGGGATAGTTTTGGCATCAGCGGGCAAACGGTAGGTTTGAACCGCAGACGAATTAGGATCAAACTCCTTCCATACTTCGCCACCGACTACAAGCTTCTGAATCTTGGCGGAATATATCAATTCCACATCATCCACCCAAAGCCCGTTTCCAGCATATAAACCGCTGTTCGCACGGAAATTCGGATAATTTCCTGCGGAAAAGATAACATTGCACATTGTCGGGACATCATCATTGAAGTAATAAACGGGGACCGAAATTCTCTTCCAATCATTCAGCTTTGCACGAGCATGAAACCATCCCTCGGCTATCTGATGTCCGGGTTGGTCTGTGGTACATTCATTACCATCCATCGCTATACGGATATCGCTTTCCTCATTCTCGACATCCACAGCGGTACAGCCTTCGTTCTTAGACTTATATTTGCTTCCTTTTGCCGTTCCTGACCATGTATAAATGAGCAAATGAAAATCTTCCTTATCAGTGTTATCACCTGTCCGCTTCACCCAGACAACCATCGAATCGGGGCGATACTTAAAAGGGATACCGCCGTACATTCCAGCTGTTGCACTTCCAGTACTCAGCCCCTTGAGAAACTGCCATGCCGTCCCTAATCCCATATAACCGGGCCCTGTCTCCTTGATACCGAAGGCTCCGACTTCACGGTCTGCCACATAGGCACAATACCCCGAACGGCCTTCACGCCGGAACATAAAGGTAAATTTGAAACCTAACTGGGACACGTTGCTTCCGTGCCAGTCCTTCAGTTGAATATCTTTATTGAAGACATCTGACCAATCTTCAAAATGCGGATCGGGAAGTTGTTGTGCCTCAATCGCAACAGGCATAAAGAATGTTGTAAGCGTAATAATAAGAGCCAATAGGCTCACTTGCATCTTTTCTGTACTCATTTTCTTTTAGAATATCTCTTTTTATAAAAACGCCGCAAAGGTACTACTTTTTACACACGCGCACAATAGCACGTATTACGAAAAAAGAAACAATTATTAAGAACAGCCATAAAAACAGGCACTTTTATCCCCATCAAACAGGTCAAATGTTAAGATTTTTACCAATATTGCACATAATCGTTATCATACGCCTTCACTGAATATTACACTCAACCGATTAAATCTTCAAGAATACAGCATCCTATAATACAAAAAACACATTTCTCTATAAAAAACACTACAAAAATTTGGACACACTTGCACATATGCAAAAAAAAGTGTATCTTTGCGCCAAAATTTGAATAACTTGATGAAATACTCAGATTGGATTTTACAGTTAATGCAAGAATATCGTGAGGATGAAGTTGCATACATTACACACCGTGTGCAATCTCCCGAAATATATACCAATGACAAATATACGAAACTCGCCACACCGCGTGCTCTTGACTATGATTTTGAACACTTAGAGCCAATAGAATATAACATTCCGTTTAAGCCCAATGATAAGCCTTTATTTACATTTATAGACTTATTTGCAGGTATCGGTGGTATTCGTTTGGGATTCGAAGACGCTGGTGGAAAGTGTGTTTTTTCTTCTGAATTTGACAAAGAGGCGTGTAAAACATATCAAGCAAATTTTGGAGAGTACCCATTTGGTGATATTACAAAAATCGATGCAAAAGACATTCCCGATTTTGATATTCTTTTAGGAGGATTCCCCTGTCAGGCATTTTCAATTATAGGCAAAAAAGAGGGGTTTGCTAACGAGACTTGTGGCACTCTTTTTTTTGATATTGAGCGTATCTTGCAAGTTAAACGCCCAAAGGCATTTATGCTTGAAAATGTAAGAAATCTTACTGCACACGATAACGGCAGAACATTTGAAGTAATTCGCAAACATTTGGATGCATTGGGATATAATGTTTATGCAAAAGTATTAAATGCACTTGATTACGGAGTCCCACAAAAGCGTGAAAGAATAATTATTGTCGGATTCCAAGACGATATTTTATTTGCATACCCTGACCCTATTCATAAAACTTTGCGTAAAACATTGTCGTCAATTCTTGAAGAAAATGTACCACAAAAGTATTATGTTTCGGAAAAGATTAGAGAATCCAGACTTGCACGCTTAAAAGATAAAGACTACCCACGCCCATATATATCACATGAAAATATGGCTGGCAGTATAACTCCGCATCCTTATTCTTCGGCTTTAAGAGCAGGTGCTTCGGCAAACTATATCCTTATAAATGATGAACGCAGACCCACAGAGCGTGAAATGTTAAGAATACAAGGATTTCCTGATAACTATAAGATTGTTTCAAGTTATAGTGTAGTAAAGCACCAATGCGGTAACTCTGTTGCTGTTCCTGTAATCGAAGCGGTTGCAAGCAGCATGATAAATGCAATGTACAATTATAACATATTCAGCCATGAACACTGACAAAACAAGTCAAGCGAAGACGGCTTTAGATAACATTATCAAAAAGTCACGAGTACATTTATATAAACCTATTCAAATTGCAGAAATACTTTACCATGACAGAGTATTCCATGATATTGATTTGGCAGATTTGGAAACATATCGCAACAAAAGCAAAAAGTGGCGTAATGACATTTCGCTTCCTTTGTTGGGTAGAGTTTGTACAAGTTCTGCTCGATTCCAAGATGATGTGTTTAATGAAAATGCAATGCCGCCTCGCTTGTTAGTTGAATTAGGCAAAGCCAATAGAAAAACAAATGGTGCAGTAGAAGCATATATTTATAGTCAATTTGCAGGCAGACATGACCAACTTGCGAACGCTCTTGCAATTTGTGAGAATGCGGACAAAGAAACCTTCAAAATTGAAGATCTATTAAATGCCTTTTGGCAAGAATCGGGACTTAAGCGCAGCATTGACAAAGTGTATGAAATAATAGTGTACGCTTTATTTTCTACACTGGTTGCAGCACTTGAGTTAAAAGTGGAGGTCTCTGTTAGTGCGGCAGTGAAAGATATTTTACAAGACTTTCAAGACTTTGCAAAAATGGTAATGTGTTTGGATGTTAATAACACGACTGCCACAAGCGATGCTAAAATATATCGTGTAGGTGTTACTAATGCAGCAGACAGAGGTCTTGATATGTACTCAAATTGGGGACCTGCAATACAAATCAAACATTTAACACTTGATGTTGAATTGGCGCAATCCATAGTTGAAGGGATTTCAAGTGATAGAATTGTTATAATTTGTAAAGAGGCTGAACAAGATGTAATTGTTTCATTGCTAACGCAAATTGGATGGAAAAGTAGGATTCAAAGTGTAATTACCGAGCAGAACCTAATTGAGTGGTATGAGAGGGCTTTAAGAGGCAAATACGCTGATTTGTTAGGAGATGATTTATTACAAACGATGTCTCTTGAAATAGCAAAAGAATTTCCTTCAATAGATAAATTACCGCAGGGACTACAACAGCGCAATTATTCGGCTATTGAAAACAAAGATATTTGGATTTAAGAAATTTGCCTTTTGAACAACGTTTTTTTGGTTCAGAAGCTGAAGGGGGAGAGGTAAAATAGATGGTATAACGAACTAAATAATGTAAATTAAATGAAAATAAAGTTTTTGATTATGGCAGCATTAGCCGTGTTGGCAGCAGGTTGCGCCAAGCAGACAGAGGACGTGTCTAAAAGTCCGATAGCCAAGCCGGAAATAACCATTGAAGGCGGACGGCTCACACCCGAAGCTTTGTGGGCGATGGGACGGATAAACAGTGTAAAATCCGACATTGAAACGGGGTTAATTGCCTACACGGTAAGCTATTACAGCGTGCAGGAAAACCGCTCAACCACATGGATTCGAATCTGCAATCCGTTTAACGAAGAAGGCTTGCAGGTCATTGACGAATTCGTCGGAAGCGACCCTGCATGGTTCGGAAACAGCGGTGTCTTGGCATACATAAAAGGCGGGAAAGTCCTGCTCAGACAAAACGGGGAAGACATTGATATAGAGAGCGTTAGCGGGTCTGATAATGAGAATATTGAAGGTTTCCTACTATCCCCGATGCGGGACAAGATTGTACTTATCAAAACGGTGAAAGCGCATCCCGCTACTGCGGATATTCATCCGGATCTTCCCCAGGCTTCAGGACGTGTAGTTGATGACCTCCTGTATAAACATTGGGATGAATGGGTGGATGAAGTGCCGCAGCCGTTTGTTCATGACTTTAGTATAACGTATGTCGGTGAAGGCGAGCAGATTAAATCCGCAAAACTTGGCAACGGGATCAATATCCTTGACGGAACGACTTTTGAATGTCCAATGCGGCCCTTTGGCGGTGTAGAACAGCTGGCGTGGAATCCGAACAACAAAGAGTTGGCTTACACGTGCCGCAAAAAGACAGGTTTGGCATATGCTGTCAGCACCAATTCAGACATTTATCTATATGATTTGGATACCAAACAGCACAAAAATATCACTGCCGATAACGGCGGTTACGACACCAACCCGTCTTACTCACCCGACGGGGAGTGGATTGCTTGGCAGTCCATGGAGCGCGACGGATACGAAAGTGACGAAAACAGGCTCATGGTGATGAACCTCAATTCAGGCGAAAAACGCTTCGTGAGCCGCATGATGGACACCAACGTGGACGAGTATGCGTGGTACAATGATTCCACCATTCTGTTTACAGCCTGTTGGCATGCAACAGTCCAACTTTACCTCTGTACACTGGACGGAAAGACAAACAAACTGACGGACGGACAATTCGATTTAGGTCTGGGGGATGTCACTGACCACTATGCCTATATACTTGGGCATTCCATGAGACAGGCAAATGAGATTTACCGTCTTGATGTGGCTGAGTGGCTCCTTAAAGAAAAAGAGCAGATGGCACATACCGAGATTTGGTATGAACAGCCCTTTGATACGTACAACCGGCTTTTAGACCGGCTGACCCATGAGAATGACAATATCTACAAACAAATCGAACTTTCCACCGTTGTACCGCGCTGGCAAAAGACCACCGACGGAAAAGACATGCTGACATGGATTATTTATCCGCCACATTTTGATCCGTCGAAGAAATATCCGACTATTCTCTATTGCGAGGGCGGTCCGCAAAGTCCGGTAAGTCAGTTCTGGTCCTTCCGCTGGAACTTTATGATGATGAGTGCCGGTGATTACATTATTGTTGCACCCAACCGCCGCGGTCTGCCGGGATTCGGCAAAGCATGGAACGAAGAAATCAGCGGCGACTACGGAGGCCAATGTATGAAAGACTACTTCACCGCCATTGATGAGTTCTGCAAGGAGCCATATGTCGATAAGGATCATCTGGGCTGTGTGGGTGCTTCTTTCGGCGGATTCAGCGTCTATTGGATAGCCGGACACCACAACGGACGATTCAAAGCTTTCATTGCACACGACGGTATTTTCAATATGGAAATGCAATATCTGGAAACCGAAGAAAAATGGTTCGCCAACTGGGACATGGGCGGCGCATACTGGGAGAAGGACAACAAGATTGCGCAGCGCACGTTTGCCAACAGTCCGCATCGGTTTGTGGACAAATGGGACACGCCAATCCTCTGCATCCATGGCGAAAAAGACTACCGCATCCTCGCCAACCAGGCTATGGCGGCATTTGACGCCGCCAAGATGCGTGGCGTACCGGCGGAGTTGCTAATCTTCCCTGACGAAAACCACTGGGTACTCAAACCGCAGAATGGCATACTATGGCAGCGTACGTTCAGAAATTGGTTGGACAAATGGCTGAAATAATCAATCCGTTAAAGAGATGAAATATTTTTACGAATACGAAATTCAATATCAAGAAGTGGACATGAACCGCAAACTACGATTGTTCACGCTCGAAAATTATTTGCTCAATGTCGCAGGCCGCTGCGCGGATGACCTCGGTTTCGGAATCAAATACCTCAAAGAACAAAATCTCACATGGGTTCTGGTGAGACTTTCTGTAGAGATGACATATCTTCCCACCGCTTGCGACCATGTTGTCTTTGAGACTTGGATAGAAAGCAACATACACATGCTCTCAACCCGTAATTTCAGAATGTACCTGCTGCAGGACGGACAAAAACAGATGATTGGATCTGCCAAAAGCGTGTGGGCAGTGCTGGACTTGACCAAACGCGAAATAGTCAACTGCTTTGACCAACCTGTTTTTGCAGACAAAGTGGATGGCGAGGTGCTGGCAATGACGCGCGCACCCAGACCCGTCCCCATGACCGAACCCGATGACATTGTCGAACACAAAATACAATACTCCGATGTCGATTACAACCGTCATTGCAACTCCTGCAAATACCTTGAAATCATGCTGAATGCCAAACTCCCCGATTTTGGAGATAAGGGCTTCCGCATTGATCTCAATTACGCTAAAGAGGTTTATTGGAACGACACCGTATATACCCATTACCTCGCAGACGACAACGGAGTACAATACATGCAAAAAGATGTCAACGGAACGACTTGCTGCAGTGCCAAAATCACTTTGAACCGATAATGTCCATCGACGAACTACATACCCTGCTCACTCAGAGACCGCAGATAAACGTCATCGCCAAAAGCCTGCAACACAAACAGGATACCCATTTGTGGCTGACTGGACTATACGGCAGCAGCCGCAGCGTCTTGCTTAGTGTCCTCTGCAGACAAACCGGCAAAACAATGGTGATGATGGCGGATAATCAGGACGAAGCACAGTATTGCTATGCCGACCTACAGGCTTTAGGGACATCAAGCCTGTATTTCCCGACTTCCAAAAGACGCCGGCAGGGAGTGGACGATGCTATGCTTATCCAGCGCACAGAAGTACTGCAAAAAATAAGCTCTGCCGCACAGGGGACCATCATAGTGACCTACCCCGAAGCCCTGATGGAAGGAGTTCCTGCACCACGGAGTCTGCAGGCAGCAACGATCACCGTACATGCCGGACAGCAGATTGCACAAACAACGCTTTGCAACCAACTTGCCGAACTGAAATTCGAACGTGTCGATTTTGTCTATGAACCCGGACAATATGCCGTGCGCGGCAGTATAGTCGATGTCTATGGCTATGCACACGACGACCCTTACCGCATTGACTTCTTCGGGGACGAAATAGACTCCGTCCGCACTTTTGACATAGAGAACCAACTATCCAAACAAAAGGTCAACGAAGCGGCTCTCACACATTCCAACCATAGCGAAATGGACGAATCGGCTTCACTCGAACAGTATCTACCCGAACAAACAGTCTGGGTCAGCAATGACTGGAGTGTCGTTCATTACAAATTGGCTGAAACGAACCGGCAGCCAAAGAATAACACTATCGAAATCGGCACAAAAAGCTATTTCCAGACCTATATAAAAGTCACCTTCGACACCCTACCCCAACCTGCATTTAACAAGAACTTCGACCTCTTGGCAGACGACCTTAAAAAGCACATTGAGGACGGTTTTCGGATTTACATCCTTGCCGACCAAAAGAAACAGACAGACCGCCTCGCTGCTATATTTGAAAACGACAACATAAGTTTCACCCCTGTGGACAAAACCCTGCACGCGGGATTTGTGGACAACGAAGCCAAAGTGTGCTGCTACACCGACCATGAGATTTTCGCCCGCTATCACCGCGTTACCCTGCAATCCGAGAACGCCCGCAGAGGGAAAGCCGTTATCACGCTCAAAGAAATCAACCAATTGCGCCTGGGCGACTATGTCGTACACAGTGACCACGGGATAGGGCAGTTCGGCGGGCTTGTCACCACATCCATCAACGGCAAACCGCAAGAGATGATCAAACTCATCTACCGCGACGGCGATACTATCTTTGTCAGCATTCACAACCTTCACCGCATTTCCAAATACAAAGGGCGCGAAGGAACAGCACCTACCGTCTCCAAAATCGGCAGCGGAGCATGGGAACGACTCAAGGAACGGACAAAAGACAAGGTCAAAGACATTGCCCGGGAGCTTATACAACTATACGCCACACGCAAACAGCAAAAAGGGTTCGCATACACACCCGACAGCTATATGCAGCATGAACTGGAAGCGTCCTTCCTCTACGAAGACACGCCCGACCAGGCTAAGGCGACTATTGATGTCAAACACGACATGGAGAGTCCCATGCCCATGGACAGACTTATATGCGGCGATGTCGGATTCGGCAAAACAGAAATAGCCATGCGCGCTGCCTTCAAAGCAGCTACTGACGGAAAACAGGTCGCTGTACTCGTACCCACTACCGTCCTCGCACTACAGCACTACAACACCTTCCGGGACCGATTCAGAAACTTCCCTGTCCGCATTGAATATCTCAGCCGTGCTAAAAGTTCAAAAGACACCGCGGACATTCTCAACCGGCTCGAAAAAGGCGGAATTGACATCATCATCGGAACACACAAATTAGTCGGCAAAAATGTGAAATGGCATGACCTCGGACTGCTCATCATTGACGAGGAGCAGAAGTTCGGTGTCGCTGTCAAAGAGAAACTCAAGAGTCTGCGCACCAACATTGACGTACTCACTCTCACCGCAACACCTATCCCGCGTACACTACAGTTCTCACTACTCGGCGCGAGAGACCTCAGCGTGATGACTACACCACCGCAAAACCGCTATCCCGTCCAAACGGAAGTACTCACCCCTGATGACGAAGACATCATCAAAGAAGCCATTGACCTTGAACTCGGACGAAACGGACAGGTATTCATCGTCAACAACCGTATCGACATGCTTGAGCGTATCGAACACCGTATCCGCAGACTTTGTCCCGAAGCACGCATTATTACAGCACACGGGCAAATGCCTGCCGACGAAATGGAAAAACGGCTTGAGGACTTCATCAATTACGATTACGACATTCTCATCTCTACAACCATCATCGAATCAGGCGTCGATATTCCTAACGTCAATACCATCATCATCTACTCCGCACAGCACTACGGTTTGTCAGACCTGCACCAACTCAGAGGACGTGTCGGCAGATCCAACCGAAAAGCCTATTGCTACCTTGTTGCGCCGGAACGGGAACTGCTCACATCCGACGCCCGCCGGAGACTCGATGCGCTTGCCACTTTCGCCGAACTCGGCTCCGGATTCAACCTCGCCATGCAGGACCTTGATATCCGCGGAGCGGGTAACCTGCTCGGTGCCGAACAAAGCGGGTTCATCGCCGACCTCGGCTACGAGACCTATCAGCGCATACTCAACGAAGCCGTCGAAGAACTCAAAGACGAAATCGGATCAGAGACCGGCGACACCGACCATACAGAAAACGGCAAATCAACCAATGACAACACCACATGGTGTGCCGACACCCAACTCGAAACAGACCTGCCCATTTCCTTCCCGCAAGACTATATCGAAAACATCAGCGAACGTATCACCCTTTACAAAGAACTCGATGGACTGCGCAACGAAAACGAACTCAACATGTACCAAAAACGCCTCATTGACCGATTCGGTCCTTTGCCGGAACAGGCACAGGAACTTATGAATGTCGTCAGACTCAGATGGCTGTGCTGCCGAATGGGGATTGAAAAGATTTACCTCAAGGGGGAACACATGACACTCTATTTCGTCACTAACAGCGAACGGTACTGGCAGTCCGAAACGTTTGGCAAACTGCTCCTCTATGCGGCACAAAGACCCGAAAGATGCAGACTTATTGAAGACCGCGACAAAAAAGGGCAACCAACCGGCAAACGCTACATGTCCGTCATGCAAGTCAAAACACTTGCCGGCGCAATCCACTTGCTCAACAAAATCTATAACTGAACAAAGATGGTGTATCAAAAGCCTAATTGTGACGTACTGAATGCGAACGAGATGCGAACGGGAGTAGGTAAAAAGGAGAAAAGAAAGTGTGCAAATCGATTCTGATACACCCTCAAACCCAAAAAGTGCAGTCGAATGCACTTTTTTTTTGCGTATTCAAAATAAATATTGTACCTTTGCACGCTAATGTGTAAAATGCGTTTTATAGGAATTATTCCGGCACGGTATGCAAGTACCCGTTTTCCCGGGAAACCACTTGCACTAATCGGCTCGAAGCCGATGATTCAGCGCGTGTATGAACAGGCTTCAAAAGCGTTGACCGAATTGTGGGTCGCGACAGACGATGTCCGAATTGCTGAGTGCGTCCGTTCGTTTGGCGGCAATGTTGTCATGACACGATCCGACCACCGTTGCGGCACTGAACGCTGTTTAGAAGCACTGCAAATCATTGCACCCGAAGAGCAGGTCGTTGTAATCAATATCCAAGGCGATGAGCCGTTCATTCAACCCGAACAAATAAACGCCGTCAAACAATGCTTCGATGACAACGAAACACAAATCGCAACGCTCGTCAAACCCTTTACCGAATCGGATACCCTCGCTGACCTCGAAAACCCGAACACGCCGAAGGTCGTCACAGCTCCCGATGGCACGGCACTGCTGTTCTCCCGGTCCGTCATCCCCTATCTGCGCGGCATCGACAAATCCGACTGGCTCAAACAGCACAAGCACTTCCGCCATATCGGAATGTACGCCTACCGATCGGATGTCTTGCTACAAATCACCCAACTGCCACCAACTCCGATGGAACAGGCGGAAAGCCTCGAGCAGCTCCGATGGCTTGAAAACGGATACAAAATCCGCGTTGCACAATGCAACACCATGTCCATCGGCATAGATACCCCAGACGACCTTGTCAAAGCCAATGAATGGATAAAACAACATAATTATTAACCCGTAAAATCAAACAAAATGGAAAACCAGACACCGACTCCGCACATCGGAGCCAAGTACGGCGAAATCGCCAAGACAATGATTATGGCAGGCGACCCCCTGCGCGCTAAATTGATGGCAGAACGGTTCCTTGAAAATCCCGTTCAAGTAAATAACGTCCGCGGTATGCTTGCGTTTACAGGCACATACAAAGGCAAACAAATCACCGTTATGGGACACGGAATGGGAATGGCTTCCATCGGTATTTATACCTATGAGTTGTTCAATTTCTATGATGTTGATACCATCATCCGGGTAGGATCATGCGGCGCACGACAGATGTATGTCAAACTGGGAGACATCATCATCGCACAAGGCGCATGCTCTGACAGCAACTACGGACAGCAATACAACCTGCCGGGCAATTACGCTCCTATCGCCAACTTCGATCTCTGCCGCAAAGCCGTTGAGGCATGCGAGCAGTTCGGCTATAGATACCATGTCGGGAATGTTTTTGCCACCGATGTATTCTACTGCGAAGACGAACGCAAAGCGAACTGGACAAAAATGGGCGTTCTGGCAGACGAAATGGAAGCACCCGCACTGTACATGAACGCTGCCCGCGCAGGCAAAAAAGCATTATGTATCTGCACTGTCAGTGACCATATCCTAACCGGCGAAGCAACCACAGCCGAGGAACGGCAAAACACATTCACCAAAATGATGGATGTAGCATTCAGTATAATTTGATGAAAAAACTCATTATCATAGTGTTTGCGATCCTGCCGCTGTGCCTTACGGCACAACGGCGGTCGCAAGACACCTACTCTCCTGCTCCGGGCGAGCAGGTCAGTGAGCCGCAATACGATTACGGCAATTCCGGTAAAAACACAAAAGACAAAGAACAAAAAAATATCCTCACCGGCTTTACCGGTGGCATGATGATTCACGGCGGCTATTCGTTCGCCTCATCTCCTGACGAGCTATTCCGTAACGGCAGCTTGACAGAGACTAACATTAAAGACTTACCTCGTGACGGATTCACAATGGGTTTGGGTGGAACGCTACGCCTGCACCTCATTGACCATATACACCTTGGCGGAGAAGGACACATGTCCTTTATGCCACTTGCCTCATCAGGAACCAGTATCCGCACGGGATGGGGCGGGGTCATGTGCGACTTCTATGCGACATTGGGCATTGTGCGCCCGCTAATCGGTATAACCGTCGGCGGCGGATCAACCAGACGACTTTATGTGCCAGACAATGAGGCTCAAACCGTCAAAGGCGAAGACAATGCGGAGTACAATGCTTCGTTTACCAAAACACCCTATTTCCTTTTGGACCCGTATGTCGGTCTTGAAATAGCTTTGGGAAAAATATGCCTTCTCATCAGAGCCGATTATATGTTACCCTTCGGCAAAGGAGACAAAGGACTTGCGGACACAAAAGTCGCATGGAGCAATTTTCTGTCCCCCAGCGGACCGAGATTATATATCGGCTGCCTGTTCGGACGGTTCTGACAACGAAAGAAACAATATTAATATATGGATAAAAATACTTGGATCGGATTCTTACTTATCGCCGCGATTATCGTAGGCTTTACTATGCTCAGCCGCCCGTCAAAAGAGCAAATCGCTGAGCAACAACGTATCAATGACAGTATCGCTCTCGCCCGTCAAATGGAATATGAGGCACAGCAACTCAGTGCCGCCATAGCACAGCAACAGGAAGAGCAGAACGCTTCGGACAACACCCCGACGGATTTACAGAAATCCATCGAAACCACGTTCGGGGCTTTTGCACCAGCTGCCAAAGGCGAAAGCCAAATGACTGTCCTCGAAAACGACAAAGTCCGCCTGTACATTGACAGCAAAGGCGGAAGAATTGCCCGCGCGGAACTCAAGCAATACAAAGCATACGGCGATTCCATCAACGACTTGTGCCTTTTCCGCGGTGACGAATCAGAATTAGCGTTCACCCTTATTACTGCCAACAACCGTATTATATCCACCAAGAATCTATATTTCACGCCGGTCGAACGTGACTCTAACCATGTCGTTATGCGCCTGCTCACCGACCTCGAAGACGCATGGATCGATTTCGAATACCAACTGCCGGACGATGAGTATATGGCTTCGTTCACGATCAAGCCGCACAACACACACAATGTGCTTGCACAAAACGTAAACTCTATCGAAATGCAGTGGCGACAACTCATCCCGCAACAGGAGCGCGGACGCAAATTCGAGGAACGCTATGCACAGTTGCAGTACATGTTAGTCGGCGGTGAAATGGAAAAATTGAGCGAGTCCAAAACTGCAACCAAACGCGAGAATGCACGCATCCGATGGATCGGATACAAAGACCAATTCTTCTCAACCGTTATGATTGCAGACGATGCGTTCACCACCACCGCAATGGAGTCCACTCCGCAGGCAGAGCAAACACGGTATATCAAAGAGTACAAAACAACAACCAACATTGCGTTCGATGTAAACGGACACAAAGCAACGGCATTCCGTTACTATTTTGGTCCGAACCATTATAACACACTCAAAGCATACGATAAAGACAAAGACAAAGCGGACAAACTTTATCTCAAAGAGTTGGTTCCGCTCGGTTGGAAAATCGTGAGCTGGATCAACAAGATTTTAGTTATCCCCATGTTTGACCTCTTTACGAGTTGGGGACTTCATATCGGGTTGGTCATTTTGCTCATGACACTGGTCATCAAACTCATCATCCTTCCGTTCGTCTTTGCTTCCTATAAATCCAGTGCAAAAATGCGCGTACTCAAACCGCAACTGGACGAAATCAATGCCAAATATCCGCCTGAGAAAATGCAGGAACGCCAACAGGCGACTATGGCTCTGTATAATCGTGCCGGAGTCAGCCCCATGTCGGGATGTCTGCCGATGCTTTTCCAGTTCCCCGTACTGATGGCAATGTTCTGGTTCTTCCCGACCGCCATCGAACTGCGAGGACAGTCTTTCCTTTGGGCAGATGACCTGTCTGCGTATGACGCTATTCTAACATGGTCGACACCAATCCCGCTCTTTGGCACACACCTCAGCCTATTCTGCCTGCTTATGACAGCCGTTAACATAGTATATACCTACATCACCATGCAACAGCAAACTATGGACCCGAACATGAAATTCATGAAGTGGATGATGTACCTGATGCCGCTAATGTTCTTATTTATCTTCAACGACTATGCAGCCGGGCTGAGTTACTACTACTTCCTGAGTCTTCTGATGACCATCATCCAAACCATGATCTTCCGCTTGTCCATTGATGATAAGAAATTACTTGCGCAAATGGAAGCCAACGCTAAAAAGAAAGCCAACAATCCCAAAAAATCCGGCTTTATGGAGCGTCTGGAACGTATGCAACGTGAACAACAACGAATAGCACGCGAGAACGCCAAAGCGCAAGCAAAAAAAATGAGATAGAACAATTAGATTCTTTAGTTGATATGAGAATAATAATTATCGGTACCGGAAATGTCGCCTGCAACCTTGAGGCGGCATTTCTTCGTAATAACATAAATGCTCAGATGGTGTATTCGCGCAGCGGATTGGAAGACATACCACAAAATGCAGATGTCTATATCTATGCCGTACGCGATGAAGCACTGCAAACCGTTATTGACCAGGTACATGTCCACACACGGGCAATTCATGTCCACACATCCGGCTCAATGCCTATAAGCGTTTTCGGACCTGACAAGCCACACTGCGGCATACTCTACCCTTTTCAGTCATTTTCCAAGTCACATATCCTTGAGGATTTTACCAAAGTTCCCGTATTCATTGAAGCGAAAGGCATAGATGACGTGTCGGCTGTTTACACGTTAGCATTAAGTCTGACACCATTGGTATATGAAGCCAGCCAGTCCGACCGCGAGCGGTTGCATGTAGCAGGAGTGTTTGCTAACAATTTCACGAATTACATGTATTCGGTTGCCCAAGAACTGCTGAAAGGAACAAGCATTCCGTTTACAGCCCTTCTGCCGCTTATAGATGAGACTGCAGCCAAAGTACATACACTGTCCCCGAAGGACGCGCAGACGGGACCTGCCGTTCGAGATGACAAAAACGTCATGAAGCACCAATTGGAACTTCTCCAAAACGAGAAGCACAAAGAACTATATAAATTGGTTTCGGAACTGATCAACGCATCTTAATCTCGTCACCGAGCGGACCGCACAGAATACATTTTTCCGTTGACTGGTACCCAAAGAAGAAGAACGACAAACGGATTCCGGCAAACAGATTACGGAAATGATAATCGGCAGCCTGAGCGGTCGATAGATGATGATTGAACTCGAACGTTGAGAAATCATACGGCGTTTCATCAGGAATCTTATAAACGCTTAATTTCGTATTAGGGCTGATATCCAACAAGCCACATTCCAAGAACGCGGAAAGGCGCAAACGATAATCCTTGGCGTTTTGTTTCTTGTATCCCTTCTTGCCGTAGTTTCCCATTGCCCACTCATAGCCGATTTCAGCAGTCCCCATGAGATCAAACTTCAATTTGAGAGCTTCGCCATCACGACTCTCTTCCACATCCTTGCGGATTCCATGATTGTCCATTTCCTCCCAAATTCCGATATAGCGGTCATAGGAAGCCGTCGTTGAAACATAGGTGTCTGTCCTTGTCCATCCAGCCACCTGCGCGCTGAACTTAAGTCCGGCAAGAAAATAGAAATTATAGAAATACATTCCCGCTAACACAGGAACCTGGACATAGATGTTACGGGAACGGTCATAACGGTCTGTAAAGTCATACTTTAGCCGGTATGGCACGCCCTCTGAATCCATAGCCGGATCAACAACCAAGGAATCATTATCAAAGCGGTTGCGTACATCCTGCCACCGAATCCCGACACCCGTCTGCAAAATCAAGCCACGCCCCGTATAACTGTAATCCAGACCGAATCCGGCAGTATATCCCCCGGGAGCAGTGTGCATTACCGGCATGTTGCCAAACATTGCCGAATAGCCCCCATCCACATGCAAGCCTACCAAATGGTGAACACCGTCATAGGCCGTCGTACGCAAACCAGAGTGATTAACCCGTTTGCTTGATGCGGCACGCACTCTGTCCGTGTTAGACGAATAATCATTTCGGACGCGAGTCTGCGCAACTGACAGCAAAGGAAGAAGCAACAATAATGCAACAGCAGTAATATGAGTTATTCTTAGTTTCAAATTCGCACTTTATTCTACAAGGACTTTGACAGTTCGCACTTCACCGTTCTCCTGATTAAGTTCAAACATATATATTCCCGACAAAGCAGGCAGGCGGACTTCATATACATTATGCTCATCCGGTTCAAACCGACCAGACTGAATAAGAGAACCGAACGGATTAAACAATTTGAACTCTCCGCCGAACTGACTACACATGATATGCACTACAGGATTCGCCTTTACCACCATAGTCGGCACGACACTCACATACGGCTTCTGCGGGATTAACTTGTTATCCCGTTGCGCAGCAACAATCGAACAGGACATAACGCCAAGCGTATCACCTATGCGAGTCAGTTCAACACTGTATTCGGCTCCGACCTCCAAATAATCAGGAGCAAAGAGATACGGTTTAGTCTCACCCGCCAACTGTTTACCGTCTTTATACCACTGATATGAAGAGAAAGAATATCCACCATTATATTCGGCAGACAAAATGCCGATGGCATCCGCCCAATGCTGTTCAAGTAACCAAGACGGGTAGTTGACTGTGAAGTGGAAATCCGTGCGCTGCAGTTCCCGGTCATCACATGTACCATTATCAAAGTAAATAACAGCGGAGTAGTAATTCGGACGGACATAATCTTCGTCTGTAACCGGCAGTTCCATCTCAACCATGTTCCCGACAACCGGTAAGACAACCGTATCTTCAGGATAACCACATGCTTTAGCCAAAGAGTCATAGACGATACTAACCTGACGCGGTTGGAATCCGCTTTCCGTGTCAAAGGCAAAGACCAGATCGTATGCCCCGTTATCCGCACAGACGATTGCAGGATCAATCGTGAAACGCGTCGGCGGAACTACTGCCAAATGAACGACTGCAAAGCTGTCACAGCCGAAACTATTAGTCAACGTATCACGGTAAATACCCGAAGTAGTGAATATTTTATCATTGAGGGCATATGACTCGCCGGTACATATGGTGTCACGCCACTCTTCTGTCAAAATCGGACGAACATTAAGATATAACTTGAAGACCGAATCACACTCCAGCTGCGTATCATAACGTGTCAAGAGGAACGTGTCAGAAGGCAATGTATCCGGCAGATGCGTCTGCAACCATGCAGACAAGTCATGTCCTTCCCATTCGAATCGCTCCGTGTTGCCGCAAATGGTATCATAGCGAACACTGTCGTATGCCTGATTAACATAGAGCGTGAGATAATATATCGAATCACAACTGCCATTCAACGTTGCATAACTATCCTTGGTGTGAAGCACAGTCGCCGTGTCACTATACAAAATCTGTCCACGCCACTCCAACGTGTCATTCGAGCATATGGTAGCAGTATCATAGAAACGGTATGACGGTTTAACATAGTAGCGCAATGTATATGTGGAATCACAATGACAAGGAGCCGTTGTGTGCAGTGAGTCATATATGGTAATCCAACCAACAGTATCCGTCGGCAGATAATCAAAATGTTCGCCTTTCTCACCCCTCAAGGCAGCCGTATGCGGTGTAGTCTCACCGGGGGAAACCCAAATCAAAGTGTCATAGCGGCAGATTGAATCACTCTCTATTGTCTCAACATTATAGTGATAGAAATTATAGAATGTCGGTTTGAAAATAAGCACGGAATCGCACTCCGACCCTGTTTTGTACTTGACCTCAATGTCGCCTTTGTTCTCCTCATAGAAAATCTTCTGAAGTTCCCATTCAATGGTATCATTCTTACACATGTTCCGTCCAAAGTAATGCTTTGCACCGGGTTGTATAGTCAGATTAAGGACATAGACAGAGTCAATATGATAAGGTCCGGCAAAAAGTGAATCATAATAAACGTCCGTGACCAACGTATTGATATTCTTGAACTTATCGGCATTCGGAGATTCAGGACGCCAGCTCCAGTCGTTGTTGGAACAAAGCAACGTATCAAAAGTAAACCTGTAAGACGGATGAATATACACGGAATCCCAAACGATTGAGTCACAACCGGTAAGGACGGACTGCAACGTATCAATGAAGAAGAACCGATGTATCTCGCTACGGTTTGCATCACTATAATCCACAGAAGCCGAAGGAACAAGGTCTTCGCGTGTCACACGGTCTTTATTATTATAGCGGAATGTTCCGCCATGACCACCGAAATACCAATTCGTATTATTGTCACCAATATGGGGTTTGAGCCATGTCGTGTCATAGACAGAGATGTGAATGGTCACATAATTGATACTATCACAACCATGATTCCAAGTTCCCGTTTGTTCAGCAACAGAATCATAGAACTGCAGATTTGCAGTCCGCGGCAGATATAAGACGGAGTCATACGGTGTCAAATTAGACGGTTTGTCTATAGGATGTGCCGCCTCGTCATAATCAAAGCCGACAAACAAGCGGTGTTGCCACAATAAGGTTTCGTTGGAACACATCGATGCTTCAAACTTGACTTTATCATAATTATACCGCTCGGTAAAGGTCGGATTAACGGTCAATGTCAGTTCCCAAATGGAGTCACAATGAACAGGCTCATACAGTTTCGTACCGGGATTATAGAAAACGGTATCCGTAACCATGCTATCGCGAATGAGATAAGTGCCGTATTCCTTAGAAATTGTCCTAATAAAGTTATTCGCAGAAATCGGAGTGGCAATTCCGCCTTTAACAATATATAACTCGCCCCGTTGTCCCGGATGACCAAGCCATTCGAATTCATCGCCTTGGCAAACTTCATTTGTAGCGGTAGCATACTTCGTCGGGAAGCCTGTCAACTGCAAGTTATAGATAGAGTCGAAGCCCATCGAGGTCTTCAAGGAATCATAGTACCATTTCGTTTCCCCCGCAGCCGGTACATCGTTGATAACAATAGTCTTAGTATTACCGGAATTTTTGTCCGTCATTGTCCACGTGTAGGAACAATTCTCACAAACGGGAGCGTAGGCAGTGTCACGGAAGACCTCCCCGACTTTAATGCACCATGTAACAATCGAGTCGCAAGAGCGATGCGTGCCGACAACATGCCCCAAGGCGTCAACTGATGTATGATGCCGGGTGTGCGTGTAGCAGTCGGTGCCGGGAACAACAATTTTCTCAGAATAAGTAATACCGGACGGAACAACTGCTTTAGGTCCTCCGACAAACAGAGTATCATCCCACAACCAGTATCCTTCACTGGACAATTGGTAATTATACTTATTATGGTATGTGGGGATAATTGTCAACGAAATAGAAGTAATAGAGTCACAGCCATTGTCCTGACACTTCGGACAAGTTTTTGTTTTCAGCGAGTCAATGAGCGTAAATGTTCCCGCCGTTTTAAGAGGAATAGCGTTCGTTTTTACCTTTTGCTTTTCGTTCGTCTTCGTATTAATCATCCAAATGTCACGCGCAGGTTCATCTGTACGCGGGTGGTTGAGCCACGTATAGAAAGCATCGTCTGCATTGACCTGACAAGTAGTATCCGGTTGATCACGAAGGTCGGCATATACAGGACGGACATAAACATAATGTGTAACCCCGCTGTCACAACCGCATTGGGACGGAACGGTCTTAGAGAGAGTGTACATATTCTCCCCACCCGGCACATAATCCCACTTTTTACTTTCGCCGAAGAAGGTATATGTCTGTGTCTCACAAATGAACGTATCAACGGTGGTCACAAAGGTTTTGAGCAAGCGGATTTTCAATGTCCGTGTTGAATCACAACCATATTTAGTCAAGCCTTTGAAAACCTGTTCATAGCACTTAGTACCTTTACAATCATCGTTCAGATAATCGGAATTCTTTAATTCCATGGAATTAGGGACTCCGCGTTTATCCCCCTTATATTCTTCTCCGTAAAAGTAGTAAGATGTTCCTTCCCACTTATATTCCAACATTTTATTGCGGCATAGGTCAAAGGAGTCTTTGAAATGCTTTTCGGGTGAAACGATAAGTGTCAGGCGACAAATGGAGTCACAGGCACTTTTTGAGTCTTTGCCGCACTCGGTACAAGTTAGTGTTTTCAGAGAGTCTATATAAATGAATGTTCCCGCTGTTTGCGTAGAAATATTCGAAGCATTGACTCTTTTCCGCTCAATAACAGACCACACCTGATGATTGAAGTGATTATCCCACTCGAAATGGTCAGACGGAGTTTTTGCGATACACGTTGTCTTGGTTTCTTTGATTTCAGTATCGTGACTTCCGTCCTTTACGTAAGCGGGATGCACAAACAATCTTAAGGTTAGCGTGTATTCGCATTGTTTAACGTTATCAATGCGGACATCCACCTGGTGTGTTTCATCAGGCTGTTGTCCCAACGGCAAATCCCAACCGACATAATCCTTTCTGTCTTTCGCCATAAAAGCGACATGTCGGTAGGTTTCATTTTGGCAAATATGCACGGTGTCAATTACCGGTTTACTATCCACTTTGCGCAAATGCAGCAGGTTTATTTCCTTCGGGCATTTGCCATCCGAACACTCAGGACAGGGGTTATACCAAACTGTATCCGCAAAGTAGCCAACCCCCATATGCGCCCCGACGTTAAACGCCTCGTCCGTTTGCGTAATTTTCTTGATAACAGTGCCATCCGCTCTTTTCCACTCGTCATATGTTTCCGTGGCATCCGTGCCAACGCACCATGCCAATGTTTGCGGTTTGTCAGTCGGATAATACAACAGCGGCATAATGGTCAGATGCAGGTCAAACGTATCCGGGCAACCATTATATTTACAACCATGATCCAGATATAATTTCAGGTCATCATTACCGCAGGTACGAGTCAAGCGTGCATTTCGGTAGATACTATCATACGGCTGCATTTTATTTTCCCGAGCAAGGGTCAGAAGTTCCGTCTGGGAAAGGGTTTTGAATTTTGTCCCGAAGAAGCGGTCGGAATAATTACCGTCCTTAATAATCATGGTCTTTAATCCGGATTCGCAGACAGTAGTATCAAGGCGGTGGTAAACGGTATCACAGCCATAGAGTTTAAGGGTAACGATTGAGTCACAGCCATTCATGGACATATACCTGCGTGTCCATGTGTTATCCCCTTTCTTAAAAGCAACTGTTTTGGTATCACTGCCTTTGTAATTGAACCGGAAAGTTGTTTCTTCATTCAGCCCCGAACCGACCATGCGGTCGCTATGCTTAAAGAAATGGACAGTATCGGTCTCACAGACAATGCGCCATGTGGTATCATTATACTGCCGTTGCACACGAACCATCGTACGCAGTGTATCCGCGTCATCGGGGAGGTCAGTACAAATAAGATGTTTTTTGTACTTTTCCATATCCACAGCATAGTATGTGAAGGGGTCACGCTTATCGGGCGACAGATTCTTTTGCGGATCTACGATAAACTGATAAGAATAATTATGTTTAATCGAACCGTTGGCAGTACTTTTGAACTCTTTGATTGCGGGTTCTATTTTTTTACCTGTGCGGTCGCACTTATAAATTTTCCAGATAACCTCATCCGTTTTATTTTGCTCTGCAAGCTGGCCGAAGAAGTTCACAACCGTACTATCGCAGACATAAGCAGTATCAATCCGCTGCTGGTCAATAGGAAAATCTATCGGTTGGCGTTGATACCATCCTTTATTATCCATATATGGCAGCGTGTATGACTTTGAAGACATAAGCTGCTCGTTATTGGTGATAAACAAAGAGTCCAAATACTTTGGCGGGTCGAAGCCGAGGGTATATTGGTAAGCACGTGCCGCAGAGGTCATCCCATGTACAAATCCGGTGAAGCCGCTGCCGGTAGAAGACAGATGATGTTTACCATGTGCAACTATTTCCACGTTAGCGAAAACTTTGTTAGCATTGCCAGCGATATTGCTATAGGAAGCAGCAGGAATAGTTGTATTATCCAATTTGATTTTCCCGATATCGGCTTTGTCCGTAACGACCTGCACATAGAATTTCTGTTTGTCGTCCGCAGACTGGTTTTCTATCGGGGCGGTGTAGAAGCTCATCTCTTTTGTTCGATGAGACCACGGCACAACGAGTGCGTTGGCAGGGTTACCCCAGTCGTATGTCACTTCGTCCCCCGTGTCAGGATCCGTTTCCGTAGATTGGTTATTGGCACCGCAGCCCATATACATATAGCAGACCACGGGCATTGAAGATGTAATAGCAACAGATGGGTTAGCGTCAGCCAGTTGGATGATGTTGGTTAGAGACTGCCCCCGATTAAGCGTTACTGTTTGTGTACTTGAAGCGCGGACATATGTCACTTCGGTACCATCATACGAAGCGGTTATCTGTATTCTGTTACGCAGCGTCCCCCCCACTCTGCCGACATAAAAGGCAGTTCCCCACATAGTCTGCGGAATAGCCTGTTCAAAGGTGTGGTTAGCCGAATAAGCACCACTATTCGGGATTTTGGTAGCCTCATTACCATTGAAGACAGCAATCGGTTTATCTGCACAAACCGTACTACCGCTCAAATCAATAATATCAGAGTCCGTTTTTTTGAGTTGGCTTTTCACCAAGTAGGATTCGCCCTTATTGAGCGTAACCGAAATAGCAGAACCAGCTTGATTATTGCTATAAGTTACGCAAGACGGGACGATGGTCACCTGCGTTTTATCTTCAGTAGCGACAACGGCAAACTCAGTAGATTTTCCATCATCAGGATAGACCTGTACAAAGTACTCTTTGCCCAAAATATCCTTAGGCAGCAGCAGTGTGGCATCACGCATAGAGTTAGCACTTGTACCGCCGACTTCGGTAATGGCATAGCAACTGAATTTTGTTTTCCCGTCCGCAGCGGAAATACATATACCGCGTTGGGATTTACTCTCACTCTCATCCGGCGTGGGACAAAGCGCAACAGGGTCAAGTCCCTCCAACTTATAGAAATACTGCTGTCCGCCTCCTGACACATCAGTAAATGTACCCAAGCTATTGGCACCACGGGTAGCGCGAATGGTAACGGGACTTTCGGAAACAGCATAAAAAGAGACCTTTAAGGTTTTGTCCGTAGTCGGATCCGCTCCGTTATTGGAGAGGAAAGTCATCCAGAACTCCGTGCCGTATGTACCGGCAAGGTTATCCTGCGCCTTGAGAGGGAAGGAGAACGCCGCAAACAAGACTGCAGTTAAAACGGCAAACAATATATAAGGATGACGCCAACGCATAAAAGTTCAAAAACGGCGCAAAGGTACTACAAAAAAACGGTATTTGCAAATAAAATGTAGCAGTTTTTCACATTCGTACTTTTATTTGTCATAATGTCCGACTTTTGCTCTACTGTTTCAGAGGAATAGTATCATTCTGCACAAAAGCCGCGGTATCGGGACCGAGTATGTCGAGCATTTCGTTCATTTCGTCCGCAGAAATCAACTCGCGGTTATCGCGCACTCCCATCAACGGTCCGAAGAACACCTTGGCAACCGCCCTGCCGATGACTTTTCCCAATTTGAATTTAGGGGATGTGATGTCGCCCTTAACCGGGACCTCCAGCACGACAATTCCTTGTGCCGATTTGAGCATATCGACCCCCAATTTCAAAGGAACGTTTTTATATTTGGCTTTGGAGCGTCGTGCTTTTTTACCGATTTGAGGCTGGTCGATTGTGATTTTGTTATCACTAAGCAGTTTTCCGCCATTAACCGTCGCGCCAATCTGTGCCGCCAACTCCCCTTGTTCAACCGGGCAGGCGAACATATCCACCACATAGGGTGAGAACGCAGTAAGTTGCATGCCGGTCAATTTAAGATTGAGGCGATGGTTGCCTTGCGACAAATCCAAACCGCCTACATAGTCGGCATTCAGTTTAGCCCCATCGGAGAAGCGGCCTGACAAGTGCAAACTGTTTTTTCCCTGACCGGCGATGTTATTGCCGGACAAAGAGAGTGTATCAATACTATATTTGACGTGCGGTTTCACGGATTTGTCTTCAAAAGCAATATCATGAGCCGTCACGAGCAAGTGCCTTGTTGACCAAGTCAGCGGTTGGTCAACAGTATTCCCTGAAATCTGCAGCGAGTCATTATCAGCAATTTGTATTTCTTCGGATATGGAATCAGCCGTCTGTTCATCGGGTTCACGAAGCAGGCGTGAGAGTGTATTATATTTATCGGTCCGCACGAAATTAGCGGTAACGCCGGTAATAGAGACCGTATCCAACAAGAAACTATTGGCGGCAATATCGCCGCGACGGATAACGAGTCTGATATTGTCCAGACCGGCAACAGGTTCCTCATCTTCATCCGTAATATTCAAGCCCGACAATCCCAAACCGCCGGATAGAACCATATCCCTGACATTATTAAGGCTGCCATCAATATGAATACTGCCGGAAACCAAAGCCCCCAAGCCACTGACTTTCAAATAATCCTGCACCAACGGCAAGGCGACATCGGTATTAACCTGATCAAGTCTGAAGGTAACCGCATAGCGTTGCGAAGCCATAATATATCCGGCGGTGACGGTGACAGAACCACCCGTAGGCAGACTAAACTGCAGGCCGGCATTCGACTGTTGCGGACCGAAATACAGCCCAGGGACATTAAGGTTGACATTATCCACAGACCAGCGGTTATCGCGAAGCATGTCATGGTATGACAAGCGGCCATTACGCAGTTGGATATCCCGCAAAGAGACAGTCCATTGCGACGGGGTTGTATCTTTAGGAGTAGTGTCATTGGAAGCAAAGCGGCGGACTATATCCGAGAAGTTAAAATCGTTCGCGCCACTGAGTACCTGTCCCGTGAATTCATCCAAATGGATGTGTGACAAGTTAACGTGTTTTCCCGCCAAGGCAAGCCAGTTCATTTGGACGTGCAGTCTGTCGAACGCCACAAAATCCGTCAAGCCATTAGCCTCTTTACAATGAAAATCCCGTATGGTCACAGTCCCGAAAAAGGGATTAATAAAGACACTTTTCACCGACATGTCGCGTCCTATAAAATCTTGTCCATGATTATTAATGACAGGTTTGGCAACTGGGGACAATGCCATAACGAGCAGCAGCAACGCGACCGGCACACCAACAATCCAAGCGACGATCCGCAGGGATTTTTTCATTTTGTCATTTACCATTATATTATTTTTTTCATTTAGTTATTTTTGCAGTACGGCAGACATCGCATTTACCGCAGGGTGGCGCATCCACTTCGCCGAAATAACCGGCAAGGACCTGCTCTCGGCAGAACTGTTTCTGCTCTGCATATTCAATCATCGCCGCCAAGCGTGTAACATAATGTTTGCGTCGTTCCGCCCAGACACGTTGCGGCAGGAAAACATCGGCCTGCCTCTCCTTCACCATAGTCAAGGCGCATGCGACAGTTCTGGGCAGGTAGGTGACTATATGCCTTTGCGCCAAGGAAACCAACAATTCGTGCATAGCATCGTCCACTCCGCTGATATACTGCAGATCGGTGAAAATGCCCGTATATTGGCGCATAAGGAACTGTAGCAACTGCTCCTGCTGTTTATTGAGGTTGAGTTCATACATTGTCTCCCGCGAGACGTTAATGCGAACACGGGGTTGTGTTTCCTGTTCATCATGGAATTCTATCCATCCGGCTTGCGAGAGCAGATGCAAGGCGGCATAGGTCTGCAAGAGGGGGAGGTGCATCACCTGACAAAGTTTGTCCATATGCAAGGCGAACGTATGCCCCAGTCCACTACCTTCGCCTATTTGCAAGAAATCGCAGGTGTTATGGTACACCCTGCAGACAAATTCCTCGGGTGGAAAATTATCGGAAACACGTTTACGCGCTTTAACACGATCTTCGGGTGCATACAACAAGACGCAATAAGCGTTTTGTCCATCCCGTCCGGCTCGTCCGGCTTCCTGGAAATAAGCCTCGGGGCTATCGGGCAAATCATAGTGCAGGACAATCCTGACATCCGGTTTGTCGATTCCCATGCCAAAAGCATTGGTACAGACCATAACACGGCATTGTGTTTTTCGCCAGGATTCCTGCCGTGCAGCGCGCTCGAGTGTATCCAGGCCGGCATGATAACTGTTGGCTGTTATGCGATTATCGTCCAGCAGTTGTGCCAGTTCCTCAGTCCGTTTGCGATTACGCACATACACTATTGCCGACCCCTGTACAGAAGAAAGGATATGAATGAGTTGCTGCTGTTTCTCTTTGGAGTCGGAACAGTAGCGGACAATATAATTCAGGTTATCCCGATGAACGCTCTGCCGGAACATTTTCCAGTCATCCGTATTATTCAACGAAAGATGCCGTACAATATCCTGCGCGACTTCAGTGGTAGCGGTTGCCGTCAGAGCGAGAATGGGGATGCGGTGGTCAAACAGTTCGCGTATTTCGGCGATGCGGGTATATGAAGGGCGAAAATCGTGTCCCCACTGGGAGATACAGTGTGCCTCATCGACAGCAATGAGGCGTACAGGCAATTGTGCGAGGCGTTTACGGAAGTCATCACTGACAAGTCTTTCCGGGCTGACATAGAGAAAGCGGTAAGGTCCGAATTGGCAATTATCGAGCGCAATTCGCTGTTTTTCATAAGGCAGCCCTGTATAGATGGCAGCGGCGCGGATATCGCGCTGTTTGAGATTTTCGACCTGATCTTTCATCAAAGCGATGAGCGGTGTTATGACGAGGCAGAGTGTGCCATTTTGTCCGCCATTCTGCTCCGCCATGACCAAAGTCGGAATCTGGAAGCAGAGGGACTTACCTCCCCCTGTAGGGAGAATAGCCAAGGTGTCGTTTCCGGTCAAGACGGAGTTGATGATTTCCGTTTGTAAGGGTCGGAAGGAGTCATAGCCAAAATATTTTTTGAGTACCTGTAGGGGTGTCACAGAATTGAGCAAAAATTTTTGCAAAGGTATATCTTTTTCCTGACATTCACAAATTATTACGCATAAAATACTCTTTTCCGTATTATTTTGACATTTTGTCAGGGAAAGGGGGATTTGGGTGACATTTTGATAAAAGGAGGCGGCAGGGAAGTGGCGGGTAAGTGGTTGGTTTAGTAATATACATGTAAGTGGTTGGTATTGGAAATAACCGAATAATATCCTAATAATAACCTAATAATAACCTAATAAAATCCTAATATAGAGTATGGAGAAAGTGAGAAGAATGGAGTGATTAAAAGTAAGAAGCGTAAAGGCAGTGAGAAGCACGGTCGGGTGTAGGGACGGGGGTAAGGCCTGGTGTAAGGTTGGGTGTAAGGTCGGGTGTAGGGACGGGTATAAAAAAGGGCGTACCTTAGCGGCACGCCCTTATAGGAATTCAAGTTAAACTTACACCGAGTAAAGGTTAAGTATTACTTCAAGTTAGCAGTTACATCAATCTCTTTATCAGCAGAGATGTCGGTAATATCGTTGGTTTGTGCACCACCATCGTTATTGTTGAAGATAACGCTGATAGGAGCAACGACGTCTTTGAACTCATAAACGACTTTACCGTCAACGACATCAACCTTTGTACCAGGCCAATCACCTGCGAGGTTACCGCCACCGTTCCAAGCGTAAATAGCAACTTCTGTCCATTCAGCGGGGAAGTTAGTACCGGTAATGGTGATGGTGGTTGTCTCAAGGGGAGTACCCGGAGTGAATGCAGCCTTGAAGGAAGTGATACCTGCGCCATCCCAAACGAGAGTAACCTCGATATCATAAGTACCTTCAGCAACGCCAGTGATGTTGCCATCAGCCTCACTGAGTGTTACGCCAGTAGCCTCGGTTACATCAGCCAAGCCAAGCCAAGCACCGTTAGCGCGGAACTTGAATTGAGCGTCAGCAGCAAAAGTCATGCTGGTCATTTTGTAAACATATGTACCAGCTTTAGAAGTAGCGTCAGTTACATTGGATTTAGCAGCATCGTAAACAGCGAGGCTTGTGCCAGTAGGATCACCCCAACCGTTCATTGTACCAGAGATACCAACAACGAATGTAGAAGGTCACCAGTTTTCTTCATCTCATAAGAATAGCTATCCTTGATTTCACCTTTAGCGCGTTTGAAAGTAAGCACAATGTCATAGATGCCACCCTCTTCGACTTTGATGTTGTCACCACCGGAAACCATATCCTTACCAAGAGAAGTTTCAGCCTTTACTTGTTCAGCAGCATCAAGGTTAATCTTCCAGAATTGTCCGTGTGAGAATTTGAATTCAGCGCCAGAAGTCAGTTCTTGACCTTTCCAAGTCCAGGATGCGCCATCAGCAGCAGCCTCTGTGTATTGGGTGTATCCCCAACCGTTCATAGCACCACGAACGCCCCAAACAACAGGAGCGATAATAACTTGTGCGCCACCGGCAGCATCAAGCTGTTTATCCTTGTTGAGGTCAAGCACGATGTGATAGAGACCGGTTTGCTCCACTTTCATAGTAGCAGTACCGACACTGATAGCACCAGCATATCCACCTTCAACATCAACACCGTCAGTTGTGAGGTTTTTCTTCTCGAGAGCAGCGGTGTAGTTAATGTTTTCGTTACCAGCTTTCTCAATGAAAGTGAACTCTTTACCACCTTCGAGGATGATGTACTTTTCATACATACCTTCGCGAGTAGCTTTGGTCACCTCGTTGGTACCATTTGCCATTCGGCAAGTAGCAGCTTCAGTAGCTTGCAAATTAGCCACGCCAGTAGCCTCACCTACGATGTAGAATCCGTTTTCAACGATGTTCTCAATCGGAGTCGTCTCTTCTCTTTTACAAGAAGTGAAACATACGCCAACCATAGCGATAGCGCACATGATTAAACTTAACTTTTTCATTTGATTAGAAATTAGTTTGTTAGTTGATTAATAAAAAATTAGTTAATTAATATTTAGTCGTTTTTCAACGATTAAATAGTCGATTAATAGCCTTCGTTTTGAGTCCAGATAGCCTTGCCGTCTTCACCGATAACGGACTTTTGAAGGATAGCAAACGGAATGGGGAACCAGCGGCGTGTTTTAGCCTGATTGGTAACGTATTGTACATTCTCAAACTGGTCGAAACGAATGAGGTCACGACGGCGGCAGTTTTCCCAAGAGAGTTCGCGTCCGCGCTCGGCAAGGATACCATCGGAAGTGAGTCCGCCTTCGAGCGAAGTGAACGCATGGGGGTATGCAGCATCGAATGCAGCGACGGGATCGTCATTATATGGGAAGGCACGTTTTTTGAGAGCCTCGATGGCAGCGTCTTCGATACCGGGTTTGTCGTCATTACCGCCACGCAGTTTGGCTTCGACCTTCATATAGATGACATCCGCATAGCGAATGAGCGGGAAGTCGTTCTCCATATATTTGTATGTACCGGTTTTGTCCAACTCATATTTGAACATACGTGCGCCGTCGTTACGGAGAGCCTGATCGAGGGATGTCACTTCACGTGTGATGATAATGAGAGAATCGTTCTTATCAATCATCGGCGTAGTTGATCCTTCGGGGCAAAGCGGTCCAACGAACCAAGCCCACTGGTGTTCATTATTAGTACCCTTACCTTCATAACCATCACCACGGCAGTCATGGTCATTAAAGAGGTCCATATAAGAAGGACGAGCCACGAAACCATTCCAGCAGTCAAGCACAAGGTTATAGCGTGTCTGGAACATATAGTGGAGTGTCAAGACAGCGATACGGAGTTTGTTCTTACAAGCATACGCATCACGTTCATTGTTAACGGAACCGTCCTCAACGATAGTGAAGATGTTCTCTTTGCTTTTGCCATTTTCAAGAAGGAAGTTATTGAAGTAGTTGGGTTCGATTTCATAAGAACCGGAAGCGATAACTTCGTTGCAGCAACGAACGGCGTTGGTGTAGAAATCCTGAACAGAGTTGATTTTAATACCAACCTCGGATAACGGATTTTCCCCTTTCTTACCATTATGTGAATCAACGGTACGTTTAGCAGCCATAACAGACTCAGGAGTCAAACCATAAGATTCAGCATTCAGATAGAGTTTTGCAAGTAAGGCGTAAGCCATACCTTGGGTAGTACGTCCGTTGTAGTTAGTGCGGTCCGCCTCGGTAACAACAGCCATGTTGGGTGCGTTTCTCTCCAAGCAAGCAACGAGGTGCGCCCACGTAACAGCGGGATCAAGCAGAGCCTCGTTACGGTCGGAATAGTCTTCCATATAAGGAATACGTCCGAAGCTGTCAAACAAGAGGAAATAGTAGTATGAGCGAAGGACTTCCATC
Organism: Paludibacteraceae bacterium; assembly: GCA_905235225.1. GTDB lineage: Bacteria > Bacteroidota > Bacteroidia > Bacteroidales > Paludibacteraceae > Colicola. Next base: position 88,202 of record CAJOKE010000015.1, read on the forward strand.
TCACCTACATACATGTTGTACAAATCGGGTGTCATATTTTCCTCATTGCTATAGAGGGTCTCGAGAATATTGTTACAGAGTACAGAACCAGCCACGGTACAGTTCCAGATATTCTCAAAAGCTTTACCGTAGGCATTCCAGTTATGGTTATTGAGGTTTTTCCAATAGCCACCATCGTTCCAGTCACCTCCGACACGTACAGGGCAAAGGCCTTCATCAGCGGTCAGGGTATTAACGCCCCAATATCCCCAGTGGTCGTGCATGAAACGAAGGTCCGCATAAGCCTGTCCGACCAATGAAACGACGTTTTCTTCGTTTTTAAGCATTTCATCGACCGTAGCTGCTCCGAAAGTATCCTCGTCCAACATGTGGCAAGAGGTAATCATGGGCAGCGTCATCGCGCAAATCAGCGCATATCTTACTAACTTTTTCATAAACGATATAATTTCAAGATTTCAAAATTATAATAAGTTGAGGTTAACACCAAAGAGGAAGGATCCAGTCTTCGGGTAGTAGTTATTGATGTCAATACCCGGGTAGTCAATGCAGCTGGTATTGATTTCAGGATCGAGACCGGAGTAGCTTGTGATGGTGAACAAGTTTTGTCCTGTAGCATAGAGACGGAGCGAGCGAACATACTTGGACTCCGGGAACTTGAAGGTATAACCGACAGTGATATTGTCGCACTTGAGGTAGGAGCCGCTCTCCAGCCAATAATCGGAGAAGTGCTGATAGTCAGCATAAACGGGACCGCCATTAAGTCCTTTACCGGCAGTAAGGTCTTTGACAAAGAAGTTATAATCGGTAGAGGGGTCAGTACCATCAGGCGTGTACATGAAACGTGTTGCATTCAGGACTTTGTTGCCCAATACACCACGGAAGAAGATAGTGATGTCCAAATCTTTCCACTTAACGGTATTGTTCCAACCATAGGTAACAGCCGGTTGCGCGCTACCGAGGTATTTTTTGTCAGCAGTAGTAGGATTGGTAGTAGGTCCACCGTACTGGTCTTCATACACCCATTTACCATCACTATCGAAGCCGAGGAACTTATATCCATAGAACTGACCAACGATACCACCCTCTTCAAGGATTTGTGTGTAGGAGTCAGAACCGTTGAACTTGTTACCATAGAGGCTACCTTGCGGAGAAGTGGAATAGTTAAAGCCTTTGGAAGGATCACTGAGCTTGGTGATTTTGTTTTGATTCCAAGCGAGTGTCAGGCCTGAAGTCCATGTCCAGTTACCACGTTTAACGGGAACACCGGTTACGGCTAATTCAACACCGTATGAGAGCATTTCACCGGCGTTAGCCAAGAGTGTTTCATACTGATAGGGAGGAGTCGGCACTTGATAGTACCAAAGGAGGTCTTTGGTATTACGAACGTATCCTTCCAAGCTACCGAACAAGCGGTTATCCAAGAAACCGTAGTCAACACCGAGGTTGTACTCAAATTTACGCTCCCACTTGAGGTCGGGGTTTACGTTTTGAGTTACGGAGTATGTGTTAATCTGTTTGCCAGCGAATGTGATTACGTCAGTTTTTGAAAGCAAAGCAACAGATTTCAAGCTTGAACCCACGTTGTTACCTGTAACACCGAAACCGGCACGGAGTTTGAGTTCATTACACCAATCGGCTCCGCTCATGAACGGTTCACCTTTGATACGCCAACCGGCACTGACAGCAGGGAAGTAGCCCCACTTGTTGTTTGCACCGAAACGAGAGGAACCCTCTGCACGGAGAGAAACGGACAGCAAGTAGCGGTCTGCGTAGTTATAGTTAATACGTGCGAAAGCAGCAGCCAACGCATAGGAATTACGGTATGAGCTAACGGTCAAGTTATCTTTATCCGCCTGACCTTCACCGATACTATAGTATTTGGTACTCTCCATCACGAAACCGCGGTTGGAGATGTTTTGACCATCATAGAGGAAGTGCTGGTACGAGAAACCTGCCACAGCAACGAGACCGTGCTTGCCCCAACTGTTTGCATAGTCGATTGTACCTTCGTAGAGTTGTTTGAACGCCTTATCGCCATTACGGTAAGCCCAGTCACCGGCAGAAGCGGCATTCGGTGAAAGGAGTTTCGGGGAAGTGTAACCATAGGAGTTATTGTCACCCTCTTCGAAAGCAGCGAAAGCGTTAACTTTCAATCCTTCAACGGCTTTGATGTCAACGGTAGCTTTCAACGAACCACGGAAGTAGTTACCTTCCTGATAAGCCTCTTTCATATTGAGGTATTCAACCGGGTTGTATTGTCCGGAGTTGGTAATGATTTCATATCCGTTCGGACTTGTTTCATCGTAGATCGGATAAGTTGGGTTCAGCAAGGCAGCCTGTGTATAGAATGCGCCATCGGAATAGTCGTTACGGTAGTGCATATAAGCCACGTCATATTGCAATTTGAGCCATCCATTGAGAGCCTTCTGGTCAGCAGCCAGTTTAGCAGAAATCTCACGACGTCCGTTATTTTTTGCAATACCTTGAGCGTCCTTGAAGTTAACAGACGCACGATACGAGAAATTACGGTGTGCGCCGGCAACAGCGAGGTTATGATTATGCGTGATAGCAGCTTTGCGGGACAATGCAGCAGTCCAGTCGGTTGAAGCACCATGGTCCATGCTGGTCAGTTTGCCACCAGTATATTGGCTCAGGCTGCGGAACTGCTCCGCATTAGCCATACCGAGTGAAGAATTAATCCAAGCGACATTCACGTAGCCACTATATTCAACTTGTGTTTCCACTTTTTCCGTACCAACGGTAGCACCACGTTTGGTAGTAATGAGGATGACGCCATTGGTACCACGTGTACCGTAAATAGCGGCGGCAGAACCGTCTTTAAGCACATCCATAGATGCGATTTCATCCGGCGAGATATTATCAATATTATCTGTCGGTACACCGTCCACGATGTACAATGGGGCTGAACCTGTACCTTGACCGAGTGTGGAGAAGCCACGGATCTGGATATTGTAGCCGGTAGAGGTCGGGTCAGAAGTTGTACGTGAAATGTTCAAACCGGCAACCTTACCTTGCAACAGACCAACGGGACTGGACTGTACGCCTGCGTTGAAATCCTCGGCTTTAACACTTGCAACGGAACCGGTAACCTCTTTTTTCTTCTGAGAACCATAACCGACCGCAACAACTTCCTGAATCTGAATAGCATCTTCCTTCAATCGGACAGTCATGCCATTTTTAGCAGGCAAGGTCTGCGATTGGAAACCCATGTAACTAAACTGAAGTTCTGTACCTTCGGGAACGTTCAGTTCAAAGTTTCCGTCGAAGTCAGTGATTACACCGTTAGTAGTGCCGACCTGCAAGATACTGGCACCGATAACCGGTTCACCCGTTGACTCCTCATAAACGGTACCCTTAATCTGCGCCTGTGCCATAGAAGCAATAGTCATCAGCACAGCCGTCAGAACGAGAGATAAATGTTTGTGTTTCATCATACTGATAATTTGGTTAATAATTTAGTTGTTTTTATTTTTCGTGATATCGTGATGTCGTGATTATTCTTTATTCTCCTTAACAAAATATACGGAGCAAGCACCGCAAATGAGCAGTGCGCCAGCAACGACCAGCATGCCGACCTGAACGCCGCCGCATATATATTTAAGGAATAATCCGCCCAGCAAAGCAGCCACAATCTGCGGAATACATATTGTGCAGTTGAACAAGCCAAGGTAGTAGCCCATATTATCGCCCTTGAGAGAGTTGGTGAGAATCGTGAACGGAAGAGCCAGCATAGCCGCCCAAGCCGCACCGATAAGCAGATAGCTAACGAAGAGGACATACTGGTTGGTCACCCACATTGTGGAAATGAATCCGAGCGCACCGACTACAAGAGATATAGCATAAGCACCCTTGTTGGAAGTCCATTTCTCCAACATCGGCAACACCATCGCCCACAGGAGAGAGCCGACAGCCTGGATACAGAACACTACGCCGACCCAGTTACCGGCAGCCTGATACTCAGCCGCCGCAGTAGAAACCTCGTCCCAGCCGAAGCACTGTGTAGCGATTGCGCCGGGGGAATAGGTCCACATATACATGAACGCCGACCAGCAGAAGAACTGTACAAGTCCGACAGTCCAGAATGTAGAAGGCGCGTCAACAAGCAATTTGATGAATGAGGGGTCTTCTTTCTTTTCCTCTTTTTTAGCGAGGTCAATCCCGTGGAATTTAGCATATTCCTGCGGATCCATCTCTTTTACGGCAAAGAAGGTATATAGGACACAAATAATCAGGATGGCGGCACCTACATAGAAAGACCACTTCACCGAATCAGGTATAACGCCCTCGGGAGCAGTGTTAGCAATACCGATCCATGTAAAGAAAATCGGAAAAACGTAGCCAACGATTGAACCGGCATTACACAAAGCGGACTGGATGGCATAGGCTGTACCTTTCTGCTTCTCATTAACCATATCGCCGACCATCATTTTGAACGGCTGCATCGCTATATTTATAGAGGTGTCGAGGAACATAAGGCTAAACAAGCCGAACCACATAGCGGCATTCAGCCCGAGGAAAGCACTTTGGGCAAAAGTAAAGTTACCTGCATTAGGCAGCAGCAGCATGACTGCGACGGCAATCAGTGCGCCGACAAGCAGATAGGGTTTACGACGGCCGAGGCGTGTCCAAGTCTTGTCAGAATATTTACCGACCAAGGGCTGAACAATCATCCCCATCAACGGGGGCAAGATCCAGAAGAAAGATAATTGGTGAGGGTCTGCGCCGAGAGTGGCAAAGATACGGGAAATGTTAGCGGATTGCAATGCGTAAGCGATCTGAACACCAAAAAACCCGAAACTGAGATTAAACAACTGTCCAAAGGACAAGTCACGTTTTTCCATACGTACTATCTTTAAGTTTTAGCGGTGCAAAGTTACAGCTTTTTTTTCAACCTTCAAAGAAAAAAAAGTATTTTTCTGCATTTTTTGTCAAAATCGAATATTTTTGAGGTAAAATCGCAATTTTGCGCATTTTTTTTTGAAAAAAATTTGCAGGTTCGTTTTTTTTTATTACCTTTGCAATCAAATTACATATTTATGTCAAGACATGAAGAATTAATCGCTGCGCTGCAGCATCATTTCGGGTTTGATTCATTCAAAGGGAATCAGGAGGCAATCATCAACAATGTCATGGACGGGAAGGACACTTTTGTTCTGATGCCGACAGGCGGTGGGAAGAGTCTTTGCTATCAGTTACCGGCACTATTGATGGACGGGATGGCGATTGTCATATCCCCGTTAATTGCCTTAATGAAGAACCAAGTTGACGCGATGCGCAACTTCTCGGAAGAGGACGGCGTGGCCCATTTCATCAACTCATCACTGAGCCGCCCGGACATAGCCGCGGTCAAAGCGGATGTGCTTGCAGGAAAGACGAAGATGCTTTACCTCGCACCGGAGTCGCTACAGAAAGAAGAGAACATAGACTTCCTGCAAGGGCTGAAAATATCATTTTACGCGGTTGACGAAGCGCATTGTATTTCCGAATGGGGGCATGATTTCCGCCCTGAATACAGGCATATCCGTTCCATGGTGGAGCGTATCGGCAAGGCCCCGATTATTGCGCTCACGGCTACCGCCACTCCGAAGGTGCAGCATGACATCCAGAAGAACCTTGACATGATGGATGCCACGGTATTCAAGTCAAGTTTCAACAGGTCCAATCTGTTTTACGAAGTACGTCCGAAGAAGGATGATATAGACAAGGAAGTCATCCGTTTCATCCGTCAGATGGAAGGCAAATCCGGTATCATATATTGTCTCGCACGCAAAGAAGTGGAAGACCTTGCCAAGACCTTGCAGGTAAACAATATCAGCGCACTCCCGTACCATGCCGGCATGGATGCCCCGAGCCGCAGCCGCAACCAAGATGATTTTCTGATGGAAAAATGCCAAGTTATCGTGGCAACGATTGCCTTTGGCATGGGGATAGACAAACCCGATGTGCGTTTTGTGATACACTATGACATTCCGAAATCATTGGAAGGGTATTACCAAGAAACCGGCCGTGCAGGCAGGGACGGCGGCGAAGGTCACTGCCTATGCTTTTACAGTCCGAAAGACATAGAACGCCTGCGACGGTTCCAGCAAGGCAAGCCTGTAGCGGAAGTGGAGATCGGCAACCAACTGCTGTTCGAGACGCAGAGTTATGCAGAATCCACCATCTGCCGCCGCAAATTACTGCTGCATTATTTCGGAGAAGAATACACTCAGGACAACTGCGGCATGTGTGACAACTGCCGCAAGAATTACCGGATGATAGATGCCTCGGAATTGCTCACACTTATACTGGAAACAGTCCAGCAGCTCAACGAGAAATTCAAAGCCGAGCATATTGTTGACATCATGAAAGGCAACGAGACCGCAGCAGTAGTCAGCTACAAGCATACCGAGTTGGAAAACTTCGGGGCAGCAGAGGATGAAGACGAAGCGGTGCTTCACGCCATCATCCGGCAGGCAATGCTGAGCGGCTATCTGAATAAAGATATAGAGTCTTATGGTGATTTGAAATTAACCCCTGAGGGCAGGCGTTTCATCAAGCGTCCGACCAAGTTTGAGGTACCGATAGAAGTGGTGGACGAGGATGAAGATGATGAGATTGTAACCGGCGGAGGCGGCAGTTCTGCTGCAGACGATGTATTGTTCTCAATCCTTAAAGATGTCCGCAAAAAACTCAGCAAGCAGTTTGATGTACCGCCCTTTGTAATCTTCCAAGATCCGAGTTTAGAAGCCATGGCAACCACCTACCCTATTACGATAGAGGAATTACAAAACATCCCCGGGGTCGGTGCAGGAAAGGCCAAACGATACGGCGATGAGTTTCTCCGAGTTATCAAAGAATATGTCGAGGAAAACGAGATTATCCGCCCCGAGGATCTCCGCGTCCGTACGGTTGCGAAAGACTCCGCCCGCAAGATCAGCATCATCCAAGCCATCGACCGCCGTGTCGCTTTGGACGATTTAGCCGAAAGCAAGGGCATGTCCATGGAAGAAATGTTAGAGGAAATCGAAGCGATTGTATATAGCGGTACCAAACTGAACATCGGATATTTCATTGACGAAGTGGTAGATCCCGATGAGAAAGAAGAAATATACGATTACTTCAAGAACGCGGACAACGACAACATCAAGTTAGCCATGCAAGAACTCGGGGAAGACGACTATGACGAACTTCATGTCCGCCTTGTCCGTATCAAGTTCCACAGCGATTTAGGCAACTAATGGCAAAAAAAGACATTGATATCATCAGTCTCGGCTGTTCCAAGAACTTAGTGGACACCGAATGGATAATGGGCAGACTGGATGCCGCGGGGTTTACATGTCACCATGACCCGCAGAATCCCGTTTCGCCTGTCATGATCATCAACACCTGCGGATTTATCGGAGATGCAAAAGAAGAAAGCATAAACACGATACTTGCCCAATCATTGCGGAAAAAGAGCAAGACCAACCGGCTTGAAAAATTATATGTAATGGGATGTTTGAGCCAGCGTTATATGCCGGAACTGCAGAATGAGATACCCGAAGTAGATGGTTGGTTCGGCAAGTTCGACTTTCAAAATATCATTATTGCATTGACCGGTGAACAGCCGTTATGTCCCGATGCGGTTCAACGCAAACTAACCACCCCCAAGCATTTTGCATATCTCAAGATTTCAGAGGGCTGCAACCGTATGTGTTCCTATTGCGCCATACCCTTGATTACCGGGCATCACAAGTCCAAGCCGATGGGACAACTGCTTGCCGAGGCAAGGTGGCTAAAAGACCAAGGCGTCAAGGAAATCAATGTCATAGCCCAGGACCTGTCCAGCTACGGACTTGATACAGAACACAAGCATCTGCTGCCGGAACTGATTGACCGTTTGGCGCAGATAGAAGGGATTGAATGGATTCGCTTGCACTATGCCTACCCGACTGATTTTCCCGATGAATTATTGGACGTCATTGCCAAGCATCCGAATGTATGCAAATATCTTGACATAGCACTCCAGCATTGCACAGACCATATGTTGTCACTTATGCGGCGGCATATCACACAGGAAGAACAAGACAACCTGATCAAGCGTATTCGCGAACGTGTGCCGGGTATTTGCCTGCGGACGACCCTGATGGTCGGACATCCGGGGGAAACCGAAGACGATTTCACAGCCCTCAAGGAATGGACCAAACGCATGCGTTTCGACCGAATGGGAGCATTTGCCTACTCCGACGAAGACGGCACCTATGCCAGTTTGCATTACAAAGACGATATTCCCGAACCGACCAAGCAACGCAGATTAGCGGAACTGATGGATATTCAACAGCAAATTTCCGCCGAACTAATGGCTGCAAAAGTCGGGCAGACATTCCGCGTTATAATTGACAAAAAAGAAGGTGAATACTACGTTGGCAGGACGGAATATGATTCACCTGAAGTGGATTGCGAAGTGCTTGTGCCGGCCAGCGAGCAGGACCTCCGAATTGGAAATTTCTACCAAGTAACAATAACCAAAGCAGAGGAATTTGACCTCTATGGAAAAATATGCTAACAAAAGATCTAATTTCTGAAATCGCAGCACAAAGCGGCCTAACCAAACGCCGCACGGAAGAATTGCTGTCCGCAACAACTTCGGTAGTGCTTGAGAATCTGCTTCAAGGAAAATCCGTACAACTACAGAACATCGGTATACTTGAAGTCAAAGAAAAGAATGCACGTGTTATCGTGCATCCGAAAACAGGAGAACGCACCATTGTTCCCGCAAAGAAACAGCTTGTTCTTCGTCCCACATCTGCCATGAAGGGAATACTTAACAATTAATGTCTAACCCTTGAATCGCTGAATTATGGAAAAACTATACTGGGCAGAATTGCGAAAAGCAATCGCACAACGCATCAATGCGGATGAACAGGAAGTGGCGCAGTTCATGAACGCCCTTGCTCCGGCTATTACCAAAGCATTGCAGGAAGACCGCCAAGTCAGGATTACGAACTTCGGTACTTTCAAACTGCAAAGTATTGCCCCGCGCAAGAGCATTAATATCAACACCGGAGAGTCTTTTACTATCCCCGGTTATGACAAACTTACATTCACCCCCGAGTCATCCATCAAAGAATTGATCGGCAATCTCAACGAAGCACCCAAGCAGACGATGGACGATACAACGCCTCTGAAAAAACTTGATGAACAGGCAACCGAAATCGTCGGCATTCTATCAGACCTCGGGCAGGCTCCCGTTGTTGCCGAAAACAAGCCCACTGAAGAAACAAGCCATTCGGAAGAACAGACGGATGAGAACCAACAGAATGAATCGAATGTTGAACCTATTGTTGAACCTATTGTTGAACCTATTGCAGAACAAACAAACACATATACAACCATGACAGAAGAAAAGAAAGAAGAGATAATCGTCAACGATGAACCAACAAAGGAAACAAACGGTAAGAAGAGCCGGACGTGGTTAGTAGTAGGCATTACCGTTCTCCTTTTCGCAATCCTGCTGGCACTTGTTTTCCTGTTTATCGGTAACCGTTTTGTGGCATGGGTTGAAGGATTACACGACAAAAACGGCCAAACAGAAATCGTAGAAGCCCAAGAAGTCGCAGATGTTCAACTGGCACCCGAAGACATTCAGTCCGAGCCTGTAAGTACGTTGCCGTATCCTTATGTTTACACAGAATTTATTGCTGAGGAACGTTTACCAAAAGGCAGCCGCCTTGCCTGGCTCGCCCGTAAATACTACAATGAGCGTGACTTGTGGGTATTTATTTTCGAGGCAAACAGGGATGTAGTCGAACATCCGTCGGACATCATTATCGGAACGCGCATTCGTATTCCGAAACTGCCTGAAGAGTTACAGGATCTCTCCAACCCCGAACTGCGGAACTTAGTTGACAGACTTGCAGAAGAATACAAGCAACTATAAATACCGACTTTATACATATTAAAGGTGCAAAGACGCACAACCTGAAGGATATATCCGTTGATATTCCCCATAACAAACTGGTTGTCGTCACAGGTGTCAGCGGTAGTGGCAAATCATCGTTGGCGTTTGATACGTTATATGCAGAGGGGCAACGACGTTATGTAGAAAGCTTGAGTGCATATGCGCGGCAGTTTCTCGGTCGCATGCAAAAGCCCGATGTGGAAAAAATCGACGGGATACCTCCGGCAATTGCAATCCAACAAAAAGTCACTAACCGCAATCCCCGCTCCACTGTCGGAACGGTAACAGAGATATACGACTACCTCAAGTTATTGTTTGCGCGCATTGGTCACACATGTTCGCCTATATCGGGAGAAGAGGTGCGCAAACACACTGTTCAAGATGTTGTTTCCGCAATGACAAAACTGCCAATCGGCAGCAAAGTTTATCTTCTGACCCCGATTATAACAGGGTCCCGCACGGTTGAAGAACAATTGCATTTATGGCAGGCGGAAGGTTTCTCGCGTTTGTGGCATGAGGGGGATATCCTACGTATTTCAGACGCGACAGAAGAACGTATCGCAGCCTTTACGGATCAAACATACTTATTGGTTGACCGCCTTGTAACCAATGGGGAGCAAAGCACAGCGAACCGTTTCGCAGATTCGGTACAGACAGCATTCTTTGAAGGACGAGGCGCATGCTCCATACATGCTATAATGCCGGACAATACAGAAAACAAGGACCTGTTTTTCTCCGAGCGATTTGAAGCTGACGGGATTCGGTTTATAGAACCGAGCGAACACCTTTTTGATTTCAACAACCCCTTTGGTGCCTGTCCTACATGCAACGGAACAGGTCAAACAAACGGCATCGACCCTGATCTGGTTGTTCCCGATAAATCGCTCAGCATCTACGATGGTGCCATTGTTTGCTGGCACGGTGAGAAAATGCGTTCATGGAACGACCAACTTATCCTCAATGCTCACCTCTTCGACTTTCCGATTCACCAACCGTTTTACCAGCTGAGTTCGGAGCAAAAACGCATTTTATGGTTGGGAAATCAATATTTCCGAGGATTAAATGATTTCTTTGCCGAATTGGAAAAACACCAGTCTATACAAAACAAAGTTATACTGGCGCGTTTTCGCGGCAAGGCGATTTGCCCTGATTGCGAAGGGACACGTCTCCGTCCGGAAGCGTCATATGTCAAGATTGACGGACTATCCATCACCGATGTCTGCCGCATGTCCGTTGCACAAGCTTCAGAGTGGTTTGAACGCCTTACTCTTTCAGAACAAGAAGCCACGGCTGCCAAACAATTACTGATTGAAATTCGCGCGAGATTGAATTTTATGCAAGATGTCGGACTTGGCTATCTGACACTCAGCCGATTCAGCAGCACATTATCCGGCGGTGAGGGGCAACGTATCAACCTTGCCAAATCACTGGGGAGCAGTCTGGTCGGTTCATTATACGTACTGGATGAACCGAGTATCGGCCTACACCCTCGCGATACAGAAAAACTGATTCATGTTCTTCGCGAATTGCGTGATTTGGGTAATACAATAGTTGTCGTTGAACACGATGAAGACATCATTCGCGCTGCGGATTATATCATTGAAATCGGACCAGGAGCCGGACGAAACGGCGGAAAAATAACGTTCGAAGGTGTGCCTGACAACCGGCACTTCAACTATCTTATTCCTTCTTTCCGACGACCATGGCACAATTACATTGAGATTCACGGAGCCTGCGAAAACAACCTCAAACACATAGATGTCAAATTCCCCTTGAATATTATGACAGCCATCACAGGGGTTAGCGGCAGCGGCAAATCCTCGTTGGTCAGCAAGGTTCTTTATCCGGCTCTCAAAAAATATTACGGCGGAGTAGCGGAACGAACCGGCGATTACGGTTCACTCAGCGGCAGCCTCCATCTTGTCAAAGACATTGAGTTTGTTGACCAACAGCCACTTAGCAGGTCATCCCGTTCCAATCCGGTCACTTATCTCAAAGCCTACGATGAGATTCGCAAACTTTTTGCAGACCAGCAGCTTGCGAAGCAAATGGCTTTCACGCCTGCCCATTTCTCATTCAACACTCCGGGTGGCAGATGCGAGGAGTGTCAGGGCGACGGCTTCATCACTATCGAAATGCAGTTCATGGCAGATATTGTCCTTGAATGTGAAGCGTGCCACGGAAGACGCTTCAAACAGGACGTTCTGGATGTTCATTATCGGGATAAGTCCATCTTTGATATCCTCAACATGACCGTCAACGAGGCGATTGAATTCTTTTCCGCTGATCCTGAATGTGACAAAATCGTGCGCCGACTCAAGCCTCTGCAAGATGTCGGAATCGGTTATATACAACTTGGACAATCCTCTTCCACTCTTTCCGGTGGAGAAAGCCAGAGAGTCAAACTCGCCTCTTTCCTTGCCCAAGAGAATGCCGACCCGACTATTTTTGTATTCGATGAGCCGACTACAGGTCTCCACCACTCGGATATAGACATTCTGCTCAAAGCACTCAACGCTTTAATTGCCAAAGGACATACCGTTATTGTCATTGAACACAATCCCGCCATTGTCATTGCAGCTGATCATGTCATTGACCTCGGTCCCGAAGGCGGTGACAACGGCGGAAATATTGTTTTTGAAGGGACACCGGAAGATTTGATGGAATCCGATAAGGGATATACAGGGCGTTTCCTTAAACAAACCATTCAACAATCAGATAATTCATAAACACCAATTATATGGCTACCGAATCTAAAATAAATGAACTACACCGTTCAGACATGCTCTCCCACGTTTCCGGTTTTGGTTACCTGCCGCGTTGGGGGGTACTAATGCTTGACCTTCTGCTTTGCCTTATCGCATTTTGGGCAAGTGTACTCATCGGACAAGGCATGTTTGACTACAAAGAAGTCGGACAAGACCTCAATTTATGGGTACAATGTCTTGGCACTTTGGGGGTTCAAACCATCTGTTTCTGGATTTTCCATACCTACTCGGGCATACTGCGCTATTCCACATTCGTTGATACGCTTAAATCCCTGTTTGCCACCTTGCTTACCGGAATAATCCTCATTTTTATCAACTATATCGTTTCATACACAAACGGACATAAACCTTTCCTGACCACGGTCACAATCATTTACTCCTTCATTTCATTTGTACTGCTTTTCTGCTTACGGGTGGGCGTCAAAACCATCTTTGAAACCGTCAAACAGTCTGCAGGCAATCCGAAAGTGCTGATCTATGGTACCAAATCCGCCGGTATTGCGATTGCAAAAATGCTGCGTAGTGCCGGTAATACACCTTATCGTCCGGTCGGATTCATCTGCGACCCGGGGCAGAAGCAGCACTTTGACCTTGTCGGTATGCACGTTTTCCCCTTGGATGAAAAACTCATCGCGTACATGCACGCCCGCAATATCAGAAATGTCATTATTTCGCCTATCAAAATGCGTGAACTGAATCCTGCAAAAGACTTGCAGATTTTCATTTCAAACAATATTCATGTGCTGACAACACCTTATTTCACAGAGTTTGACCAGGAAAACGGCGATGTCGCACGTATCGGGCGCATTGATTCCATCCAAATTGAAGACTTACTGGAACGCCCAACTATTAATATCAACACCGAAAATGTCCGAAAAATCATATCCAAAAAGGTTGTCCTGATTACCGGTGCGGCAGGTTCGATCGGTAGTGAATTGGTCCGCCAGGTCACCAAATACCGCCCGAAAGCCATTGTGCTGTTCGAGCAGGCAGAATCTCCGCTACATGATTTGAGACTTGATTTGGAAAAAGAGTTTCCAAACACACGATTTATTCCAGTCATAGGTGATGTCCGTAACAGGTCGCGTGTAGAAGAAGTGTTTGCCGACTTCAGACCTGATGTCGTTTATCATGCCGCAGCATACAAACATGTCCCGCTCATGGAAAACAACCCGAACGAGGCTATTCGGGCAAATGTCTTGGGAACTAAAAACATGGCTGATATGGCGGTCAAATACGGCGTTGAACGTTTTGTTATGATTTCTACGGACAAAGCAGTCAATCCGACCAATATCATGGGGGCTTCCAAGCGCATTGCAGAGATTTACGTTCAGTCGCTGTTCAAGCACCTGCAACGAACAAACGAGAATTGCACCAAGTTCATTACTACACGCTTTGGCAATGTGCTGGGTTCAAATGGCTCAGTCATCCCGTATTTCAAAAAACAGATCGCTGCAGGAGGTCCGGTAACGGTTACCGACCCCAATATTATACGCTACTTCATGACTATTCCCGAAGCGTGCTGCCTTGTCATGGAAGCTTCGACCTTAGGAAACGGCGGCGAGATTTTTGTCTTCGACATGGGACATCCGGTGAAGATTCTTGACCTCGCCAAAAACATGATCCGACTGGCTGGATACATTCCCGGTGAGGAAATTCCCATTGTCTTTACCGGTCTCCGTCCCGGAGAAAAACTCTATGAGGAACTGCTCAACCAGAAAGAAACGACCATACCTACCACCAACGAAAAAATCATGGTCGCCAAGGTCCGCGAAATGGACTACGAAGAAGTTGAACCGCAAATCAACGAACTTATCGAACTCACCACACACAACAAACCGTTTATGACCGTAAAGCACATGAAACAGATTGTGCCTGAATTCATCAGTAAAAACTCTGTTTACGAGCAACTTGACAAATGATCACATTCTTCCACAATCACCCTTTCCTTATAGGTCTCGTTTCCTGCTTGATGGCGGTTGCGGGAATGCCGATTGTTATCAAGATTGCCAAACAAAAACATTTTGTTGTGCGGCCGAACAAACGAATGAGTCACACCGGCGAAATCCCTAACATCGGCGGGATTGATATTTGTTTCTCGTTTTTGCTCGCTTATCTGATTTTCGAGTTCCACGATTTCCAGCAATCTCAATTCCTGCTCATTGGCGTTTTGGCTATTATGGCGGTCGGGCTTGTGGACGACATTCTTATTCTTTCGCCTTCTGCCAAACTGCTGGGCGAAACGCTTGCAGGAATCGCTCTGGTCGGCTTTGCCGATATACGGCTCACAAACCTGCACGGTATCTTTGGCATATACGAGATCGGCATTATCCCCAGTTACTTGATTTCGCTCTTCGTGCTTATTGCTATCATCAACGCCATCAACCTCATTGACGGAGTGGATGGATTGGCGAGCGGATTGGGGATGTTATACTGCCTCTTCTTTACCGTTTATTTCCTGCTTGTCGGCGAAACAAACTGGGCGATCCTCGCCATTTGCCTCATCGGTTCACTCGCCGTTTACTTCTGCTACAATGTTTTTGGCAGCAAACACAAAATATTCATGGGCGATAGCGGAAGCCTGCTCTTAGGATATATGCTCACTGCTTTCGTTTTCCATTTCTGCGAAATAAACGCCTATAACGAGGTTCCCGAAGCCTTACACATGGTTGCTGCTCCCGCCGTTGCCATTTGTGTGCTTAGTATTCCTGTTTTTGATACTATTCGCGTCTCGCTTACACGTATCAAACACCACAAATCACCCTTTAATGCCGACAAAAACCACATACACCACTTGCTGCTGCGTACCGGACTCAATCATATTCAGACCACTTGTATCCTGCTCGCGGTCTCTGTTTTGCTAATCGGTCTCGGAATTATCGGACGGAACTGGAATTTCTGGCTGTTGGTTGCCACGGATTTCTTGATTTGCACTATCCTCACCTTTATTCTCTGGCGTATTATTGATTATAAGAATGTTAAGCATTGAACACCTCTCCATAGAATTTTCTTCCAAACCCATCCTTGAAGATATTTCGTTTTTGGTCAACAAGAAAGACCGAATAGCACTCGTCGGCAAAAACGGTGCCGGCAAAACAACACTCCTGCGACTTATCGCCGGAGAATACCAACCTACCGCAGGACACATCACACACGATGCCGGACTTTCCATCGGCTATCTCCCGCAGGTCATGCTGCACAAGGACGGGAGAACGTTGCGCGAGGAAGTCATGACCGTCTTTCACGGTGAAGACCAGGCGCGATTCATCGCCGAAATGGATAGAACTATCATCGGACTCGGATTTGAACGCAAAGACTTTGACAGACCATGCTCCGAGTTCTCAGGAGGATGGCGGATGCGCATTGAACTTGCAAAAATACTCTTGCAGCACCCCGACCTCTTGCTGCTGGACGAACCGACCAACCACCTTGACATCGAGTCTATTCAGTGGCTTGAGCAATTCCTTGCTGCCTCACAAAGCGCAGTCATTGTCGTCAGCCACGATAGAGCCTTCATTGATAACGTCACCAACAGAACCATCGAAATTTCACTCGGACACATCTACGACTACAATGTCAACTATTCCAAATACGTTGTCCTTCGGAAAGAACGCCACGACCAACAGGTGCGCGCCTACCTCAATCAGCAGAAGATGATTCAGGAAACCGAGGACTTCATCGAACGGTTCAGATATAAAGCCACTAAAGCCGTACAAGTCCAGTCGCGCATTAAACAACTGGAAAAACTCGAACGGCTCGAAGTGGACCTCGAAGACACCTCACGGCTCAATCTCAAATTCCCGCCCGCACCGCGCAGCGGAGACTTCCCCGTTATTATTGAGGACCTGAGAAAAGACTTCGGAAACCACACTGTCTTCCAAAATGTCACATTCACTATCCGAAGGGGGGACAAAGTCGCTTTCGTTGGTAAAAACGGAGAAGGAAAAACTACCCTTGTACGCTGTATTATGTCACAACTCGACTACTACGGCACGCTCAAAATTGGATATAATGTCAAAATTGGATACTTCGCACAAAACCAGGCTTCACTCTTGGACGAAAACCTTACCGTCTTCCAGACCATAGACTACGTGGCAGTTGGCGATATAAGGACTAAAATACGCGACATTCTCGGCGCATTTATGTTTGGCGGAGAGGCGTCCGACAAAAAGGTCAAAGTCCTTTCCGGCGGAGAACGAAGCAGGCTTGCCATGATCAGACTGCTGCTCGAACCATGTAACCTGCTCATCCTTGACGAGCCTACCAACCACCTCGACATGCAGTCCAAAGATGTCCTCAAAGACGCTCTCAAAGACTTTGACGGAACCCTCATCTGCGTCAGCCACGACAGGGACTTCCTTGACGGACTCGTCAATAAAGTCTATGAGTTTGGCGGCGGACAAGTACGCGAACACCTCGGCGGAATTTACGATTTCCTCAGGACGAAAAAAATATCTTCACTACAGGAATTGGAAAAATCCAAGCCCTCTAATCAACCTGCTATATCTAAAACATCCGGCTCTAAATTAGACTATGCCGCACAAAAAGCCGAAGCAGCGGCAAAACGCAAAAAAGAGAGGCTCATCGCCGACACCGAAGCACAAATCGCCGAATTCGAAGCGGAACAAGCAAAATTAGAAGCACTACTTAACATACCGGAAAACCAAACGCCTGACAATTTCGCCAAATACGAACACGTCAAACACACCATCGAACAGAAACTTTATGAATGGGAACTGCTCTCTGATGATATATAGTACTGCTCTCCAATGATGTTTTTTCCACCGCTTTTCCTTAACTCAAAACGATACATATACGATAGATATACGATAGATACACGATAGATACACGATAGATAATGCCCTTCTAAAAGGAACCAAAAAGAATTCACATAATAACATCATGATTGAAAAAATACTCTCTTACCTCAAGTCTTTCCTCACTTACGGAGATGCACAAGCCGCTGCAAAAATCGGCTATACTTCCGACGAAAATGAGTGGAAAAACTTCAAACTTGTCATTATCCCTAATGGTCATCTCGGAAAAGAAACGACCCTGCCCTTTATGGGAAACATCCAACCCGAAAAAGTTCAAAACACCTTTATCATCAGGGACGACATTATCTACACGTGTTTCTTCTTCATTTCGCGCTCTGAGGAACTCATTGTTCATGACCGCGACACGCACGGACGGTTTAACGCAAAATTTTCCATCCTCGGTAAAAATAACCGCCTGCAAATCCCACTCTTGGACGAGTATGCGCGCTCCGTCATGAAACTGCTTGAACTGCCGCTCCCGAAGCCTCAATTCAACCGTATTTATCTCACCCACGACATAGATACCATCGCCTATTACCGTCATCTGCGCGGATTTATCGGCGGGTGGTTGAGGGACGGTATGGATGCCGTACTGGATGCCGCAAACGATATACATAACGACCCCGCATACACCTTCCCTTGGCTTGTTGAACAGGATAAAAAAATCAAGGACGCACATATCATCTATTTTGTCAAACACACCCTCGGGAAAGGATATGACTATCCGCAATATAACTTGATCGGGAAGGACTTTCGCAATCTCAAATCCTACCTCGAAGCACATGGTGCTACACTCGGCTTTCACTCAAGCTACTACGGCAATCTCCCGGAATTCCGGCTACCGGCTATCAACTACAAACTTCATCGGAGTCACTACCTGCGTTGCTCCATTGACCATATGCAAGCACTCGCCGATGCCGGAATAACCGATGATTTCACCATGGCTTTCCCCGACATGGCTGGATTCCGCCTACAAACGACACGCGCAGTCAGATGGATCAACCCCAAAAACATGACGCTCACCAACCTCACACTGCACCCGTTGACCATCATGGACTGTACACTCTCGAATGGGAATTACATGAATCTCTCGGAAGAAGAAGCATACTACTACTGCCTGCAGCTAATCGACAAAGTCCGCCAGCACAACGGCGACCTTTGCCTGCTTTGGCACAATAGTATCATCAATAGCACAACATACCACAAACAACTATACACTGCCCTGCTTGATGCCATTCGCCGACAATGAATAAACTGCTCATTCTCACTGACGCACCGACCGCACCGCTCTTTTCTCCGCGGATCAGGTATCTTGTGACCAACCTGCAAAAACTCGGATGGTCTGTAACCGTCGTCAGCGAATGCGTTCCACAAAACGATTTTACGTTTCCTGAATGCAAACATCTGAAATTCCGCTATTATCTGTCTGGACACTCCGTTCAAAATCGTATCCGATGGTGGTGCGACCAGCTCTTTAATAGGAAAGAACATGATTTCTACCGCTTTGCCATAAACAATTTGACATCATCGGATTTTGATGTCGTTCTTTGCTCTACATTCAGCACTTTCCCACTGCCTTCTGCGGCACGCTTGGCGGAACAGTGGGGTATTCCCCTTTTTGCAGACCTGAGAGACATTGCGGAACAATGGGGAGACACTTCCTTTGCCGGCAAGGCTCTCAACACACATTCAAAGGCACTCAATCACGCCATATTCAAATGCTATACCGCACGAGCCGTCAGACAACGCAATAAGGCTCTGAAAGCGGTACAAGCCATCACTACCGTTTCACCGTGGCACATGCAATTCCTTGCCGCCATACACAACGATGTACACCTGATTTACAATGGTTTTGACGAAGATACTTTCTATCCCGAAGATACCACTTCCGGGCATTTCGTAATATCATATACCGGCAAAATATACGACTTCGGATTGCGAAATCCACAACTGCTATTTCAGGCACTCGGTGAACTCAGACAAGACAACATCCTGCCTCAACATCTGCAACTGCACTTCTACTCCGAAGAACCGATATTGAACGCCCTGCACGACATGGCGCAACATTATCGCGTGGACGATATCCTTTACACACATCCCTTCCTGCCGAACAAGGATATTCCGCACATCCTGCACCGCACTTCCATAGCACTGTTACTGACGAACAAGGCGGATCGCAAAGGACCGCATGGTATTATGACCACTAAATTCTTTGAGGCTCTCGGTGTCGAAAAACCCGTCCTATGTGTCCGCTCGGACGAAGACTGTCTCGCACAGGTAATACTAGACACCAATGCCGGAATTGCCGCAACTTCGGCTGAACAGGTTAAATCATTCATTCTCGACAAATACAAAGAGTGGGAAAAAAACGGATTCACACGCCAACCCGTCAGAAACAAACAACTCTTTACACGTTCCTGTCAGGCACAGCAGTTTGAACAACTGCTAACTGGTAATATGCTGAATGACAAAATGATAAATGTCATTATTCCCGCCTACAACGCCGGACCATATATCGCTCAATGTCTCCGCTCCGTCAAACAACAATCATACACGAATTGGATGTGTATTATTGTCAATGATGCCGCCACTGATGATACCGCACGGATTGCGCAACAGTTCGTACAATCCGACCCGCGATTTATCCTTCTTACACATGACACTAACAAAGGACAATCCGCCGCGCGAAACACGGCACTTGATTATATCCAAAACCACCCCTGCGACTTTATCACATTCGTGGATGCGGACGACTGCATCGAACCCGGCTACCTTCAGACGCTTATCCGCCACATCGGAAATCATGACATCATCCAAACCGGATATAAACGCTTCACTGACAACGGCAGCATTATTGAATCCAAACTGCCCCGCCATCCCTACCGCTTTGTCGCACCATGGGCAAGACTGTACCGTACACAAGTACTCAAAGATATACGTTTTCCCGAAGGAATGATTTACGAAGATATCATCTTCTCACTGCAGCTTTGGGCGAAACACCCTGCCGCAATAGTCATACCTTATACCGGCTACAACTACCGTCTCAACCGCGCTTCCACTACCGCGCACATTGATAAAACCGCACAACGCAAACTGTACGATGCCATCCGCCGGACTAATGCACCGCTTTGGCTCAAAATATATACACTCATTCGCCTTAAATTACATTTTCGAAAATGAATACCACGGACTTTATTACGCTCTTGCATCGGGAAGTCGTTCCCGCCATCGGATGTACAGAACCCATGTGTGTCGCACTATGTGTCGCACGAGCCAAAGAAAAACTCGGAAAACTCCCCGACAGCATTACCGTCTATCTGAGTAAAAACATCTATAAAAACGCTATGGCGGTCGGTATTCCCGCAACCGACATGACTGGACTGCCTATCGCTATTGCACTCGGAGCTACCATCGGCAACAGCAACTATGGACTCGAAGTGCTCAAAGACGCTACAGCCGATAATGTGCAGTACGCTAAACAATACCTCCGGCGCGTACATCCCGAAATCCGCATTGACACCAATGCGCCGGATATTCTCTACGTCCATACTGTCGTCGCTACACAAGACGGACAGTCCGCTCAGGCTACTATACAAGGCACACACGACCACTTCATCGACAATGACCATGCAGATAATCATGGCGCGACTGCAGAAACCAACAGCCCGTCAGCAACCGACTCCCTTGACTCATTAAACATATCTTCCTTACGCGAAGTGTATGACTTCGCGCTCAATGTCCCGCTGCATCATGTCAACTTCCTTATGGACGGCGCAAAAATGAACATGGCGGCGGCGGAAAAATCGTTCATGGGGACTTACGGACACGGATTAGGAAGGCTGCTCCATACCGTCAGCAACCAGCACCTCAATAACACACAACCGACACAAATATCCAACATCTTCGGCGATACACTCTTCACTAAAATTCTCTGCTATACCTGCGGAGCTTGTGACGCACGTATGGCAGGAGCTATGATACCCGTCATGTCTAACTCCGGCAGCGGAAACCAGGGTATCAGCTGCTCTATTCCGGTTTATCTCTATGCACTCGAACATAACTGCGATGAAGAACTCACACTCCGCGCACTTACACTCAGCAACCTCACCGTCATCTATATCAAACAGTCACTCGGCAGGCTCTCCGCTCTTTGCGGATGTGTCGTCGCCGCTACAGGCTCCGCTGCCGGACTGACTTACCTCATGGGAGGGCAATATGACGAAATAACGTTCGCCATCAAAAACATGATCGCTAATATATCCGGCATGATCTGCGACGGAGCAAAACCTGCCTGCGCACTCAAGGTCACAAGCGGTGTCGCCACAGCCGTCCTTTCTGCAACCATGGCTATCAACCACTCGTTTGCCGAAGCCACCGAAGGTATTGTCGAACAGGACATTGACCGAACCATACATAACCTCACCCGTATCGGACACGATGCCATGACACAAACCGATAACCTCATTATCGACATCATGACGCATAAAACAGACATCATGACGCATAAAACAGACATCAAGACTCGTAAATAATATTTTTTTATAACTCTCTGATAATCAGTACCCCTTATCGCACTATTATTGCACTATTATTGCAGTATTATTGCACTATTTTTGCACTATTCAGCACCCGGATACGGCATTTTGCCGACTCTTTGAACGCACTTTTTCCTGAAACCTAACCTCTAAGACTAAGAATAATCTTCTGTATTTTCCCGTCAAAATAACGGAATTTTTATATTTCTGCACTTTTTTCTTGCACAATCACTGAAAAAGCACTACCTTTGCACCCGATTTCCTACGCTGAAGTTCGATCGCAGGATTATTAATGAGTAATCCGAGAACGGATGGGTGGGAACTACAGCCCTTAAGGGCATACATATTGATAGCGTTTATTGACGCTTTGTATTTGACCAACTGAAACTTCGCAACTTTCGGAATTAAAAGTCTAAAGCAAAGTGAACGGTAGATGCTTACGGGTATGACTTATACCCTGCTTTATTATTATAATAAGGCGGTTTGTCATATCAGCGTAGGTTTCCTGTTGTTTATTTGACTTTTAAGGTAATGCGAAGACCTCAGTTGGTGAATATCAACAGCGAGGTCTACGCTTTCTTTATATACATCAATGAACTATTTTAGAATAGCCACTATCAAACAATTAATAGCATTAACTAATTTTTAATTTATGTCAGCATGAAAAGAAGAATCTTTTATTTCTTACTCCTAATACCATTGGGAGTATGTGCGAAACCTTATGATCATAGTTTAGGGTTGTCTGCTGGTAATTTTAACGGATTATCTTACAAAAGACTCGCCACTGAACATTTTGCCATACAGGCCGACATGGGCGTTCATTTAACACTCTTTGATCGTTTATATGGCACATTTGAAATCAACCCTAATCTAATGTATCAGGGAACTATGGTATCATCTCCTGTATGTGATTTTGACTTCTTTGTAGGTGGAGGTACCAGTTTCGGATTTATGACGACAGAAATTTTTTCCTCATGGAGATATTCGTCCTTTGGTGGCAAATTCGGATTAAATGCAATTGCCGGTTTGGAAGTCGCTTTTAATCGAACGCCACTGGCACTTAGTTTTGACTTCAGACCAGGATATGGATTATTTTTTGGAAATGAACCGTATTATAGTAGTTATAGCAATACCTACTATTCTGATTTTGAAGTGATTTCCTTCTTTGATTGGGGATTTGCTTTAGGTTTACGTTTTTACATGTAATTATACTTTGAAATATGAAAAAAATATTATTTCTTCTTGCGTTCTTGAGCGCAGTTACAGTGCAGGCACAAGTAGTTTCTAATGTTCGTGCCATGCAGCAAGACACGACCCTAGTTGTTGTGTACGACCTCAAAAATGCTGCTACTACTAAATTGGAAGTCTCATTTGATGGAGGCTTGACATTTATTCCTGCTAATTCCGTCAGTGGCGACATTAACAAAACACTACCCGGAAATAACAGAATCGTTTATTGGAATGCGACAAAAGATGTTGGTTATTTTGATTGCGATAAAATGGTATTCAAAATTACTGCATCCGGACGTAACCTAAATACATATGCCAATAATGGTGTTTCCGGACATGCTATAAGTTATAAACATTATCGTGTATATCAGGATGGCAGCGATATAACACCCGATTACAAAAATTTTCTCCGCAACAACTGCCCACAGGCATACCGTGCATACCAGCGTAGATGGCATGGAATGTTTTGGGGTGGATTGGCGACAACGATTTGTATGATTCCCTTTACAATGGGTGCTATTTTTAGTGACAATGATTTTGGTATGGGAGCTTGCTTTGGACTTATGAGTACGTGTATCGTTACCGGGATTCCACTAATGTGTTGTAGTACCGTATCGGCAAGAAAACAATCTGCAAAAGTTTATAACAATACTTGCGGTTTGTTAGATATGACTTCACTCCAAAACACACATTTGGAAGATCCGCAAATCAAACTATCATTTACTCCTACCACTTATGGATTAGGTTTATCACTGCAATTTTAACACTTAAACTTCAGAATATAATGAAAAAGATTTTTTTAATATTAGCCGTGATGGCATCCACCCTTGTATCACTGGCTCAATCCAAGCAAGAGGCAAAAAGTGGCATATATCACTTCAAAATTGAGAATCGGGCTAATATCTTGGAGCGGCTTCAAGCTGCAGAAGCGGAAAGAAGATTATTGCTCATGCAACAGTTAGAAGCGTATAATCAATCGCTAAAACCATCCAACAGGGTCGGTGACGGCATTAAAATGGGCGTTCAACCCAATGTCGTCCTACAAAAATCACCCGAAGGACGGGATGAGTTAAACTTGGAATTAGAGTTCTCTTATCAAACAAAATCTCCCGAGGAACTACAATTTACCGTTTCTAAAAATACAGATGACTACCCTGCAGGTGCATATCTACCCACACAGTCAAAGGCCTGCAAAACAACACTAACCTTTATTAAAAATAAGGTGGATAACGAACTCGCCGAGTATTTCACAAAGGGAACCGATGTTACTATCACCATTACCGGTGTTACTGATGGAACTGCAATTAGAAGTGCTATACCATATAAGGGAGAATACGGAGACATTGAAAACAGAATGATTTATCTTAATAATGATATTGATGAGGTTACCGTAACTAAAAAAGGGGGTATTACATCGAATGCACAACTGGCTTTCTTGCGTACTCAAGGAGTGCAAAAGTATTTGGAAACATATGTTGATAATCTACAAAAAACAAATAACCGTTACCAGATCTATGCAGTTGAACATCAAGAAAAAGGTGCTCAATTCCGTAAAATATCTGTAAAATTTACCATTCACAAGGCTTTTAACCAACAACTCGCTTCGACAACAAACATCCCACTTGAGGAACCGGAAAAAACAAGTGACGTGGATGATAACATCCCTGCTACCAATGACAAAAATGCTAATACATTTGTTGTAATTGTCGCAAATGAAAAATACAACGAAATTGTTGGTGTAGTACCTTTTGCGCATAACGATGGAGAAATTTTTGAAGAATACTGCATACGGACTTTGGGTATTCCGACTCGCCAAATCCGATTCGTCAAAGATGCCACCCGAAATCATTTTGATGATGCTATGGAATGGATTAAAGGCATTTCATCTTCGCGCCCGGATGCTCGTTTTATTGTTTATTATGCTGGACACGGAGTACCTAACGGTGAAGAAACATATCTCCTGCCTGTTGATGCAAATCCCGAAAAACCACAACAAATGTGGTCGCTTAAAAATATGTACTCAACCTTAAGTGACATGCCATGTAAGGCTGTTATATGCCTATTGGATGCTTGTTTTAGTGGAACCAGACGTAATGGTGAACCCCTAACGCAAGGCGGAAGAGGTGTTAGAGCTGTCGAGAGGCCTAAAGACCCTGTCCACGGAAATCTCATTGTCATGAGCGCAGCAGATGCAAAACAAACGGCTTATCCATTTGCTGACCAAAAACATGGATTATTTACTTACTATCTCCTGAAGAGTTTGCAGGATACCAAAGGCACTGTGACGCTTGATAAATTATTTGAACAAATCAGCGATAACGTGCGTTTAGAGGCAGCATTGGCAACTAGAGAACAAACTCCGTGTCTTCAAGTTAGCGATGATCTTGGTGAAGCATGGAAAAATATGACTCTTAAATAAACAATTAACATCATTAACATTTTAACTTTTAAAGCAATGAAAAAATTTCTATTGGTTGCCATGTCTTTTATCATGGCGTTGAATGTTCTTTACGCTGCAAATCCGGAAAAGACAGCGCAAACGTATGCAAAAAAACAAGCTAAACAATTTACCAAAGAAGGTTGGCGGGTAGATGGAATCTTCACACTTGAAGAAGTATTCTATAACTACCGCAAAGCACTTATGGAAGAAGGTAATTACCAACTGACAGGAGTAGTTAGCGGAAATACATCTACTAAAACCATCAACCAAGCTAAACAATGGGCAGCCACTAATGCGGCTATCACCTATGCAAAAGAAGCAGGAATGAGTATGAAAGGAAGAATTGCTGCTTCCGTGCATGCCGCTGCCGGTGAAGAAGCTGCTTCTGATGATTCCTTCTTTGAAGCATATGAAGCTCTCGTACAAAAAGAAATCAAAGGAGAACTTAAAATGAGCTTCGGATTATATCGCGAAACCAAAAATGGTATCGAATATACTGCATACTACGTGGTAAATGAGGATAAAGCCAGTAAAGCACGAATGCGCGCTTTGGAAAATCTAAAAAAAGAAAATGATTTCGCAAGAAAACATGCAGAAGATCTCACGAAGTTTGTTCATGAAGGATTCCAACAACCTATGACGGAAGAATGAAACGATTCCTTACATTAAACTTGATGCTAGTTTACTTTCTTATGCTCTGCTCGGCGGAGCATGAGAAAATATAAGGGGAGAATTTCACATGACCATTGAAATGGATATTTCTCCCAAAACTGCCATGCAATACGCTCTTGAAGATGCAAAAAAGAAAGCATTAGTTGAGGTATGCGGTGAAAAAATGAATGCATGGGATATGGTGGAAAGTTCTTCCGCTGGCGAAAGTTTCAATAGCTTGAATATGATTCAGATTGATGGTGAAATCGTTGACTATGATGTCTTGGAGCAAAACCATATGGTTAATCCTGTCAGAAAATCAGAGATTATATACTATTGTATCATCAATGCCCATATAAAAAAAGGAATAGAACCTGATCCCGATTTTGTCGCTTCTATAAAAGGTATAAAAGCAAGTTATCAGGCGGAAGAAGAACTAACTTTTTCCGTTATTGCATATCGCGATGCATATGTAAAAGTCTTTATTTTTGAAAATGAAGAATTAGGTTACAGGCTTTATCCGAACGAATTAGAACAACCATTTAAGCTCAACGCTAATCAGGAGTATTTATTTCCAACTAATAAGCGTTCGTCTTACCCTGTTTATACAGATAAAGATATTGAAACTGATAGAATAGTCTTTGTTTTTACGAAAAACGAACGACCGTTTTATGAGGAAACAACTTCACGGAAAGAGATAGAGAGTTGGATGGCAAAGATTCCGAATAATCAAAGATTCGTGTATTACACAAGCATTAATATTCTGAAAAAATAACATTATACAATCAACATAAATACGCGACTCGTCCCACCATCATTGTACGACAATATAGCCTCATTAAAAAAGTGTAGAAGTGTAAAAAAGTGCGGGAGACCGCACTTTTTCTTGCATATTTCAAAAATATACACTACCTTTGCAGCAAATTAACGCACTATTCGTCTGCTACTATGAACCGCATTCTCCTTTTCTGCCTCGTAACGTTTGGCTTCATCTCTCTCAACGCCGAACAGGCACAGTTCAATAACCTCACTTTCAACATTGATCCTATCGAACGGACTGCCGAAGTGGCGGAAAACAAAGCTGAAGGTAAACTACGCCTGCCGGACAGCATTACCGTCGGACAGATAAACTACCGCGTCATCGGTATCGCCGATAATGCCTTCAAAAACTGCAAAAACCTCAACGAAATTGTTTTGCCCGAATCGTTAGAGTACCTCTGCCGCTCCGCATTTGAAGGAACCGGCATTTGGCTCAATAAAAACAACTGGAAAGACGGCATTCTCTTTATTGACAGCTGCCTCATCGCTGTGGACAAATCCGTCAAACCCAAACTTGTCATACCTAACTCTACCCGACTGATTGCAGCCGGTGCTTTTCAAGGCAATAAGGTCCTGACGCGCGTAGACCTGCCGCAAACACTCAAACGCATTGACAACGACCTTTTCCGCGACTGCAAAAACATTACCAAAGTAGTCATCCCCGCCTCTGTACAGTCCATTGGACAAGACGCTTTCACAGGATCGGGCATTTGGCTCAACGAAAAGAAATGGAGAAAAGGAGCTCTCTACATAGATGGCTGTCTCATTGCCGTCAATAACAACGCACCCGCTAAATTCATCTGCAAGGACAAAATTCCGACACGCCTATTTGCCGCAGGGGCATTCAAAGGCGCAAAACAGATAAAAACCGTCACCATACCCGATGGCATACACACCATTCCCGCCGCATGCTTCCATAATTGTCCGGCACTGACCGAGGTCATCATCCCCGCCTCTGTCAAACGCATTGAACAGTTTGCTTTTGCTCAATGCGAGCTGCTCAAGAATGCCACCTTGCCCGCAGACATTGACTACATCGGTGCAGGAGCATTCTACACCTGCCGCAACCTTAAAAAACAAATCCTATCCGACAACCTCAAAGCTATTCCTACCGCCTGCTTCTTCCTCTGTAGCGCATTTACAACCATTGACCTGCCCGGACAACTTGAAATCATTGGCGATGGTGCCTTTGCCGGATGTGCTAATCTCGAAGATATTCAGCTCCCGCATACGCTCAAATCTATTGGCGAAAAAGCCTTCACTGGCTGCAACCGCTTCCGTAAAATCATCATACCCGACTACGTTACCCAAATCAAAAAAGCAGCCTTCGCTGACTGCTCACACCTCAATAATGTCACACTGCCCGAAGGACTCTATGCTATAGACGATGAGACTTTCCTCAACTGTATCAGCCTTGAACGCATCACCTTGCCCAAGACCCTGTACCGCATCGGAAAGGATGCCTTCCGCAATTGTCAGGAACTGTATGCCATCCTCCTGCCTGATAATTTGCATCGGCTCGAAGATCAGGCATTTATGGACTGCAAAAAACTCTACGAAATACAACTCCCTGCAGAATTGGCACATTTGGGCGCAGGTGCCTTCTCCCTCTGCATCAACCTGACCAACGTTGTCACCACACACGCCAAACACCTTACATCCGTCGAAGCAGGCACTTTCTATCAATGCCGGCAACTACAGGAAATAGACCTTCCCGATAGCGTGAAGGTCATTGGAGAAGATGCCTTTAACGGCTGCAAAAACCTTAAACGTGTTTTCTTTCCTGCAGGATTGGAAAAGATTGGACAGAACGCATTCCGCGATTGCACATCCCTCACAACACCACTGCTTTCAAAAGATATAGAAATTGGCAAAAACGCCTTCAAAGGATGCAAATAAAATCTTCAAGGGATGTAAATATAATCTCTAAAGGATATAAATAAATAACGGTGGTATTAAACCATACCACCGTTAACTTGTATCACTTCACCACTTACATAAGAACTCAAGTCCGAAGCAAGGAATAATGCCACATTGGCTACCTCTTCCGGATCACCGCCACGATGCAAGGGTATTGATCTCACAAAATCATTGATTGTTTCCTCTGGCAAAGAAGCTGTCATGTTAGTCAGAATAAAGCCCGGGGCTATAGCGTTCGCACGAATACCGCGGCTGCCCAACTCTTTTGCTGTCGATTTGGTCAATGCGATTATACCTGCTTTGGAAGCCGCATAGTTCGCTTGACCTGCATTACCGTTCAAACCCACTACCGATGACAACGATATAATGGATCCGCTACGCTGGCGAAGCATGATAGGGGCCACCGCATGGATATTATTGAACGCCGATTTCAGATTATCCGATAACACCTCATCCCACTGCTTTTCCGACATGCGCAACATTAACGCATCGCGCGTAATACCCGCATTATTCACTAAAATATCTATCCGACCGAACTCAGCCAACACATCCTTTGCAAGACTATGCGCTGCCTCAAAATCTGCCGCATCGGACGCATAGGCCTTGCATTTGACGCCAATGGCTTCCAACTCATGAAGTGTATTAAGCGTCTGCTCACGATATTCGCGATCCGTAAATGCGATATTACAGCCCTGTTCCGCGAACTTTAGAGCAACGGCACGACCGATTCCGCGGGCGGCTCCGGTTATAAGTGCGGTCTTTCCTTCTAATAATTGTCCTTTTATCATAAATGTTTTTATTATTCGTCTTTGATGGGGAATACCCCTGTAGGGTTTAGGATTGTATATTTCGTCAGTTCTTGGTTGGAGTCAAAACCGATACCCTGAATAACTGAAGTCTCCCGGGTTATTGAGATAGACGAATCCGAATAGATACGTTCCGTCTTCTGATTCCAAAATAACTGCGGAGTCTCAAAAAACTCACTGTCGGTATTCATCGACCTCACATGCCCGCGCAACTCCCAAACCTGCAACTCCTCGTTGTAGTACGCATAATCGGAACGCAGCCACGTATCTATCTCCAAATCATCATTGAACTTCTCCAGATATATCCCGTCTGGAAACTCCCAATAAACAGGAGTCGCCTTGTCATATATCTGCCATGTCTCTGTCGTTATACGATATTTGGTAATTCCGGAATCGGATATAAGAGTCGTCACCACAGATGCGTCAAGACCGGGCATAGATGCCCGATCTTCAACCGCATCTGCAGTCAGTTTGACTTCTCTGTGACAACTTGCCAGTAAGAAGCAACTACCGAGCAGGACGACAAGTAGTTCTCTCATTTATCCAGCCACCAACAATAAACGTTGCACCACCAAGTTCATTCGGCAAATCGAACATCTCCTCTTTTGTCGGATAATACTTGCTGTACGCTGCAATCAGTTTGTCTGCATCATCAGCACATGTCGGATCTACAGATTTTGCCTTTACGAACTGGTCAACGGCTGCCCAATAAACGGTTTTGTTCAAGATTGCAGCCTTGGCTGCCGGATAATCAGGCTCCGCATAAGGACGGGCAGCGGCATAGCAGCAGCCAATCAAAATATAGCAACGTCCCTGACCTGAAACAACTTCCAGACTCTGACGGGCATATTTGCGGGCTTCCTGATAATTCTTCAGCTTATCCATGTAAATGAACGCAATATTGTACAGATAATCGTCTTGGTCATCATCATCTTCCCCGTCTATCAGACTGATTGCCTCGTTATAATAGTTGATTGCACCACGCCAGTCTTCTTTCTTCATGCACATCTTGGCGCAACCGGCTGCCGATTCCTCTGTTGGTTGTAACTTGTGCGCAGCCTCTGCTGCTGCAAAATATACATAGGACTCCGTGCAGTTTACACGCTTGTATAACTTCATGTACTTCAACAGGTCCTCAAGGTTATCCTTGCTCTGCTCAACCATTCCCGCATAAATCTCGTCCAGTTTGGAGCAGTCTGCTGCACCGGAAATGGCAAACAGATTATCCACATAATCCTTCTGAGCCTTGGCAGTGGCAGCATTCTTGCTGGCGGGATTGTCACCTATCGCCTGCAGCAAACCCGATACTTGGGAATAATCCGCAATAAACTGCTCGCCGTACTTGTCCGGATCGGATTTGTACAAACCGTAGCTGACCTCTGCCAGTTTCGTTAAAACGGAAACTTGCGACTTGTCACCCATGCCGTTTACAGACTCTTTCAACCACGGATATGCTGCTTCCTTCAACTCGTCATCCTCAAAGTACTTGCAGTATTCAACACCCTTCTGACCAAGGATATACTCTTTCGGATAGCGTTGATCATCACCGAAATACTTGATACGTTTGTCGCATAGTTCGAGTGCAAGATGACGTAAACGGTCTTTCTCATTCGCATCGGTCGCATTGTCATACAGATATTCTATAATCTTGGCACCGGCGGTATATATTGCCTTGTTTGCATTCGGACATGTGTTATATACTTCCCACCACGGACCATATGCGTCCTGATATTGTTTGTTCTTCACACTCTCGTTGAACAAAGACACATTCATGATACACTCCTCAGTTATCACCGGCTCTTCTTCCTGAACGGATGGAGTCGGTTCTGCGGGTTGGGACGATGCCTCTACTTTGGGTTTCTTAGCACATGCCAGTGCCGGAATTGCTGCACAAAGAGCAATTAAAAGTAATGATCTCGTTTTCATTTTCTTATGTTTTTAATTGTTGATTATCTGTTTTTAACTTGCCTTTAAGGCTGTTTCTTTTTTCTGATTATGCCTTTACAGTCTTCGTTTGAAGAACCAGTTCTCGGCTATCGAGGCGTTCAGCGTCAGCCGCACATAATTTTCTTCCAATGTGGCTGCCGGACCGCGGTGACCATATTCCACCGTCACATTGAATACGGTTCCTGCGTTACGCAAGGGGAATCCCATTCCCATACTGACCATGAAATCAGGACGTCTCACCTTCTCCACATACGAATCGGACATGTTGCAACCTAACCGCCAGAACATCCGCTCGGCATAGTTGCGTCCAAGTGGATTATGCCTGTACTCTATACCAAAAGCATACTTGTTGCGGTCACGGAGTTTATCCAGATTCTCAAACACCTTGGCTTGCGACCAGTACGACCGCGAATAATCAAACCCTATAGTCAACCGGTTATCCCACGTATAAGATGCGCCGACACCGAACATCATGGGAACTTGCGCTATATCCTCTGCCGTCCACACGGTATCCAACTGGGTGGACTCGGCTATCACATAATCACTTTTCAATGTACGCTTGTTCTCAAAAACAGCACCTAACACAAAATTATGTTTGCCAAAGGTGTGAAAGAACTGTAGTCCTTCGCGGAATCGGACGGAACTCACTGATGTTTCCGATGCCTGTATAACGGTTTTAACATCCGTTTCGGTAAATGTCACGTCTCTGGAATTGGTCACGTCACCGAACATATAATACACATTCGCACCTATGGCCACCCAGTCAAACAGATTGAAACTCAAACCGCCATAAACCTCGCTCACACCACCGTTTCCAAAGAAATTGGTCGTATAATGGTAATCCGAATTAATGGAGTCCGCCATACTGATATTATATCCCACGCTACTGAAAGGCATCACACCGGCACTTAGGGCTACATATCGTTTGTACAAAGGGAACTGGAGTGTTATATATTCCAAATTACCGTTTATCTTGTTCTTCCGTCCGGCATCATCGCCATAGCCTGTCCACAACAGATCCGCAGCGAGGTCAAACATAAATGTCAGACTGTCACAAGCGGTAAAGGACGCCGGTTGGGAAGGATTGATTACTTTGTGGTTGCGCATGCCGATTCCCACACTGCCCATTGCGCGATACGTGTTAGGAACATTATCATTGATGTCACCCAGACCGTAGCATGAAAATGGGGATGAAGTATTATTCTGCGCCCCAACACACACCGTTAGCAGCGTGAATAGAATGAACAATATGTGCTTTTTATCTTTCAGCATACCACTTTAGCGTGCAAAGGTACAAAAATTATACCAAACACACAAATAAAATAATTATTTTCTTTAGAAAATAGCCTTTCACCCGCCATTTTACGTAAATTCTTGAAGCGACAGCCTGCACCGGCTGGGGAACACAAAAAAAATTGCGTCTCGATTCACATCGAAACACAACCTGAGAAAAAAACTATTTACACTTTTTTGTGATCCATGCAGGATTCAAACCTGCAACCCCCACATCCGTAGTGTGGTACTCTATTCAGTTGAGCTAATGGACCAGCCTTTTTTAAAAAGCGGGTGCAAAGGTACTGCTTTTTTTTGATACTGCAAAATATTTTTGCATTTTTTTCAAAAAAATCGCACTTTTGCACTTTCTATTATACATTTTCTTCTACAATCGACTCATTTTTGAGGTCTTCATAGAACGATGCTTCCGCCATATAGATATACGGAGTAACCCACAGGAACAAGATTCCACAAGTCAGAACTCCCAATATGTACCACCCGATAAATGACAGATCCAACACAAACAAATCCCATTTTGCACCACGCATCATTTCGCGACTGAGCTTCAAAGCCTCTTTGGCACTCAGTTCCGGATAATCACGCAACAGGAATGGCACCATCTTATACGCATAAGAGAAAATGATACCGGCGATACCTAATGTCAGAACACTCAATACGGCAATAATCACTGTCTGCAAAACCATTGCAATGACATAACGGGCATAATCTCCGCTGAAGAATTTGATCATCATTCCTGTCATTGTATCGTTTTCTTCTTTGCGGAGAACCGATAATACGGAGTTGAACATTCCGAACTCTAACGGCACAAGCAGCAACAACGTTACTGCAAAACCGGCTCCGTTCAATGAAAGACGCAAAGCTGGATCCGAATCGACAAGAGCAGGAGTAACATTAAACAACAAACCCAGTCCGACTACAATCAGACTCATAACGGCAGCTTCGCCCCAGCGACCTGCCAAATTCTCGCGTGCTATGGCACGATACTCGTTACTTTTCTTCATAAAATTTAGTGTTATTACATTTACATTTATATAATAAGGTGTCTCTTTGAGCAACGGAAGCGGTTATCAGCCGCTTCCGCGCGAAACATTTGCCCGATAGGCAAAATTTAATCTTTGAACTTGGCGCAGATAAACTCGCGGTTCAAGCGTGCAATGTTGGCAAGGCTCACTTGCTTCGGACACTCGGCTGCGCAGGCTCCTGTATTGGTGCAGTTACCGAATCCTAATTCGTCCATTTTTGCAAGCATGTTCTTTGCGCGTTGGGCTGCTTCCACTTTGCCTTGAGGCAGAAGAGCAAGCTGGCTCACTTTGGCGGCTACGAAGAGCATTGCCGAGCCGTTTTTACATGCAGCCGCACATGCACCGCAACCGATACAGCTTGCCGCATCCATCGCTTCGTCGGCAACCGGCTTCGGAATTGGAATTGCGTTTGCATCGGGGACACCGCCGGTGTTCACACTTACAAATCCGCCTGCCTGCATAATCTTGTCATATGCCTGACGGTCAACCATCAAGTCCTTGATTACAGGGAAAGCACGGCTGCGCCACGGTTCTACAGTAATCGTCTCTCCGTCATGGAATTTGCGCATATGCAACTGGCAAGTCGTAATCGCACTGTCTGGTCCATGAGGGTGACCGTTAACATACATTGAACACATTCCGCAGATTCCCTCACGGCAGTCATGATCGAATGCAATCGGGTCTTTGTGTTCGGAGATGAGTTGCTCGTTCAGAATATCAATCATCTCAAGGAACGATGCACCTTGGAATACATGATTAAGTTCATAGGTCTCAAAATGACCTTGTGCTTTCGGTCCGGCTTGACGCCAAACGCGCACCTTAATATTAATATAGCTGTCCATATTGATTATGCTTTATAGTTACGGGTTTTACGTTCTGTGAATTCGTAGTCAAGCGGCTCCTTGATCAGTTCCGGATCGCTGTCTTCGCCGGTGTATTTCCAGCAAGCAACATAGCTGAACTTGTCATCCTGACGGAGTGCCTCGCCTTCTTCCGTTTGGTATTCCTCACGGAAGTGACCGCCACATGATTCTTCGCGGTTCAGCGCGTCTATCGCCATCAGTTTGCCGATTTCAATAAAGTCTGCCAGACGCAAAGCCTTCTCCAACTCGTTGTTCAAGCTGCCTGCTTCGCCCGGAATATAGACATTGCTCCAGAACTCTTTCTTGATTTCGTCAATTTTCTTGATGGCTGTTTTCAGACTTTCAGCTGTACGTCCCATGCCGACGAAATCCCACATGACAAGACCAAGCTCCTTGTGAATGCTGTCAACAGAGCGTTTCCCCTGTATCTTCATCAGCTTGTCGATCTTCTCCTGAACGCCCTTCTCCGCTGCAGCAAACTCCGGCAGGTCGGTGGACATGCGCGGAACGCTGATCTGGTCGCTCAAATAGTTTTGTATCGTATAAGGCAGTACAAAGTAACCGTCTGCCAAACCTTGCATCAATGCCGACGCACCAAGACGGTTGGCACCGTGGTCGGAGAAGTTGGCTTCACCGATACAGAACAGACCCTTGACGCTTGTCTGCAATTCATAGTCAACCCAGATTCCGCCCATGGTGTAGTGGATGGCGGGGAAGATCATCATCGGGTTCTCATACGGATTCTCATCAACGATTTTCTCATACATCTGGAACAGGTTACCGTATTTCTGGGCTACCACATCCTTGCCGAGACGCTGAATCGCATCCGAGAAATCAAGGAACACGGCCAAACCCGTATTGTTTACACCATAACCCTTGTCACAACGCTCTTTAGCCGCACGCGAAGCCACATCACGGGGAACAAGGTTTCCGAATGCCGGATAACGACGCTCCAAATAGTAGTCACGGTCTTCCTCCGGAATATCTCGACCCTTGATTTCACCCTTCTGCAGACGTTTCGCATCTTCCAGTTTTTTCGGTACCCAGATACGCCCGTCATTACGCAACGACTCCGACATCAGCGTCAGCTTGGATTGGAAGTCACCATGCTTCGGAATACATGTCGGGTGAATCTGTGCATAGCACGGATTGGCAAAATATGCTCCGTGACGGTACATCTGCATGGCTGCAGAACCGTTGGAAGCCATCGCATTCGTGGACAGGAAGAATGTATTACCGTATCCGCCGGAAGCGATAACAACTGCGTGTCCGAAGAAACGCTCGATACGGCCGGTCACAAGGTTGCGTGCAATGATACCGCGGGCGCGCTCCTCACCGTTCTCATCCTTGATCATCACAATGTCTAACATCTCGTGACGGTTGTACATCTTCACTTTGCCCTTGCCGATCTGACGGCTCAG
Source organism: Paludibacteraceae bacterium (assembly GCA_905235225.1). Lineage (GTDB taxonomy): Bacteria > Bacteroidota > Bacteroidia > Bacteroidales > Paludibacteraceae > Colicola. Next base: position 124,680 of record CAJOKE010000015.1, read on the forward strand.
TGCCGAATATGCGCCCAGCAGCAACTGCTGACCTGTCTGTCCTTTTGCATAGAAGGTACGGCTGACCTGTGCGCCACCGAACGAACGGTTGTCCAACAGACCACCGTATTCGCGGGCGAACGGAACACCTTGTGCCACACATTGGTCTATAATATTATTGCTAACTTCCGCCAAACGGTACACATTGGCTTCACGTGCACGGTAGTCACCGCCCTTGATAGTGTCATAATACAGACGGTAAACACTGTCACCGTCGTTTTGGTAGTTCTTCGCCGCATTGATACCGCCTTGCGCTGCAATCGAGTGTGCGCGGCGAGGACTGTCTTGGATACAGAAGTTCAGCACATTGAATCCTAACTCAGCCAAGGTCGCTGCTGCCGACGCTCCGGCAAGACCCGTTCCCACAACAATCACGTCTAAACGACGCTTGTTGGCTGGATTGACAAGTTTCTGATGGTCCTTGTAGTTCGTCCATTTTTTCTCAAGGGGACCGGCTGGAATCTTGGCCATTTCCGGAGTAATGATCTTTGTCGTTTTCTCCGAAGGCGTCGCCATTACCTCTGCCGCAGCCGCTGTTGCCTTGGTGGCTGCCTTCACTGCCTGCATCGCGATTTCCGCTGCAGCCTTCACTTCGGGATGGTCCGCAGCTTTTTCTGCACGGGCCGCAAGCTCTTCTACAGCCTCGGCTGCCTTCTCTGTCGCTGCTTCTACAACTTCCTTAGCAGCCTGAGCAGCCATTCCGGCCACCTTCTTCGCTGCATCTAACAATTCTTCTTTCTTTGCCATAATTACAAGTAGAATTTAGAGATTAACCAAGCATCATTCCGATATTTACGCCCAAGAAATAGAGCACTACAATCATAAACAGACCAACAGCCAGCGTCGCAAATACAGTACCGATGATCTTAATGCGTTTCAACCAAATCAGATTGCTCCAACCGAGAGTCTGCAATGCCGACCATATACCATGGTTCAAATGCAGCCACAACGCAACAAGCCAAACTATGTACAGCAGGCAGTAAACAATGCCGCTCCAACCGTCCGTAAACAACGCCTTGACAATTGCCGAACCGTCTTGCGGGTCAAACATCGACGTCTGAACGCCGGTCAGCTCCGCCCACTGCATCTTGTACCAGAAATTACACAGGTGCAGAAGAAGGAATCCGAGGACAATGGTACCGAGTACCAGCATGTTCTTCGACTCCCAGTCAACGCCTTCCTGCTTGCCTTCAATCGCATAACGGTCTTTCCCGCGGGCTGCACGGTTTTGAATCGTCAGAATTACTGCATACACAATGTGTACCACAAAACCGAGTGCCAAAATTGCCGAAACGGCAACCGCATACCAGTTTGCGCCAAGCATCGCACAAATCCAGTTGTACGCATGCGTTCCGAAAATGTCATCAATAACGAGACAGAGGTTCATTGAGCCGTGAAATAGCAAAAACAGAACCATGAACAAGCCGCTTATACTCATTACAAGCTTACGGCCGATAGATGAATCTTTTAACCACATATTTTATTGTTTATTTTATTGTTTTTTCCGATTGACTGTAATTTTCGTGCAAATATACTGCAAAAAAAACACATGCACAAATTTATTTTGATTTTTTGTCAAAATTTCTCACAAATGCTTTATTTTTATTTTTCTTTTTCTCCCACATGTGGTTCCTTGTCCTGACGGTTATGTTTGAAGAATATATTCACAAATATGATGGCTGCCGTACCTAACATCGCTTCGGCAAGCATACCGTTTCCGCACAAACACCCGACTGCCGCCGCACACCACACTGTCGCAGCCGTTGTCAGACCCTTGATCGTGTCACCGTCCTTGAAAATGATTCCGGCACCGAGAAAACCGATACCCGAAACGACTTGCGCTATCACACGGCTGTTGTCCCCGCCCGAAATATGAGGGGACATTAGCACATACAACGCACTGCCGATCGCAATGAGCGACACCGTCCGCGTCCCCACCGCCTTGCCGTGTACTTGACGCTCCATTCCAATCAGAAAACCCAGTACCATCGCCAAAATAAGTTTCGTAATAACTGCCAGCCACTCTGTTCCTAAAAATTGTTCTACCATAATCCTATAATTATTTGTTCTGCCTTCGTTTAATAATTCGTTCTTCTTTAATCCTTATCCCCCACCATAATCACAACACTTTTTCCGCCGTTAAAGTCGGTTTTAATCATTACTCCCGGATTTTTCTGCAAAGGTACAAAATTTAATTCATATCCGCAAAATATATATACATTTTTGCCCAAAATTCTATTCAATCCCTCAAATCAATCCCTCAAACCTTCAAACTCCCAACCTTCAACTCCAAAACTTCAAAACTTCTTCAATTTCCTCCACTTTTTTCAAAAAAACACCTCCACTTTTTTCAAAAAACCACCCCCTCTCTTTCCGACTTCTTCCCAAAGGTCGCCCAAAGGTCACCCAAAGGTCGCCCAAAGGTGGACCATAAGTCAAGCACAAGTCCCCCAAAGCTCACCCATAGGTCAAAAGGAACGCATAAATACCCTGCGAATACTTACGGAATCTTCACGAAATATTCGGAACTAAACGCCTCACTACACTGCCGCCAAGAACCGCCAACCGAACCCGCACCGACAACCTCCCCGTAATGGCGGGATATATTTTGGGAATAAACATCAGGCGAAATGGATTTTTTTGAGAAAAATTTACTTTTTTTTGCACAAATAAAAAAAAAGCCGTACCTTTGCGGGCGAAATGTACTTCGGCTTGTTTTTACATATGATGCCCGGCTTGTCTCGGTAATAGAAAAACATTACACAAATAACCCAATAAAATCCTACTATTATGAAAAAATTCCTCTCGGTTTTTGCATTGGCGGCACTGCTGATTATGCCTACTGATGCACAGTTCCTTAAAAACTTGGAGAACGCAATCAACAATCAGTCCCAACAGCGTTCCCAGTCAAGTTCCCAGACACAGCAGCCGCAGCAACAGGCTCCGGCTCAGCAGCAGAACAGCAAATCCAAAATTTACTATGTAAGCAATGCCGGTTCCGCTCGCGCTGACGGGCTAACTGCTGCTACGCCAAAAAAAGACCTGCAAGCCGTTCTCAATCTCATCCGTGACAACAAAGAGGACGGTGCCATTGTCCGCGTATGCGAGGGTAACTACCTCGGCTACATGAATTCCGGATATGTGGAGATCTACAACTGGATCACCCTCGAGGGCGGATGGAACACCACGTTCACCGACCGTGACCCGCTGAAATACATCACCCGCATGCAACCCACTCAGGAGCAGCTGGGTTCCAACGGAAACAAAGGCGTCATTCAAATCAACAGAGCCCTCGATGACCCCATGGCGAAACAGCCAAAAGGCACCCTCATCATCGACGGTATCTTTATCGACCTCGGACTGGAAAACTACTATATGCCCAATGACCCGTCCGACCCGCGGAACGGATGTCCCTCATCCAAATTCGAAACAGGACGCCTTGTGGACGCCACACCGCCTCAAGTACACCACCAGATTTTCCACTCCGACGGTTGGATCGCAGGAAACGTTATCATCCGTAACTGCCTCATTCTCAACGGGGTGTACTTCGGACTGCAATTCGGTAGCCGGTGCGGAGAAATAGAAATCTGCAACAACGTCATCCTCGGTAACCGCTATGGCGGAGTTCGAATCGACGGCGGCGACAAGAACGGAGAAGCTTCCCACGTCAACTTCCACCACAATACAGTGGCTTTCTCATGGTGCCGAGACAAAGAACAGGGCGACATGGGATACGGCTATGAGTGCATGACCAAAATCAATTGCGACCTGCATCACAATATCTTCGCATGCAACAACTACGCCGCTATCGCCCGTACACACGTCCTCTCAGGACCCGACACTCCGATTGAAAACAAGCGCAAGACCAATATCTACCAAAACGCTTTCTTCATGAACGCAGCCGACCTGCAACTGCCTCCTACCGGCGGTGGCAAGTGGACCAATGTCAAAGTCGAAAACTTCGAAGACCTCGACGAACGGATCATCCCGCAGGTGGAGGGCAACTTCGAAATACAGAAAGGCGATGCGTTCATTGACGCCCTTGACCCTGATTACTTGGAGGCTTTCGCCAAACTCAAAATCGTCAGCAGCAGCTCCTTCAACCCCAATTCTGCTGCTAATATGTACCGTCAGGCACATGGCATGAACATGCAAGGCTCGGAAACAATCAGAGTCTCTATGTATGGCAACCGCTATAACTTTGACAAAGCACTCAAACTCTTCGGTGCTAAAGAAGGATATGGCGCACAACGCCCGTGAATAAACAATGACTAAAAAAATATACATAGTATTACTATTGTGCTTGTGCGCTTTTGGCGTGCAAGCGCAATATACCGTACAAACGCTCCCCAATCCCCGCTTGACCGATGCCAATGCCTATGTGGCTAATCCCGATGGAGTGCTGGAGCAGTCTGAAGTAAACATGCTGACCATCCTTTCCGACTCGTTGTATAAAGCAACAGGTGTGGAAATGGTGTTTGTCATTGTCAATAGCATCGGATATGAAGATGCCTTTGATTTTTCGCTGGACCTGTTCAACACATGGGGAATAGGAGACAAAGAGAAAAACCGTGGCGTCTTGGTATTCATGTCCATGGAGTATCATGACATACAGATTCGCACAGGCGGCGGAGTGGAAGGATTATTACCGGATGCGATTTGTTCAGACATCATTCAAGAGATGATTCCTTACTTTAGAGAAGGTAATTATTTCCAAGGTCTGGTCGAAGGCGGATTGGATATTTTTAACACACTTACAACGGACAAAGCTCTGGCGGAACTGCTCTTAGGATATAGAGCCGAACCTGTTACGGAATCACCGTTCAAGGGATTGTCCATCACCGCACTTATTGTACTCCTGCTCACTCTCATCGGTTTCTACAGCACCCCGAAATGTCCCAAATGCGGCAAACGCGAACCCAAATGCGTCAAGAACGTCGTGCAAAGAGCAACCTATTCGGCTGCCGGAAGCGGTATTGCCCACTACACCTGTTGGCGGTGCGCCCATGAGTGGCAAACACCATATACCATCCCCAAGAAAACTCCGCCAAGCAGCAGTTCATCAAGCAGCGGAGGCTACTATCGAGGCGGTAGTAGCAGCGGCGGCAGCTTCGGCGGAGGACGCTCATTCGGCGGCGGGGCCGGAGGAAAATGGTAAATAATAACAAAATAATGAAATAACTAAACATTAAAAAACAATAACATGAGCAAAAAAACAACTTGGATCGTAGTCATTGCTGCAATAGCAGCAGTACTCTTTTGGGCGTTTGGCAAATATAACGCCATGGTTACCGCAGAAGAAAATGTAGAAAACGCTTGGGGGCAAGTGGAAAACCAATACCAACGTCGCGCCGACCTCATCCCTAATTTGGTCAGTGTCGTTAAGCAGTTTGCTAAACACGAGACCGAGGTCTATGAGAAAACTATGGCAGCACGCGCTCGCGCTACACAGGTGACTATTGACCCCTCTAACGCAACACCCGAACAACTCGCTGCTTTCCAACAGGCACAAGGCGAACTCAGCCAGGCTCTCGGACGCTTGATGGCGGTCGCTGAAAGCTATCCTGAAATCAAATCCAACCAGAACTTCCTGCAACTCCAATCACAACTCGAAGGAACGGAAAACCGTATTACCGTAGCACGTAACACATTCAACGATACCGCCAAGGAATTTAACATCCTTATTCGTAAATTCCCGAACAACATCATCGCTTCCATGTTCGGATTCCAGAAGAAACCGTATTTCGAAGCTGAAGAAGGTGCCAACAAAGCTCCTGATGTAAAATCAATGTTTGAAGACTAATCACCTGTCATAATGAGAATACAGATTTCGCTCATACTGATTGCCTGTTTGTGTGCTGCACAATGCGTAAGCGCACAAAACATTGACGATATGATGGGGACCGTCCCGCCTGCCGTGTGCAAAGTTGCACCACTGCCAGCAGAAATGGCTAAAGCCTTGGCTGAACTTGAAAAAGAAAAAGCGCAAAAAATCATTCAACAAGGATCATATCTGCCGAATGCCAACGCTAAGATTCTGGCTAACCTGCAGAAATATATAGGCGAGGGAAAAAGTGAATGTGCTATCCTCAATAATGGTAGTAAATACACCATTGAAACCCCGTATATCAAAATCACAAACACATCCCACGGGCGTGAGAATGTGGAGTTTGACAATGTCGCTTTCAATGTCAAAAAAGACCGCATGTCATATGCCATCCTGCGCAACGGAAATGCGATAACCATTGTGAACCGCAAAAACAAAACCTGCAACATGGATGAATTTGAGTTTTCTACTGAAAGCGATGCCATCCGGATGAACGGAAACAAGGTTGAAATCACCGCACCGACACTGAATATCGCGGCAGGTGATTATTCGCAATGCCACAAAGTAACCTGCATTCACAAACCCAGTAATTCAAAGTATATCTTCGACTTGCAGTTCTATTACAGCAGTAGCCTTGCCTGCAGCGGAGAAGACTTGGCATATAGTTTTGAAGTATTGGGCAGCGACTCTTTTCCTGACCTCGCACTCATGTGTGACCTCAAGACAAACCAACTCAAAGTGGTACATCTGCCCTTCTCATTTGACGGACAAGGATATAATGGCACGAACGGCAGTCGAGGCAAAAACGGCAAAAACGGGCAGGATGAACTGACTTGGGAAGACAAAGACGGTAAAAAACATACCCGCGCGGGAACATGCGCCGAACCCGGACAAGACGGTGAGGCGGGTGGCAATGGAACAGACGGTGCCACCATACTTGTCTGCGTCAGCAGGACACTCCTTGACCAATTTGGACAGGAAGCCATCACCCCGTGGGTTGATGCCGGAAAAGGTGGAAAAGGCGGCGACCCCGGAAAAGGCGGTATTCACGGACGAGGTAGCGGATGCTCAGGAAAAGCAGCCGACGGAAAACCCGGCAAAGACGGTAAAGACGGTAAACGAGGCGATTTCCTCTTTGTCATCGCAGATGTTAATGGTTATTATTTAAGCATGTTCGGAAAATGAGACAACATACCTTTTATATAATTGCCGCCGCTCTGTTACTTTCCGTTTCGGCGGTAGCGCAAGAGGCAATGAAACACGATATAACACCGTATTACAGAAATGCACTTACGCAAATGATGGTGTACCATGCCGAAGATGAATTTGGCTACGATGTCTATGAAATCTTCAAGAATCTCCCGGCACTGGAGAAGTTTGACCGGCATGACCTCTCTTACCGTGTAATTGATAACTCCAAAGTCAAGAATGTCAAAGGAAAAGACACAGGATTCCACCGCATGCAATATGGCGGAAGTATGGTACTCACTGCCGCAGAAAAACAAAAGAACGCGGACGCTATGCTGCAACTGCTTAACGATGCCCAAATCGGAAAAAGGATGATTGCCAAATGGTTTGACCTAAAAGGGGAAAACGCCAACGATGCCACTTTCTCCACCAAACTACTGGAATCACGCAGTGATTACAACGCAACTGTCCAGGATGCTGAGATGGCGCGTTTTACAGCGGAAGGAGTAAATGTCCTTAAGGCAATCTCCGAAGAACTCATCAGCCATTCCTTCGTATTGGTAAGTGACATGACATACATCACCGCCGAAGACCGTGCCGAATCTGCAAAAGTGGCATTAAACATCATCGGTGGTATCATGGATGCTTTTACAGGGAAAAACTATGGCGAACGAATGGCGCAAACTGCAGGAGACATTGCTGACAGTTATACCGGATTCAAAGTCTGGACACACAGTTACCTCTTCCAATTGGTTTGGAATGACAGCATAGCGAACATTTTCTACGACAAATACTACACCGAGACACCTGATCCGGCTAAAATAAAAGCGTTCCTTGCAGACAACTCATCATTCAGACTGACCTATTTGGGGGAAGAAGACGCCAAAGCGGAAAAAACCCAGAAGGTTGGAAAATACAGCCGTTCGGGGCTTTTGGAACTGATTACGCGCAGGTCCATTGACAGCAATGTTGCAAAACTGCAAAGTGCCTACGAAGACTTCCGTATCAAAACACCTATAGCTGCTGTTGAATATGACACCAAAGGAAAGTTAGTCGGTTATCGCGCATTGGTCGGATTGAAAGAAGGCGTATCGGAAAACCGCGCATATGAAGTATTGGAGATGAAAATGAACAACAAAGGCAAAATCGTCTATAACCGCGTCGCAACACTCAAACCGATTAACAACAAGATTTGGGATAACCGCTTCAATGCCCTCTTGGAAAATGATGTGGATGTAGTCACGGAAGGCACCATCTTCAAACTACAAGGAACAGCAACCAAACAGATTGTTCCAGGTATGCTGATTAGGGAAATATAATACGATACATAACAATACTTAATATACAATAAAATGAAAAAGATTTTCACACTTATGGCTGCCGTTCTATGCGTAATAAGCATTGGTGCGCAGCAACGTAAGGCGGATACACAAACCGCACAATGGCGTTATGAAATCCAACCCACAATCGGACAAGCGGCAAACGGCTCTGCCCTGGTACGGGTATGGAGTTACTCCAAAAATAGTACCATCGCCACCACACAGGCAGGCAAAAATGCCGTACACGGTATCATATTCAAGGGATACCCGACTGTCGGAACTATTGTCGGACGCGAGCCGCTATTGGCAGACCCTATGGCGGAAGAGGTATTTGCAGATTACTTCAAGAAGTTCTTTGCAGAAGGCGGAGCCTACCAGCGTTATGTATCATATGCCAATAACGGCATACCCGACCAGACGATGAAAGTCGGAAAAGAATACAAAATTGCCGTAACCGTCATCGTCATGGTTGACCAACTGCGTGAGAGACTGGAAGCTGACGGTATTATCCAGACTACCGAACAGGCAGTACAAGGCAAAATGCCGTCTGTCATGGTTGTACCCAGCACCGTGTTCTGCAAGAACCACAAATACATGAAACAGTTCAACAACAACGGCGTTACCGAAAGTATGGCAGACTATGACCAAGCTTTAATGGATAACAATGTCAATCAGGCGATTACAGCTATCAATGCACGTCTGACCAAACGCGGTTTCGAAGTGAAGAACCTGCGCTCGGCTTTGGCGACCCTCAAAACAGAAGCGGCAGAACAAGCACTACTTACCAGCAAAGAGGGAGCTGCTGTGGCAGAAACACCGATTGATGTTTTGCGCCGCGTGGCTAAAGCGGACATATGGGTGGAGATTGACTGGTCTGAAAACGTACTCAAGGGGGGTAGCCAGAAGAACCTGACATTCACCATGAGTGCCATAGACGCATATACCGACTTCGTTGTCGGAGGTATTCCGCCAACCACCAGCTCCAATGAGTATAGTGCATCCTTTAATGTACCGGCTCTGATTGAACCCGTTATACAAGGTCAGTTCGAACCGTTCTGCAATACGCTTATCGACTACTTCAAAGATCTCGCTAACAAAGGACGCGCTATAAAAATGCAATTCCTTGTTTGGGACGACTTTGACGGAGACCTTATGACCGAATACGACGGAGCGGAACTGCATGAGATTATCGAAGACTGGGTGGCTGACAATACTGTCAAAGGCAAATACGGCGCACCGGACATCAGCCCTTCAGGCAACCGCATGACCATTGAACAGGCACGTATGCCGCTTGTTAACAAAAAAGGTCGTGACAACGACCCCTCCCGTTGGGCGCGCGAACTCAAAAACATGCTCAAGAACGAATACGGAATCGAATGTAATGTTTCGTCCAAAGGATTGGGTGAAATACAAATTGTAATTGGTAGCAAATAATATGAAAAAATCACTTATGATTATGGCTGCTCTGCTGATGGCAGCAGTAGCCGTAAAGGCACAAGAGCCGGAACAGCCGAACATTGAAATTCCCTTGACAGTATATATATCACAGGAAACCAATCTGGCACCGGAGGCAGAATCACTTTTGCTTAACCGTATGCGTCAGGCGGCTCTCAAAAACGGATTGGCTGCATTGGACAACCAGCCTTACATCATGACCACTTCCGTCAATGTCATTGACAAACAACTGACGGGAACAGTTCCGCAAAAGTGGCTTGTCGAACTTGAAATACATTTCTATATCGGAAACGGTGTAGATGGAACATTATATGCCTCAACGGCTATGAACCGCAAAGGTATCGGCAACTCGGAAGAACAGGCATACCTCAGTGCTATCAAGGCACTAAGTGCAAATGACCGCAACTTCAAGCCATTCTTTGACAAAGGCAAAAAACGCATTATCGAAGAACTGATGGCACTCATCGAAATGGAAGAATCCCAGAATCAACAGGGAACACCCCCATCCGACCCTTCACCGGCAGGGGAACAACCCTTACAATACAACTTTAATTGGCAATAATCATGAAAAAGTTACTATCTGTCACCCTCTGCATATTTGCCGCCTGCGCTTTACTGCATGCCGGTGGTGAGAAAGTCGTGGATTCAGTCGGACGCACTCCCAAATGGATCTATAGTGCAGAAAAAGAATACATCATCGTTTCCGCCGAATCAGCAGATATAGAAGAAGCGAAAGAAAAAGCGATGACCAAAGTCAAAAAGCAAATCATGTCATCCATTGCCGAGAATGTAAGATCTTCCTCAAAAATCAGCACTTCCGAAGTTAACGCAAACGGCAAGTTTGACATCATTGAGCAATACGAATCCGCCATTGAAACGGAAAGCGCACCTGTCCCGTTTCTCAGCGAAGTCGGAATCTCCAAAGCAGAAGCTTCCTACTGGGAGAAAATCAAAAAAGACAAAGACACCTACTACTACCGCTACCACCTCAAATATCCGTTTACGAAATTTGACCTGATTCGGATGTCTGACGCTTTTTTGGAGCGCGAACAGCAGCTCGACAAACAACTGGCAGCCTTTGCACAAGATGATTTTACATCATATTCTTCCACGGAAGAAATGATTCAGCAGTTGCAACAACTTAAGGTATTCAAATCATCCCTGATGCAAAATGACGCACGTCGTGTTGCATGCCAGAATATAGAAAAAGCATATACAGGCTATATCAAATCCATCACAATGAGACTGATTTCCGTTAATCGCAACCAGCTTGTTTATGCCCCGTATTATGGCGAAAAGCGTCTGACGACGAACCTTCAGCCGAAATTGGCATCCAACTGTCTGGGTGACCTGCAATATATCGCGCGCAACGGACAATGTATTGTTACCTATGACTTCCAAACCGCCTGCTACCCTGACGAGGAAAACTATCTGGAAGTGACACTCAATCTGCTTGGAAACAAAATTAAAAACCGTTTTATTGTAAAATAAACGTAAATAACCCAACTTTATTAACCTCTTAATTTATTTTTATTATGAAAAGAGTATCATTTATTCTTGCAGCAGTAATGCTTATGTTATGCTGCGGCACAGCCACTGTAAGTGCAAAGAAAGAAAAGAAAGTTAAAATGCCTTGCAACGAGCTGACCAACAAACAGACTTTGCGCGCAAGTGCAAACGCCATTTCACCGCAAATGCAAAATGCAACGGACAAAGCAACTGCAGCTGCACGCCGTGAGTTGGCAACCTCTATTGAGGCAACCGTACAACGCGTACTTGAGGATTTCGCTTCATCCTATGACGTAAACGAGCAAGCTGATTTCCGTTCACGCACGAAAGATCTCGCCCGCACGGTAGTTAACCAGAAACTGCAAGGTTCGGTTATCTCATGCAGCGAAATGAGAGAGAAAAAAGAAAAAGGCGGTAAAGTTACTTATCATGCATATGTAACTGTTGAACTGACCTCCAACGAATTGATGGAGAACCTGCTCAACAACACCAAGAAAGCCATCTCCGACAGCGAGAAACTGCGCACCGATTTCGAGTATGAGCAGTTCAAGAAAACCTTCGAAGAGGAGATGAACAAACTTGCTGCCGGCAACTAATCCGCCAAGCAAGATTAATTGTATTAAGTGTGTCAAATTGATTTGGCACACTTTTTTTATACTTTGATAACTACTCCCGTTCGCATCACGTTCACATCTCGTTCGCATTCAGTACGTCACAATTCGGTTTTTGACATATCCCCATTTTGCAAATACACTACTGACCGCTAAAGAACGAACAAAAAACAGCCTGAATTAAGGAAATTGGTGACAAAAAGAAAATAAATTTGCACATGTCAAATAAATCAATTACCTTTGCAGCGACATTTTATGGTCTATAACTTAACCGGACGCAATAGGGCGTCCTCAAATGATTAAAAAACGTATGAATATTGTAAGAAAGGAGATTACTCTCCCAGATGGTCGTGTGATTACATTGGAGACCGGTAAACTTGCTAAACAGGCAGACGGTGCAGTAATGGCGACTCTCGGCAACACAGTAGTGCTTGCCACAGTATGCAGCGCAAAAGACGCTGTCCCGGGCACGGATTTTATGCCCTTAACCGTTGAGTACAAAGAGAAATTTGCTTCTGCGGGCCGTTTCCCCGGCGGTTTCACACGCCGTGAAGGCAAAGCGTCAGACTACGAGATTCTGATTGCGCGTCTGATTGACCGTGCCTTGCGCCCGCTATTCCCTTCCAACTACCATGCAGAGACATTTGTAAATGTTACGCTATACTCTGCAGACGGCATTGATATGCCGGAATCCATAGCCGGTCTCGCCGCTTCTGCCGCACTGGCATGTTCAGACATACCTTTTGAAGGCCCGATTTCGGAAGTCCGAGTAGCTCGCATCAACGGTGAAATGGTAATCAACCCGACTTTTGAACAATGCGAGCATGCAGACCTTGAATTGATGGTTGCCGCCACATTGGACAACATCATGATGGTTGAGGGTGAGATGAAGGAAGTTCCCGAATCCGTTATGCTGGACGCAATCCGCGCAGCTCACGAAGCCATCAAGCCCCAGTGTCAGGCGCAGTTGGAAATGATGGCTGCCTATGGTAAAACCGAGAAACGGGAGTACTGCCACGAAGTGAACGATGACGAACTCAAACAGGCTGTTCATGACTTCTCATATGCCCGCGCTTATGCCCAAGCCACTTCAGCAGACACAGACAAGCATCACCGCGAAGCGATGTTCTCACAAATATGTGAAGATTTTCTGACAGAGAAAGCGGAATATATCGCACAGAAAGCCGAGGAGCTCGGAATTGAAGTAGCCGAAGTCGAGGCAATGGTCGGCCGCTACTACCATGATGTAGAGAAAGAAGCAATGCGCCGTGCCGTATTGGACGAAGGCAAGCGTCTGGATGGTCGTAAGACAACTGACATCCGCCCGATTTGGTGCGAAGTAAGCCCGCTGCCGGGACCTCACGGTTCATCTATCTTCACACGTGGTGAAACACAATCGCTGTCAACCGTAACGTTGGGAACAAGCCGCGATGAGAAAATCATTGACGAAGCCCTTATCCAAGGTACAGACCGTTTCCTACTCCACTATAATTTTCCCCCGTTTGCAACCGGTGAAGCAAAAGCACAGCGCGGTGTAGGCCGCCGCGAGATTGGTCACGGTAACCTTGCATGCCGCGCCCTCAAGAACATGATTCCGGAGGACTTCCCGTACAGTGTACGTGTAGTTAGTGATATTTTGGAGTCAAACGGCTCAAGTTCAATGGCTACCGTTTGCGCCGGAACATTGGCACTGATGGATGCGGGTGTACCTATCAAGAAACCCGTCAGCGGAATCGCTATGGGACTTATTTCCGAGAACAAAGGAACCAAATATGCTATTCTGAGTGACATATTGGGCGACGAAGACCACCTCGGTGACATGGACTTCAAGACAACAGGAACCCGCGACGGCTTGACAGCATGCCAAATGGATATCAAGGTAGATGGTTTGAGTTATGAAATTCTGGAGAATGCCCTTGCACAAGCCCATCAAGCCCGCATGTATATCCTTGACAAGATTCTGGACACTATGCCTGCTCCGCGTCCTGACCTCAAGCCTCAAGCACCGCGCATCGTTACCTTCTATATTCCGAAAGACCTTATCGGTGCCGTTATTGGCCCCGGCGGCAAGATTATCCAAGGTATTCAGGCAGAGACCGGTACCGTTGTATCCATTGACGAGGACGAGAAAGGCGGTCGCGTAGAAGTGGCTTCCAACAATGGAGAGCAAATGGCTGCCGCCATCGCGAAGATTAAGGCGATTGTCGCCCTTCCCGAAGTAGGCGAGACCTATGAGGCAACCGTCAAGTCACTTATGCCCTATGGCTGCTTTGTAGAGTTCATGCCGGGTAAAGAAGGTCTGCTCCATATTTCGGAGATTGACTGGAAACGCTATGAGACAATGGACGAAACGGGTATCAAAGAAGGCGACAAAATCAAGATTAAGTTGCTTGAGATTGATGAGAAGACCGGTAAATTCCGTCTCTCCGCCCGCGCACTCAAAGAGAAACCGGCAGATTATGTTGAGCCTGAGCGTCCCCAACGTCCCGCACGCGGAGAACGCGGTGAGCGTCCCGAACGTCGAGGACCGCGTCCCGAACGTCGTGACCGTGGTGCAAAAGACTTTGAAGGCGACAGCGCACGCCTTGACCGCAGACACTAATCGCAAGGCACGATAATAATCAAACAGAAGAAAGTGAGTTCCGATGAGGAGTTCACTTTCTTTTTCTAAGATATTTTTAGCGTGAATATGTGATTCGATTAGAGGGTTATTATCGTTTTATCAAATCATCGCACATGCTATAATTGAATCAATGCTCTATTCGTGAAGCCGTCGATATACATCTCCAGCGGTTTGTCGAGACAAACATGACGGACATATTTTGTTTCTTCTACAGCAGGCATAGCATCCAATTGGGCAAAATCCAGGAGTTCATTCTGACGGGCAAAAGTATCAACATTGATATAACCGACATTAAATGAAGTCAGGTTCTGGAAGAAATGTGACCCTTGGCTTGGTTCGATACGGAAATCAGGCAGAGAACACTCCACAATGGCTTTTGCCTCTGAAATATCCCCCCACTGAACGGGAACGCCCAAAGTCGGTATATTGGATCCCCAACGACCAAAGCCTATAAGTAAATAATTTTTGTTGGCGACACGTATTGCCTGATTCCATTCCCGCATAGTCTGCGCCATCTCCTGCGTATGCAAGACATCAAACGCCTCGGGACGAAGATAAATAATATCACAGACCCCGTCAATCTTACCAATACCAAGTGCGGATTCCGATTTAAGCAATGGCGTTTGAGAAACTCTGATGTCCTCCCACTCCACTTTGGCAGTCAATGAATCTGCGGAAATAGGACGGATCTGCAAGACATTAAAGACCGCGGGCGATTGCATCAGATCTGCAGCATATTCAATCTCAACGGGCGTTTTGATTTCCTGCTGGGCTATATCCAACAGGCGGCATATTATATCTGCCAAAGGAAACGTATTATATTTAAGCTGCGGAGCAAAAGTAATATATCTCGGTCCGTCCGGAAAACAGGAATCGACAATACGCATATTGTCCCTGTCATATGTCGAGGCAATCTTCTTCAATGAATCAAACTGCTCGCAGTCAGCAATAGTCAAACGCTCCAGATTAACCGCCTCATCCACAGACATCACAAAGGACTCCGGTTGCATGGACAATGCCAACATCGACTGCTGCGTATCACGCATCGTGCTGTCCGGGGAAGATAATTGAATAGCCCGTTTCGGATAACGGGGAGAGAAACGCAGCACCTGTTCGCCATCCACCACCACTTTGCCCAACCCGTATGCAACCTTGGCTATTCCCTCTTCCGCTTTCTCATAATTAACAGGATAGAAATTGACACTTCTTGCCACCCCTGACAAAGTCGGAAAGAAATAGCCGTTTTGTTCGCTACCACAAACCTCTTGCAATACAATTGCCATTTTCTCCTCTGCAATCACATTACCTGTAGAAAGGATATATCCCTTGGACGAAGAGAAATAAACAGAGGCATAGACGGATTTGATAGCCTTAGCCAAGAGTCGTAACTGCTGATGTTTGTCGGGAGAGTTCGGAATCATATAGGTTGCATACACCCCTGCAAACGGTTGATAATAGGAATCTTCCAATTTGGATGACGATCTGATAGCAAGCGGTTTGTCCACCACATCGATGAACTTCTGCAAAGCCTTGACTAATTCAAGCGGCAAGGCGGATGAAATGAATTCAGACAATATTTCATCGTCCGAAGCCGATGAATTGATAACGTATTGCAGTCCGTTTTCCTGAATGAAGGTGTCAAAGTAATCAGTTGTAATAACCATTGTCCTCGGCACCAGAACACGCACATCCTCCCATTCGTTATAAAGATTGTATTTCTGCAGGATATGATTCAGGAAAGCTAATCCTCGTGCCTTACCGCCCAAGGAACTGCTGCCAAGTCTGGAGAACCATATAGTATCATTATATGTATCCGCATCAAACTTAGCGACGACGCCCAAAGCCTGCTGCATCCGATATTCATGAACGGTTCGTATATTGATGGCACGGATGTTTTCAATGTCATCATCGTCCTTAATAGTTAACGGGCTGACCTGTTTTCCCACAGAAAACAAGCCACGCGCAAAGAGCCATTTAGACAAGTAATTATTATCGGACAGACGACGGAAAGCCTTTGCCGGGATAGTTGTCAAGACCCGTTCAAACCCTTCAAGATCCTTTGCCCTGGCAATCTCCCGCCCGGTTCGTGGATCAATAGCCACAAAATCACCGAACCCGAATTCCCGTCCGATATAATCGCTCAGTTCCTGCATGAGTGTTTTGGATGTTTTCATGACAAAGCCTACCCCAAGTTGCTTGGCAACACCACGCATTGAAGCTTGTGATGACTGCAACAGAATAGGCATGGTCGGATTATCCCTGCGTATTATACGGCACAGTTTGACTCCGGCATCAAGTTGCTCTGTAGCAGACATATCGCCTTTGTGAAGGACAAAACCAATATCAGAAATGACACCGATTATATTTTGCTTGTACTTTTCATATAACTCCAGAGCCTCATCATAGTATGTAGCCATCAGCACTTTGGGGCGTGCGCGTTTACGGAAAAGCTGCTGTTTCTCATTAATCGCATCCGCGATAGCCACGCTGTTTTGCTGCAGCACAAGCTTGTAAAGAAGCGGCAAATATGTCGAATAATACCGAACGGAATCCTCGACTAACAGTATTGCCCGAACACCTTCCTCCAAAATATCGTGTTCGGAGTTCATCTTATCCTCTATCAGTTTGATAATTGCGATGATGAGGTCGGTCGAATTATTCCAGCAAAAGAAATAATCTATATTTTGCTTGTCTTCATGTTCGATACGCTCATATACTTCTTTGGAAAAAGAAGACAATAACACAAATGGCGTATCAGGAGCCAATTCTTTCATCTCGGCTGCAAATACAAACGCATCCATTACTCCTGCGTTGTACATTGAAATGACAAGGTCAAATTGCTCACCGTCACGCACCATTTCGAGTGCTTCGAATTTTGTTTCGGCACGTACAATAGATGGTGGATTACTAAGATTAAGGTCGGAATACTCCTGTGCGATTTGCACATCCAAGCGTCCGTCTTCCTCCAAGAGGAAGTTATCGTAGTTATTGCAAACAAGCAGTATCCGGCGCACGCGCCTCTCCATCAGTGATGTGTAGTTACTGTTTTCCATATATCCATTTTATTCCGATATGTCGGGATGTTGGTATTCCGACACATCGAATTTCCAATTAGTTATTCATTTTTCAGCTTCCCGAACCTCTCCAGTAGCCCGTACACCCCGTCCTCCGAGAGTACGCCACGCTTCATGCCAGCGGGCAGGAGACCTGCCTCATCGGCGGCGAAGTCCGCCTTCCATGCCTCGGAGCTGTAGTACGCCGCGAGGCGGTCTATCTCCGGCTGCAAAGCCTCCTTGCGTGCCGCTGCCTCTGCCGCGCATCCCTGCTCTATCTCCGCCACAGCTTGCAGCAAAGCGTCGTACAACGCTTCCATCTCCTCTATACGTTTGATGTCAAATGGGGTCATTTTTAATCTCCTTTTAAGGTGCAATATCTCTGCCGTTAATCAGCCACTCTCGCGCCACTTCCACTTTTCAATTTTCACCTTTCAATTTTCAATTTAATATAACCCCTCTATATATAAGTAAAAATAATGCCCAAATCTATCACCTAAAATGCAAGTTTTTTTATTATTCAGTTTTATACATCTACTTCTATTTTAAGCCAATAAAATTACTCAACGGCTCAATGTGTGCCACTTGGGTGTATTTCTTTTTGTGCAAATCAATAGGTTGGTCGTAGTTGACAGGCTTTGTAGGTTCAAAACGCAAAACGGCATAATATGGAGCATTTTCCGCCGTAAACCCTTTCTCTCGCAAGGCTTCTGCCGTCCATATTTGAAAACCTTTCTTAGTCTGTTTGAATAGTTGCGGGTTGTCGCCATTAGTATGCAAACAGATGTAGCCTAAACGCTCAAAGCCTTGTTGGACGAGCAACGAACCTTTGCTATCCCCAGCACGCACGTAAGTAATACCTAATTGCAATGCTATTCCACGGTCTTTTTCTCGCATGTGATTGATAAGAACGGTTGATTCTTGTCCATTCTCACGCATTTTGTCGTAGAGTTTTTTGCAGGTCTGTTCATCCTCTAAAGCTTCGCGGCGACGCAAAGATAGTTCTACAAACTGTGGTTCTTGCTCTATACCTATAAACTTGCGTCCGAGCAGATTGGCGGCAATGCCGGTTGTGCCGGAACCGCTAAACGGGTCAAGAATGGTATCGCCTTCGTTTGTTGATGCAAGGATTATCCTATATAGCAGCCGAAGCGGTTTTTGCGTCGGGTGTTTGCCCTGTAGTTTCTCCCACGAACCCACAGCAGGAATACGCCATACATCGGTCATTTGCGTACCGCCGTTTAATTGTTTCATGGTCTCGTAGTTGAACTTGTGCGTTTTCTTCTCCAATTTACGTGCCCAAATAATGAGTTCCGTGGAGAAGTTAAAATACTTGCACGACAAGTTGGGTGGCGGGTCGGTTTTCTGCCAAGTAATAGTATTCAGCACTTTGTAACCGAGTTCTTGCAAACAGCGCATGACCACGTGGATATTATGGTGTGTGCCACTAATCCAAATAGTTCCGTTGTCTTTCAGTTTGTGACGGCAAAGAGCAAGCCACTTGCGGTTAAACTCGTAAATATATTCGGGTGTGCCTCCCTTGTCCCAATCGCCTTTGTCCACACAGACCTGTTTACCGCTCTGCACGCTTATTCCGCCGTTACTTAAAAAGTATGGTGGGTCGGCAAAGATAGTATCAATAGAGTTGTCCTCTATCTCTTGCAGCCGTTCCATGCAATCGCCTTGTAAGAGAGCGAAATCGGAATATTTTACCTTATTTATAGGCATCTATAACCCCGTTTAGAAAGCCCAAAGCGAATGCAGCATGGGGACTTTTGTGGCGTTGATTTTGAGCTTGACTATAATCCAAATTATCTATAATATCTCCGATGTTGAAATTCTCTGGGAATCCTAGCTGGTAACCTTGTTCATATGCGCAAGCAGCGCATTTATGTCTACCACGCCCTCCTTGATCAAAAGGAAGATTCGCCATAATATTTTGAACATTAGTGTGATTTCTATTACATGCCATGACGATATATTATTTTAGTTTGTTGATAAATTCGCTAATTGTAGATAGATTATAGATGCTTGGTATCGCGGCAAATGCCTCTTCCAATTTATTCTTTGCATCATTCCACCCAATTCCATCAGTAATCCAGACGAATTCAAATCCAGGTACTCTGTTAATTTTGGGGGCAATATCGGTATAAGAGCGAGCCACCTCATTAAGTTTAGAGCCTCCTCCACAATAGAAATTGACCTCTATAAGATATGTGATATTGGGCAGCTCGATAGCGAAGTCAAATACTTTTTTATCTTTCCCTAATACTCTGGAAATAGCAGGATATTTCTTGCTATTCACTTGCTCTTTTGCTTGAATTCCATTTTGTGCAAAGATTTTAGAAATTGTATCTTCCATTATCTTTCCACTTCTATTCTTCCTCGCGTTTGAGTCTAAGCCTGTTTCTACGCCAAAAACATAATCCACCAAATTGGTAATTTTACCACTTTGAAATAAATTCGCTAGTCCTGTTTCACGTAGAAATTGTAATACGCCCTCTTTACTTTGAGCTAACTCTGCTGTTGTATGATATGCCCAAGACTCAATTTCTTTATATAAACAAGGTTCTTTCTTTGTCGAACGAACAGCAATCAGTATATCTAAAACATCAAATATTTTGGGGTTCTCGTCCCATAAATCTAAAACAGCTTGTTCTAAATCATCTTTATTCAATAAGTAATTTAAAGCATTCAGATGTAATTCAATTTTATGAACGGATCTCTGAATTTTGTTAAAATCAGAGTAGAACGATAATGTTCTGTTAGTAACCTTTAACTGCCTCATAAAGGTACTAAATTGTTCTTCTGTGTGTGCTGCCATAATAGTTATGCTATCAAAAGTTGTTTTGTTACTATATAATTGTGTACCAATATTTCAGTCAGTTTTCCTCGCTTGCTTGCATTTGCATTTACGCTACGAGAAGCCCATACACGGTCTATAACATATTGCAAGTAAAGGTCATCAAAGAACATGTCCGCACAATCGGAGTTACTCAACATAAACTTATACCCTGCGGCTTCCACTTTATCGCAGAACTCTTTTAAACGACGTTGTGCAAGGTCGTTAAATGCGTCTTTAGTGTAGTCGTTGAAACTGCTGGTGTTGTTGAGCGGGCGATATGGTGGGTCAAAATAAAATAATGTATTTCCCTTTGCGTGTTTAAGTGTTTGTTGGTAATCACCTGTGAGAATTTCCACCTTTTGCAGTAGTTCACTATCGGCATAAATGGTATTCGGGTCGCATATAGTTGGCGTTTCGTAACGCCCAAAAGGAACATTGAACAATCCTGACTTATTTACGCGGTACAAGCCGTTGAAACATGTGCGGTTGAGAAAGAAGAACAGGGTCGTATTGCGGATAGGGTCTAAAGACTTTGTATTAAACTCGTCTCGCATACGCAGATAAAACTCCTTGCGAGTTTCTTCGGACGGCAGAGCATAATACGCTTTCTGCATTTCTGTCAAGGAATCAACCAACGCAGATGGATTATCGCGCACTACTTTGTAGCAAGTGGTTAAGTCTGGGTTGATGTCGTTAATAATCGCTGACTTGATATTGGAGTGTGTCTGCAACATATAAAAGAGCATTGCTCCTCCGCCGACAAACGGCTCAATGTAAGTGACATTCTCCCATTGGTCAAAGTCAGCAGGAAGCAGTGCTTCGAGTTGGTCAATGAGTTGCGTTTTTCCGCCCACCCATTTGACAAATGGTTTCGCTTTCATTGTATTCATCTTATTAATATTTATTCTTCGTTTTCTTTTCTAATATCGTCCAATACTTTTCCGTTATAGGAGAAATAACGGAAGCGGAACGGCTGTATTATCCAACTCCTTGCTTCGTATATCCACAGGGCGGCTGCTTTTGCCGATCTTCACCCAATCCTCGCGGAAACTTGGATTGGTGAGAATATATACATATCCGGGGTCTTTATTCATTATATATATTGTTATTGTTGTTTACTCAGTTGGGCTATAACAAAGCCACGGAGGGTGTAGTTTTACTATTATTCTTCATTCTTTGCGTTTGTGTCATTCAGCACATTCTCTATTTCTGCTATAGTAGGAATAGTCCCTTCG
>CAJOKE010000016.1 GCA_905235225.1 Paludibacteraceae bacterium
GAGGTGCGTGACATCCATCGTGATATTCATGAGTTGTATCGCACAGACGCGTCGCAATACGATGAGGAACGCAAACTGATGATACGTCGCATCTACGACATGGTTCCAAGCCAATTGGAAAACAGAAAGAAAAGGATTGTATATCAGAATATCGAAGACAAGAAAGGCAAGCATTTCGCAGACTATCAGGACGAGTTTGAATATCTGATAGAGTCAGGTATTACAATGGAGGTCAAGGCTGTCAGCCAGCCTAAGTACCCATTAGCCGAGTCGTCGTCAAAAAATCTGCTGAAGCTCTACCTGAACGATGTCGGTTTGCTCACCTATCTGCTATACGGACTGAATATCAATGCCGTGTTGCTGGACGAGCGTAGTATCAATTTAGGAACGGTCTATGAGTCTGTTGTGGCGCAAGAACTGCGTGCGCATGGATTCAAGTTATATTACTATGATAATAAGAAAAAGGGCGAAGTGGATTATCTGATCAATGACTATTCCACAGCACAGGTATTACCTTTAGAGATCAAGTCCGGTAAGGATTACAAGGAGCATAGCGCGCTGTCGAAATTCTTGGACGAAAAGGAATATAACATCCATCAGGCTATCGTATTCTCCAACGAACCTCGTGTCTGGCAAGACAGGGGGATTTGGTATATGCCGATATACTATATCATGTTCTTGCAAAAATCACAGGCGGAACAGATCATCTTGCCGAAGTTGGAGATGCCGACTTTAGCCTGAAGCAATAACCAAACTCCCCGCCTGCTTGCGAGGAATAGATTGGCAGAAATAAAATAAAAAAAGTTGCTTTTTAGGTGATAGATTTCAGGTCTTTTTTGACTTATATATGGAGGGGTATATATAAACAACTACAAATATGCAATTACCTAAGTGTTCGCATTTCACGAACGGCGAACACAACGGATAACATATAATCAAGAATATGAGTACAAACGGTGAGTTGTATTCAAAATGTATACAACTGAAATTAGTATAATCAACGACCGCGAGTTGTTCATGAAAGGAATAGACTATTCCTATTACTACGAACAGTCGGAGAACTAATCGACAGAACGAAGTGGCGGAGAACAAGAAGATTAACCATGCCCTGTCCGCATAATATTAACGGCTACAAAAATTAACTACAAGGCTGAATAAATGGCATATATAGACACTACGAATATGTGCAGGCATCTGCAACGGAAGTTGTTCGCGGAGGACGGCGAGTACCGCGCCATCCGGGAGCAGATAGAGAACGATCCGACGCTCGCGGCGGTAGTACGTTCACGGCAGCTGCATATCTACCGCGACGGGAAGAAAATACTGCTTCTCGCCGGTAAGAGTGCACCGAAGATCATCCGGGACGACAGACTGAGCGAGTTACTGAATGGATAATTTCGTAGCCATAGATTTTGAGACCGCCAACTTTGCGCAGTCAAGCGTTTGTTCGGTCGGGCTGGTCATCGTCAAGGACGGCGAGATAGTGGATAACTACTACTCGCTCATCCGTCCGGTGCCGAACTACTACAATGCCCGCTGTAGCGAAGTAAACGGGCTGTATTTTGACGACACCAACGGTGCGCCCGAGTTCCCGGATGTATGGTCTGAGGCGGTGCGTAAGGTGCATGAGTATTTCCCATATATCGAGGACGGAGAAGTGCCGTTTGTGGCGCACAATAAGGTGTTTGACGAGAATTGCCTAAAGGCGGTCTTCCGTGCGTATGAGATTGCTTATCCGGGCTATGCGTTCGAATGCACTTTGCTCCGTTCGCGCAAAGTTTGGCCCGGCGGACATCACAACCTGGACATCATTGCCGGCTACTGCGGCTACGACATGACCAATCACCACCATGCCCTTGCCGATGCCGAGGCATGTGCAATAATTGCAAAACAAATTTTATGAAACTGGAGGAAGCGATTTGTGTAATGTTATAAGCCAATGCGCCAAATTCGCGAAATAATATCAGGAAAGAAATGCGTCATTTACGCAGACGAGCAGCCGCAAGTGCTGCTCATTCAGCCGGTGGGTGAGCATGAGAATGCTACGCTGGATACGGAGATAGAGGCAATCAGAGAAGCGGTTCATGTGCCGTTTATCTTTGCGGGATTTGCGATAAGCGATTGGGAAGACGAACTTACGCCGTGGCATGACCCGAATATCTCTCCGCGACAATCGGTTGGTGACCATGCTTTTGAGACATTGGACTTTATCACAGAACATCTAATGCCGTACATATTTGAGCGATATGGCAAGTTACCTGTTGTGTTGGGAGGGTACTCGTTAGCTGGTCTATTTGCACGTTGGGCGGTCTGCAAAGGGGAGTGCTTTGACGCTGTTGCAGCCGCTTCTCCATCGCTTTGGATTGTGGCATGGAAAGGCTTCTCTGACGCGCATGAGGTGTATGCGCACTATGTCTATCTCAGTCTCGGCGACCGAGAGGAAATCACGAAGAACAAAGCCATTGCGCAAGTGGGCGCAAATGTCCGTTGGGAGTATAACCATCTGCAACGCACAATAGGTTCCGACCATTGCACGCTCGTCTGGGAAAAAGGTGGTCATTTCGTCACTCCACATCTCCGCCTCGCACGTGCCTTCGCTTGGTGTATAAATTCGCTAACAAATTAAAAAACTTCTGCTGGGTTGTAAGCCGGGCAGAAGAAAGCCTTAATCTAATTTTCGTTCAGTCAAGTTAGTACCGTGACACAGATTTGACACACTTTTTAATTAAAATCCCCGTAACAAAAACAAGAGAGTTTTTATACTCTCTTATCTTTTGCCTCATTGCTCTCTTAGGCGGAGGCTGCTTCTCCAGTTCCATCGGGAGAACGCTTTAGGGTGGAGAGTGGGGATCGAACCCACGACACTCGGAACCACAATCTGATGCTCTGCCAACTATTGGCTATTAGTCCTTTTTACTTTTCTATTTTCATTTGACTTGTGCGCCGGTAGCGTCATAGCGTTTACCATTGCGCTCAATGTAAAGCACACCATCTATGAGGAGCTTTTCGCCATTAGCATTTAGCTCTTGACCATTGAGATGGTCAATACCGGTTGTAGCCTTCTTTGGTGTTATCTTAATGGAATAGACATATGCACCAGCTCCTTCCTCTTTGTTAGATGTTGCGATACGTGCCGGAGCGGAGTCCTTGTTGACACCTTCGAGATAGATGGCCACAAAGGTACGCTGTGCAACGGAATAATTGATCGTTGCTTTTCCACGCATTGCCTGCTCGATAGTCGAGGTTATATACGCCTCGCCGTATTCGGCAATACGTACTTTGAGGATGTATCCCGGAATGGTCTGACAATCAATCTCAATCGTTCCTTCTCCTTCGGGCAACTCGAATGTGATAGTACCCGGCAAGAGGTTCTTGAGCGACGACGAACCTTTGAAGGCTTCTTCCAGTTTGGCGTCAATCTCTTCGGCTGTATTGGTAGTAGCTACTTCGATACGTCCTTCTTCCTCGTTGAAGCGGTCGTCTGCGCCGAGCGTGAGGCCCATAATCTCCGAGCCGGAAGGATCATATACCGAGAAGTCAAAGGTCGTTACTTCGTCAGCGGGCAGCGGTTCAAGGTCTTTGAGTTGTTCTTCGCTTGTGAAATATCCGGGCTGACCGTTCAAGCCGTCCGGACGGGCGTAGGCGGCGTCGGTATGGTTCTCATCATACGCCGTTCCGTTGCCACCGACAAGCAACGTGCAGCCACCGAACATATATTGTGAATAATAAAGATCCGCATTCGTACTCCAGTCGCTGTTGCAAATAATAGTCTTCAGCGCGCCGCAGTTTTGGAACATACGACTCATATCCGTCACATTGGCGGTATTGAAGTTGCTCAGGTCAAGGGTGGTTAATGCATCACAGTCTCCGAACATCCAATTCATATCCGTCACATTGGCGGTATTGAAGCTGCTCAGGTCAAGGGAGGTTAATGCATCACAGCCAGCGAACATCCAATTCATATCCGTCACATTGGCGGTATTGAAGTTGCTCAGGTCAAGGGAGGTTAATGCGCCGCAGAATTCGAACATAGCACTCATATCCGTCACGTTGGCGGTATTGAAGCTGCTCAGGTCAAGGGAGGTTAATGCTTTGCAGTCTACGAACATAACACTCATATCCGTCACTTTGGCGGTATTGAAGTTGCTCAGGTCAAGGGAGGTTAATGCGCTGCAGTTTTCGAACATACCAGCCATATCCGTCACGTTGGCGGTATTGAAGTTGCCCAGGTCAAGGGTGGTTAATGCGCGGCAGTATTGGAACATATAACCCATATCCGTCACTTTGGCGGTATTGAGATTTTCCATCCCATCTATTTTGGTCATATTGCTTAATCCCCAAATACCGTCAGAGAACATGCTGCTCATCGAAGTGAGCCCTGCATCTTTCATCGATTCGTCAATGACTGCCTTTTTCACTTGGTCGTAATAGTCCTTGAAACGCACCGCGTAGGGATTGTTCACGGGGTCATACACTTCGGTGATACCTGTGCGCGAGGCGCGCAGGTCATTATAGTAATAGGTCAGTGTGCCGGTCGAGGCGTCGAACTCGGTATAGACCTCCGGTTCGGTCCCGGTGAAGTAACCCGGGTTGCCGGCTTGGTCGGGATGTGCGTAGGTTGCGTCGATACGTTGTGAATCATCGTAGTGCGTTCCGTTGCCGCCAACGAGTTTTCTGCAAAGATTGAACATCCTCTCGGAATTGGTCAATGCCGTGCTTTGGTTCCAATGGTCGTTGCAGATGATGGTTGTCAGATTGTAGCAGTCGCTGAACATATAGCTCATGTCGGTCACCTTAGCAGTATTGAACGAGCGGAGGTCAAGTTCTGTCAGTGCCTGACAATCGGCGAACATATAGCTCATATCCGTCACGTTACCGGTCGGGAGGTTCTCCAAGTCAGATACCTGCGTCATATAGGTCAAACCGAAAGAAGCAGTGCTGTTTCTGCCGCCATAGAACAGGTTGTGTGTGGAGGTAAGAGGAGCATTTTTCATCGAGGGGTCGATAACCGCTTTTGTCACTGCTAAGCAATAGCTCCTGAAGTGCAGTTGCTGAGGGTCATACAGTTCGGTTCTGCCGGAGCGTGCGAAGCGTTGGTTGTCGTAGTAATAGGTGAGGATGCCGGATGCTTCATCGAACGCGGTATAGACCTCGTTATCGTTCTTGACGGTGAAGTATCCTGCCTGCCCTGTTATGTCGGGTCGGGCGAAGAGTTTGTCGGTGATGGACGCATTGTATGCCGTACCGTTACCTCCGACGAGCACGGTGCTGTTGTAGAACATCGCGGTATGAGTGCTCAATGCCTGGCTTAAACTCCAGTCGTTGTTGCAGTAGATGGTAGTCAGTGCGGAGCAGTTGGCGAACATTTGCTGCATGTCGGTCACCTTAGCGGTATTGAACGAGCGGACATCCAGTTCGGTCAGATTTTGGCAGAAGGCGAACATGTCTTTCATGTTCGTCACATTGGCGGTATAGAAGCCGTCGAGGTTGATTTCTGTCAGGGCGGAGCAATACTTGAACATAGCACTCATATCGGTCACGTTGTCGGTGACGAGCGGTCTGATGTCCAGTTTGGTCAGGTTGGTACACCATGAGAACATATCATGCATATCTTTGACGTTCGCGGTGTTGAGCGTGGTGAGGTCCAGTGCGGTGACTCCGGAGCAGCCGGAGAACATACGGCTCATATCCTTCACGCGTCCTGTGACGAGCGTGGTGAGGTCCAGTGCGGTGACTCCGCAGCTATAGAACATACCGCTCATATCCGTCACGCGGTCGGTCACGAGGTTCTCCATGCCGGTGATTTGCGTGAGGTTGTGCAGGCGATAGCTGTTGCTCACTCCGTCCACCGTCTCCTCGCCGCCGTAGAACATGTTCTTGGTAGAAGTGAGTTTGGCGTTCTTCATCGAGGCGTCGATGACTGCTTTTTCCACCAATGCACTGTAGTCCTTGAAGCGCACTGCGTCGGGAGCGTTGACGGGGTCATAGAACTCGGTGACGCCTGTGCAGGAGTTATACCGGTCGTCGTAGTAATAGGTGAGCGTATAGGAGCTGGCGTCGTACTCGGTATATACCTTCGGTTCTGCAGGTTCCTCTGCATAGTTTTTTACCAAACGTACCGACTGACCGAAAGAGAGGGTACGGTCTTTTTCGGGGTCGTTGCTTGAGGAGGAGAAGTAGTCGCTGTAAGCACGCTGTGCCGAGTAAGCCGTAGAGGACCAGTAGTAGCCTAACGAGCCCGGATTGCTGACGGTGTTATTAACGCCGTCGTTATAGCGATAACCTGCTGCGGGTAGGAAGACAGCACCTGCCTCCTGCATCTTGCCCCACTGCTCGGGAGTGTAGTTGTTCACAACATAGTAGAAGTCGGACACCATGCCTGCGGTAAACTGGCAACCCTCCGGCAGCTTCCACGAGTCGGGCAGGATGACGATACCCGCGATTTCATTGACTTTGGCGGCACCGTACTTGTCGGCAGCATCGGCACGGTAGCTGAACAGGTAGTTCCACTCGTCGGATGTCAGTGTGCGCCAAGTATTAGGAGCATCCGTGCCGATGGTGTTCGTACCCCAGTCCGTGAAGGCGGCATAGTCGGCAGAGGCGGAAGAGGTCTTGGTAGGAGCATTGCCCGTACCCCAGCCGAAGAGGTCTATCCACCCCTCGTAGGTGTCGGAGATATTGGCATTGTTCACTCCGTAGTAGTCCCACTCATGCTCGGCGAAACTCCATGAGCCGGTTGATGCCTGGTAGCGGAGGTTGCCCGGCGAGAACTGCACCTTCTTCTTGTCGCCTATGGTGAACGACGTATGGTCGTCGCCTCCTTCGCCTCCGCCGCTTACGGGAATGAAGATGGCGGAAACGGTCAGGTCTTCCCGTACGGTCAGGTAGCGCGGGTTGGCGGTGCTGCCGTCGGACCAGCGACTGAAGCGGTAACCTTCAGCCGGTGAGGCGGTGAGGGTGGCCACTTTGCCCTTCTGATAGGAGCCGCCCCCCTTCGCCTTGCCGTTACCTTCGGACGTGACGGTGATGGTGAAGAAAGGTGCATCCTCAGGGACACGTACCAAGCGCACGCTGCGACCATAATGGTTGTAATAGCCGGCACTGAGTGAAGCGGTGGTGCGCTCGAAGAAGAAGTAGCGGCCTTGTGACTGGCTGAATTGCGCGTTGATCCAATAGTAACCGTATGCATCAAAGAAGGACAGGTCAAGCGCCTTGCCGTTACGGTAACCGGCTGCGGGCAGGAAGATGGCACCCGCCCTCTCCATGCGATACCAGCTGAAGTCGTCGAACACATTGTCGTTCCAGTCGTTGGTGAGTACGGCTTGGTCCTTGCCGTGCCATGTGAAGGTGAGGCCTGCCGGTGTCTTGAAGTCATCGGGCAGGAGGATGTAGCCGTGTACGCCGTTGACGGTAGCATGTCCGCGCAGGTTGCCGGCAAACGGGCGCAGGTTGAGCAGGTGGGTCCATTCGCTTACGCTCATGGTACGCCATGTGCCCGGTTCGTCGTTTTCTATCTGGTTATACACGCCCCAGTCGGCATAAGCGTAATCCTCGGTTAATCCCGTCTCGCTGTACAGATAGTCTTCCGAGTTCGGGCTTGAGGACCATGGCTGATAAGCCTTCGCGCCGCTGTTCCAGCCGCTGGTGCCCCAGCCGAAGAGGTCAATCAGACCGAAGTAGGATTCGGAGATATTAGTGTTGTCTTCGCCGATATATTTCCACTGGTTGGTAGCGAAACGCCATGAGCCTTGCTGCGTGGTGCCGTCGGCGCAGGCGTGCGAGCCGCGTGCGGCATTGTACTGCAGGTTGCCCTGCGAGAACTGTATCTGGTCGCCGTCTTCGTTGATAGTGAAGCGTCCGTTGGGGTAGTCGGGACGGGTGAAATAGCCGCGTTGCCCCTCGCCACGGTCCAAGCGGGCGTATGTATTGTCGATACCGGTAGTGCCGTCGCACCGGCTGCCCATGCCGCCTGTCAGCGAACTGCATCCGTTGAACATCTCGGTTGATGCGGCAGAGGATGCACTCCAGTCGTTCTTGCAATAGATAGTGGTCAGCGAACTGCAGCCGGCGAACATGGAACTCATCAGCTTGGCGTTGTCGAGGATGAAGCCCGTGACATCCAATACACGCAGCTGCCTGCACCCGAAGAACATCGTGTTGAGGTTCTCCACACTCCTGGTGTTGACAGCCGTGACATCCAAATCGCGCAATGCCGAGCAGTTGAAGAACATGTCCGACATATTCTTCACTCCGGAGTAGTTGATATTCTCCAATCCTTCCACCCATTCGAGTGCAGCGAGGCTGTTCTCGCCCTTGCCGCCGTAGAACATGCGGGCAAGGCTCTTGAGACGTGCGTTCTTGAACGACTTGTCGATCACCGCTTTCTTCACTTTGTTGGCATAGCCCTCGAAGCGGATGGTGCTTTCGTTCAGCGGGGTGTAGAGTTCCGTCGTTGCCGTCTGTGCACGGTCGTGACGCATGTTGTCGTAGTAGTAGGTGAGGGTGCCCGTGGACTCGTCGAAGGCGGTGTAAACCTCTCTTACCTTGGACGTGAAGTAACCCTTCGCTCCTTCTTCCGTGTCCGGAAGGGCGTACGAGTTGTCGATATTGTCCTGACCGTTGCACTCGGTGCCGAATTCACCGACCAGCGAAACGCAGTCCCAGAACATCTCTGACGAGTTGGCTGGGCTTATGCTCCAGTCCTGGTTGCAATAGATAGCGCTCAGAGACTCGCAACCTGCGAACATCGAGGACATGTCGATGACACCGGAGATGTTGAAACTGGTCAGGTTCAGTTCTGTCAATGACGAGCAGCCGTAGAACATTTGGCTCAGGTCTTTTACATTGGCAGTCAGGGCAAGAGGAGTAACATCCAACTCCTCAAGCGACGAGCAGCCGAGGAACATGCCGGACAGGTCTGTCACGTCCGTGTAGTTGAGAAGGTCCAAGCCCTCAATCTCCTTGAGGTTTCTGAGAATACCTTTGGTGCTTGCGCCGTAGAACATACACGCGAGAGTGCGTCGGTGTGCGTTTTGCATCGACGGATAGAGAATCACTTTCTTCACCTTGTCGGCATAGCCCACGAAGCGGGCCACTCCTTTGACATCAACGGCGGGATAGAGTTCCTCGATGCCGCCGTGCGTGCCGCGCAGTTTGTCGTAGTGATATTCGAGCGTGCCGGTCGCTTCGTCGAACACGGTGTAGGTCTCCGTGATAGGTGAGAAATAGCCGGGTTCGCTGCTGCCCAAGTCGATGCGGGCGTAGGTCTTGTCGATGTTGTTCTCGCCGTCGCACGCGGTCCCGGAGACACCAACCAACGAATGACATTCTTTGAACAGATTATGGGACCCTGTCAACGTCTCGCTTGCGCTCCAGTCGTTGTTGCAATAGATGGTCTTCAGGTCAAAACAGCCGTAGAACATGTCTTGCACCGTCGTCGCCTTGACCATGTCAAAGTTGCGGAGGTTAATCTCTTTGAGTGCGTGGCAGTCTTTGAACATGGCATACGTGGTCGTCACATTCCGTGTATCGAACCCGCTCAGGTCGAGCGATGTGAGCGATTGGCAGCTGAAGAACATAGCGTACATCTCCGTCACGTTCCGGGTGTTGAACCGGCTCAGGTCCACCTTCTTCAGAGCGGAACACTCGTAGAACATACCATACATAGACTCCACTCTATTAGTAACGAGATTGTCCATACCGTCGATGGAAGCCATCCTTCTGAGTCCGTAGAACATTCTGCGCATCGAGGTGAGACCGGCATCTTTCATCGAAGCATCGATTACCGCCTTTGTCACTTGGTCTTTATAGCCATTGAAACGCACCGCGTCGGGATTGTTGGCGAAGTCATACACTTCCGTGATGCCTGTGCGCGAGGCGCGTTGGTCATCATAGTAATACGTCAGTGTGCCGGTCTCTGAATCGAACTCGGTGTACACCTCTAAGTTTGCTGCCTTGATGCCGACCGTCATCAGCATCGCTGCAAGGAGTAGAAATCGTGTGTTTCTCATAATTATTGAATTAAATGTTTGTAGTCTTCTTTTCTTTTGAAACCAACTGTCCGCAGATGGTTCAAAAATACTTTATGTAATCGGCTGCAAAGTTACTCATTTTTTTTGACATATACAAGAAGAAAATGCTTTTTTTGATTTTTGTCCGAAATTTCAGTATATGAGTAATAGATAAATCGAGGCTTCATTCTCAAAAATTAACCGAAATGTTTTTTCTTCTGCCGGGTTGTAAGTAATTTAAATCCCCGTGACAAAAAAAAGAGAGCTCAAAACTCTCTTATCTTTTGCCTCATTGCCCTCTTAGGCGGAGGCCGTTTCTTCCGTTCCGTCGGGAGAACGCTTTAGGGTGGAGAGTGGGGCTCGAACCCACGACACTCGGAACCACAATCCGATGCTCTGCCAACTGAGCTATGACCACCATGTCGCTTTATTTTTTAAAAGCGGGTGCAAAGGTAGTGCTTTTTTTTGATACCACCAAATTTTTTTGTTATTTTTCTGCAAAAAAGGGTAAATGAGGGGCAATTTCTTGTAAAGGGAGCATGACGAATTCCCTTTTTTCCATATTTTTATGCGGAATGGTGAGTTCGGGTGTATCCATGTGCAAATCGCCGTATAATAATATATCAATATCAATCGTGCGGTCCGAGTATAGAGGTAAGCTGTTTTGAGCGGTTGCCGTTTTGGCAGTGCGCCCGAGTTGTCGTTCAATAGATTGTGTTGTGCGGAGCAGTTCCAATGGTGAAAGGTCCGTGTCAAAGGCTGCGCAGATATTACAGAAGTCGTTAGGCGAGTCAAATCCCCATGGTTTGGAATAAAAAAAAGAAGACCTTTTGATGAGTGGTCCTGCTTGTTGAGTGAGCAATTCTATTGCTGTGTCAATACTTTGTTCGCGATTACCGAGATTTGCTCCCAGACTTAGATATACTATCATTTCTTATAAATCAGTTAGGACATTGTATATGTTGGTAATTGAAATATTATAATAATAGCCTAATAATAGCCTAATAATAACCTAATAATAACCTAATAATATCCTAATAAAGGCTGTGGAAAAGCGGGGGTGAAAAAGGGGAGTTATTTGGTGGCACTTTTAACGTAATCAAGTGCCTTGTCAGCCCATTTAACGGCTTCGGGGTAAATGATGGATTTTGCTTTCAGTTCGGGCTGCAAGAAATGGAACTGCAAATCGACTTTATTCACACAAAAAACGATGGCGAGTACAATCAAAGTCCATTTGGCGACTCCGAATGCTCCGCCGAGAACCCTGTTCATCCATCCCAGATGGATGGCTTTGAGGAGCTTGGAAATGAGTCTGGCAACGATATTGAGTGCCAATGTGATTCCCAAGAAGAGTAAGGCATATGCCACTGCATCGCAGACGGTATCGGGCCACGTGAACTGTGTGAGAATCCATGCCGAGAAAGTCTGCCCCCACAACTTAGCTCCAATGAAACCGAAGACCACCGCCAAAATGGCGATGATCTCGGTTACAAATCCTTTCATGAGGCCTCTAACGAGACCGATGAGCAAGGGGAGCAATATGACAATGTCAAGCCAAGTCAAGATATTAATTATTGGTTGTGACTATTGTTGTTTGCCATTACTCTTCAGGTTGCGGAACGCCTTTTTCCCACTCCGTAGGAATCCACATAGGATCAGCACCTTCCATTTGCGCCTCAGGCAGGATGTCGTCCAAATCGTTGGGCGAAATAGACCAGTTGCTCTCTTTGGGGTCATATCCACCGTTATCCATGTAATATCCGAGGACGCCGGTAATAGAGCCGACATATTTTTCTGCGGGGAGATAGAAGTAAGCGTATTTGGCATACTCTGAAGTTGAAACAAGGACATTCTTTGTTCCGTCAGAAACGTAACGTGATTGCGGATAGCCTACATTACCGGTGGTCGGACCAAAGACATAGGCATAACTGTCAATTTCAGGATTTCCTTTTGAATCAGGATCATCCGGCACATAGCGATTGCAGTTGGTCATACTACCATTATTGTCGCATTTACCGGTAAAGTGTACGCCTGTAATACGGACGAGACGTCCATCCGCATAACGAACCTCTTTAGTTTCGACATCCTCATAATTTTGAAGGAATCTGTCGTAGAGTTGGGTCATGGTCATCTCGTCATAAACGAGTTTGGTGATGTCGGGTTTACCAACAAGAGAAACCGCTTCACGGAAACGCGGAGCCGGAATACGTCCGGGTGCCCAACCGACCTTTTGTGATGCGCTGGTGGCATAAAGGTTGTTGTTATATGAGGGTGTGCAGAGTTGCGGTTGGTTAGCATAGCGACCAACAGCCAGTCCGTTACAACGGATAAGCAGCTCTTGTCCTTGATGGAAAAGACCTCCTGCAGAACCCATATCTACAGACAGGCGAAGACATTGTTGGTCAATCGCTTCTCCAGTATTCCAGTCCACTGTTTGCTGGATAACCAAAGATTTGTAGAAGTTTCCTCCGTAATCATCCGTAACAACCCGACCGCGGATATAAATGTCCGGTCCGTTAGTTGGAAGCGTATCAATAGAGAACAGATATGTACTGCCATTGTACAGAGTACGTGTACGATAGGGAGCACTCTCCGAAGCAAAATTCCCTTCCTCAGTCATGAATTTATCGAGGAAGTCATTGATGTTATAAAGCGTCCCGCCAGCTGTCATTTCGCGGACTTGTGTTTCGTTAATGAAAACTTTGTCCTCAGACGGTGCGTTCGGAGTACAAGCAGGCATCAAGATTACCAAAGCGGCAAGTGATGCAAGTGAAATTATAATGTTCTTTTTCATTGTTATGTCCTCCTAAATTAGAATTTATAAGTAATAGTAGCATAGAGGTTTGGTCCCCAAGCATAGTAATATTTAGCGGGGAACTTCCATGCGTTAGCAGTAATGGTAGAGTTCTCACCATCGGCTTCTTTTTGACGAGTAGCGCGTGGCAGGCGAGCTTGCTGGTAACCACCGGTTTTGAAGTGCAGGTTATGACCGATATTGGTTACAGAGAGGTTAATCGAGATCGATTGGCGGTTAGGCAGGTAAATGAGTTTACCGACGCTGAAATCAATCATGAACCTGTTAAGCGGGTTGGTTGCGCTGAGAGACTCCTGTTGATCCAATAAGTTGTATGGATATTGGAGTTGGTAGTTACCGTATTTGTCTAGCATAGGGTCACCGTTTTCGTCTTTGATACGAACATCTTTGTATTGGTCGTGATCCACATAGACGTTATTGTAACCGCCATTAACAGTCGAACCGTCAGCTCGTGTGCCGGTGTATAAACCTTTCATACGGCGTGAAGGAGCGACATTGAGGAAGTTCCAGTCATAGTATGAAACGGTAACATCAGCAAACCACATTTTCGGGTGGAAGAAGCTCAGTTTCAAGCTGGCGTTGATTTGAGGACCTTGTGAAACGCGAATGCCGTTATACATAACAGAGTCGCGTACCTCGTAAATGTTTTCTTTAGTCAACATATCGGTAGCCAAAGCCATACCGTTCTCTGCCGATGTAACAACGTAGGCGTTGCTGGTGTAGCGGTGATCTCCGATAGCAGTAGCAGCAGTCAAGGTGAAGTAAGTTCCGAGTTTGAATGCAGCGGCGGCTTCGATACCGCAGTGGCGGCGGTCGATGCCGGTGATAGCCTGGTTAACGAAGGTACGTGCTTCATCATCATAGTAACCATTCAGTTCGGAGCCGTTCCAGAAGCGTGTGTAGTAACCGGTGATACGACCACGTACAAACGGATAGTTGAATTCGTAGGTAATGTCTCCGCCGACAATCTTTTCAGAAGCAGCATAGAAATCTTTGAGATTCTTGGCATTGTCGTGTGTATAGATGGCTTCGATAGCGCGGTCGTGAACACGTTGTGAAATATACGCGTTACGTGCCAACGGAGCGCGTGTCTCGGCTAAGACGTTGAATTTCAATTTATTACGCCCGTTAATTTTGTAGTTAAATCCTGCTTTGAAGGCAGGGTCGATGAAGTGGTGAGCTTTTCCGACAGAGAAGCCTTTGTTGGTGAAATTACCATTCATGACGTCATTGTAAACGCTACCGAGGTATAATTTAGCGTCAGCGGGATTAAGCGTAGCCAGATACCAAGCACGACCGTTCAACATATTGGTGGTACGTTGCATGAAAGAGTACGTGCATTGGATAGCATAGTAGAAGTCAATCTCGTTAAAATTCCACTCGTTCTGGAACCATACTTTGGAATTCTCCAGATTGATTCTGTAATCGTAACCGAATCGGTTGCCGTTTTTAACCGTAGCCCACGGATTGGCGATATTGTTGAGTTTAACAAGTTCCATTTCGACCTGTGACATACCAATATTGGTAGCGAGTTCTTTGATATCACGATCAGCAAAGGGGTCAATATCAATCCAGTGGTCAGCACCGAGCAGGTCA
The DNA here is from genome assembly GCA_905235225.1 of Paludibacteraceae bacterium. Classification (GTDB taxonomy): domain Bacteria; phylum Bacteroidota; class Bacteroidia; order Bacteroidales; family Paludibacteraceae; genus Colicola. The sequence continues at coordinate 14,422 of CAJOKE010000016.1, forward strand.
TCCATGGTTTTGTAGTGAACACCTTGCGAGTACTTGGTTTCAGCACCGAGTGTCATTTTAAGGTGGTCAAACTTGGTGTTGGTCCACAAAACGTTAGCAGTAGCTTCCTGAATGTCGTTGTGACGGCGTTCAACCATGTAGCGTGCCAAGCCATCAGGGTCAGCATAGTTGGCAGCATAGAGGGCATCCCAGTCGATTTGTGTTGTTTTGTCATCACGTTTTTTCCAGAGGTCAACGAGTGTGTTGTAGTTTTTAGCGTCAATAGACGGACCAACCATATTGCCATCATTAGCGATGTAGCCTTGTCCCAAAGCGAGACCGTTCATGTCATTGCCGATAAAGTTACCCCACTGGTAGTGGTGACCATCCGCATCGTATAATTGCGGCGAGTTACCATTAACAATCTGTCCGTCCCAATAGAAAGAAGGCAGGTTGCGGTAGTAGTCCGGACGCGGGTCGGGTGCGTTATAGAAGTTGATGGCGGAGTTGGAGTAGAGTGAATAGTGGTAACCAACGCCGAACTTCATCTTGTTGAACTCATTGATATTGAGGTCGAATGTAACAATCGCGGTGGGGTCAATTGATTTTACGATACGGGAGTTCCGGATATGTCCGTCCTGATAGCCCCAATAGGGGTTATAGTTGTTTGTACCGGTAAGATCATAGACTTCTTGTGTCACGGCACCATTTTGTCCACGCATTGTCGGTGCGCCGAAAGTGGTGATACTGAGTCGATTGCCGTTGTCCCATACTTTTTCAGCCGAGAAGAAATATCCGAGCGAATAGTAGTTGACACCTTCACCGATAATACCTTTTTGTGTAGTGTAGGGTGAGAACCGGAAAGCTAACTGTCCGACAAAAGACCATCCGTTTTTGAGCGGTCCTGAAGCATAGGTAGCCCGGACGGCAGCTTTATAGTTACGGTTGGTACCGGCAGCACTGACTTTCCATCCCTGTGCATATCGTGATGCGTTCATGAGGTAGTTGGTGGATTGTCCGAGGTTACCGAAAGTGAAGTTAGTTGCTTCCATCGGTTGAACCACTTCGCGCCACCGTGAAGCGTCATTAAGACCGCCCATGGAGCTGAAAGAGAAAGTTCCGCGCTCAGCAGTGTTGAATGATACGCCATTGATATAGACTGTTTCATATTGCTGTTCGTAGCCACGGTTACGGTATCGTGCCGTTGACCAAGCATAGGAAACAGTGGAGTTAAAGACATCCGTGCTTGCCGAAGCGGCGGATGCTTGCGCTTGTGATTTACCTTCATCATCGTTCAGGTCCTCGTCGGCAATTGTCAGAAGGATTTCGTCCTTGCTCTCTTTTTCGATGTTAACAGAGAGTTTGACCGGTTCCATCTGGTTGACCTGATCGGGGTTGAGTTGTACCAATTCGATGGTACTGTTGTAGCCTTCAGCCTCGATAACGACTTCTTCGTCCATCGGTTCGAGGTAGAGTAGAGAAAACTCTCCCGACTGGTTAGTCGTGGTAGAGATGTTCTGGTTTGCCAGAGTGACAGTTGCTCCGACAATCGGTTGCGAAGTCGATTCGTCAATCAGCGTTCCCTTCAATGAGGTTTGTGCTGCAGCGAACAAAGACAAACTACAAACCAACAAGGTTACGAGTGTTTTTCGCATAAATTTTAATTTTTTGGTTAATACTAAGGTTAATTTTATGTTGTTATTTTATCATTCTATTTATTATATTGTATATCGGCACAATTAGAATTCCGCGGATTTCGGGGTACGCGGGAATGGAATGACATCGCGTATGTTAGTCATACCTGTCACAAAGAGCATAAGCCGTTCGAACCCGAGTCCGAATCCGGCGTGCGGTGCAGCACCGAAGCGGCGTGTATCAAGATACCACCACATATCTTTCATCGGAATATGTCGGCGTTCAATCTCGGCATTGAGTTTGTCCAGATTCTCCTCACGCACACTACCGCCGATGATTTCGCCGATTTGCGGGAAGAGTACATCAGTACCTTGAACGGTTTTGTTATCTTCATTGAGTTTCATGTAGAAGGCTTTGATTTCCTTGGGATAGTCCGTCATGATAACGGGTTTGCGGAAATGCTCTTCCACCAAGTAACGCTCATGTTCGGAGGCTAAATCATCCCCCCAATTACATGGGAATTCAAACTTCTTGCCATTCTTGACAGCCTCTTGCAGAATCGCTACGCCTTCCGTATAAGGTAAGCGCACAAACTGTGTATTGACAACAGATTGCAAGCGTTCGATAAGTCCTTTGTCCACAAATTGGTTGAGGAATTGGAGATCGTCCATGCAATGATCCAAAGCCCAGCGGACACAGAATTTAATAAAGTCCTCCTCCAGATCCATCAGTTCGTCTTTCTGTATAAACGCGACTTCCGGCTCAATCATCCAGAACTCAGCCAGGTGACGCGGTGTGTTGCTGTTCTCCGCACGGAAAGTCGGTCCGAAGGTATAAATCTTGCCGAGAGCCATAGCACCTAATTCGCCTTCCAGTTGTCCGCTAACGGTGAGGGCAGCCATTTTGCCGAAGAAATCATCGCTGTAGTCAATTTGGCCGTTTTCGTCTTTTTTGAGATTATAAAGGTTTTTGGTTGTAACCTGGAACATCTGACCGGCTCCTTCACAGTCGCTCGCCGTGATCAGCGGAGTATGGAAGTAGAAGTATCCATGTTCATGGAAGTAGGTGTGAATCGCCATTGCCATGTTATGCCGGATACGGAAAACCGCGCCAAATGTGTTGGTTCGCGGACGCAGATGCGCTATAGTACGCAGAAACTCCATGGACAATCCCTTTTTCTGTAACGGATACTGTTCGGGGTCTGCCGTTCCATAAACTTCGAGTTCTGTCATTTGTATTTCAACATCCTGTCCTGCCCCTTGAGACGGCACGAGGATACCTGTCGCCGAGATACATGATCCGGTAGTAACAGTTTTGAGTTGTTCTTCCGGGAATTTGGTTAAATCGACAACGATTTGTATGTTTTTGATTGTGGAGCCGTCGTTGAGAGCAATAAAGCTGACCGCTTTGTTGCCACGACGACTACGAACCCAGCCTCTAACGTTGATAGGTTCATTGAAACGTTTGCTCTTCAGAGCATCAATAATAACAGTTCTTTGTAACATTATATTGTATAATTAAAATTCTTGTTAAAACGGCATATTATCACCGTTGTCTTGTGTCGCTCCGTCCGGTGACATGTTGTTATTCATTTTGGATTTAATGGTCACGTCTCCGGGTTGGGGCAGGGGTGGTAATTCGTTATCGTCAAAGGTCTCGTCCTCGTTTTGGAATTTGGCGTACTTTCCGCGGAATCGAAGCCAAATAGAATCCGTAGCACCGTTACGGTGCTTGGCAACGATGATTTGTCCCAAACCTCGCAGGTCTTTCCCTGTTTTTTCATCGCTGTAAAGGTGATAATATTCGGGACGGTGAATGAAACATACCATATCAGCGTCCTGTTCAATGGCACCGGATTCGCGCAAGTCGCTTAATTGCGGCGTTTTGCCCTCCACGCCGGTTCGTGATTCCACGTTACGGTTCAATTGAGACAGAGCGATAATGGGTATGTCCAATTCTTTTGCAAGTGCTTTCAAGTTACGTGATATAATACTGATTTCCTGTTCACGACTACCGAAATTGATGCCTTGAGCATTCATAAGTTGCAGATAGTCAATGATTATTAATTGAACTTTATGTTCGCGAACAAGTTTCCGCGCTTTTGAACGCAGTTCAAAAACGGACAAACTCGGAGTATCATCCACGTATATTTGTGCGCCGCGTAGTTCGTTGATTTTATGCTCTAATTGTGCCCATTCAGCATTGGTCATTTTTCCGTTCTTGATTTTGTCTCCTTCAAGTTCGCAGACATTCATTATCAAACGGTTAACCAATTGGACGTTACTCATTTCCAGCGAGAACATCGCTACCGGAATATTGTAATTGACCGCCATGTTTTTAGCCATAGACAGCACAAATGCCGTTTTACCCATCGCGGGTCGGGCGGCAATAATGACAAGGTCGGATTTCTGCCAGCCGGATGTTATTTTGTCCAAGTCATGGAAACCGGACGGTACACCGGAGATATTTCCTTCATTTTTGGAAGCCTTGCGGATACGCTCAAAAGCCTCTTCAATAACAGGGTCAATTTGCGTGACATCACGTTTTTGAGCGCGTTGGCTGATTTCGAAGATTCCGGCTTCTGCTTGCTGCATGAGTTCATCCACATCCTGCGTTTCGTCATATGCCTGTTCTTCAATTTTGGCAGCCATGCTGATAAGGTCGCGTGCTGTAGCTTTTTGAGAAACGATCTGGGCATGATAGCGCAAGTGTGCAGTGGAAGCCACCTGCCTGCTTAGTTCGCTTAAGTACAACGCGCCGCCTGCCTCGACCAAAGTACCTTGTGACTTTAGTTTTTCAGCTACGGATAATATATCAATCGGCTGATCCTTGGCAGCCAAAGCACGAATCGCCTCAAACACCAACCGGTTTTGCTCTTTATAAAACGATTCGGGGCGTAAAAGATCAGCGACAGTGGCATATGCCTCTTTCTCAATCATCAAAGCACCAAGGACGGAGCCTTCCAGTTCCGGTGCTTGCGGTGGCAGTTTCCCCATGTCGTTGGGACCTACTTTAGGCGTACTTTTATTATTTTTTCTTGGCGTAGGCATCTAATAATTTATTCGCAGCAATAAAACTTGATAATTCGTTGTTCAGGACCTGTTGTTCTGCTTGTTTAATGAGGCAATCCATTTCTTCGTCTTGGTAGAAGCCATTGAGAAGTGCAGCATTGATGGTTTCGTACATCCAATACTTTGCCTGCTCGGTACGATGATGTTCAAAGTAACCGTTTTGCTTTGTGAAAGTGATGTATTCCTCTACATTATGCCACACATCCATGACGCCGGTGTGGTCAATCGACGAACAACATATTGCATCTGGCTTCCAACCCGATTCGGAAGGCGGGAACAGCATCAATGCGTTCCGGAAACTTACGCGCGCAGCGTGCGCACGTTCAATATTATTTCCGTCGCATTTGTTGATGGCAATTCCGTCCGCCATTTCCATGATACCCCGTTTGATCCCCTGCAACTCGTCGCCTGTGCCTGTTACTTGGAGAAGCAGGAAATAGTCCACCATGGAGTGTGCTGCAGTTTCGCTTTGTCCCACGCCGACCGTTTCAACCAGTATCGTATCAAATCCGGCAGCTTCGCATAAAACGATGGTTTCGCGTGTTTTGCGGGCGACTCCGCCCAATGATCCTGCAGAGGGGGAAGGACGTATGAACGCATTCGCTTGGGTCGAAAGTTCGTTCATACGTGTCTTGTCGCCTAATATACTTCCTTTGGAACGCTCGGACGAAGGGTCGATAGCGAGGACTGCAAGGTGTTTGCCTTCCTGACATAGTTCTGTACCGAGTGCCTCGATAAATGTCGATTTGCCGGCACCCGGCACACCGGTGATACCTAACCGAATAGAATTTCCGGCATAGGGTAGGCACATCTCTATCACCTGCTGGGCGATTGCCTGGTCAGCAGGGAGGCTTGATTCCACCAATGTAACCGCTTGTCCCAAAATGGAAATATCACCATTGCGAATGCCTTCGAAATACTCCTTGGCAGTTAATGTCCGTTTCTTGCGCCGAAACGTGGCATAGGGATTCACGGAAGGCAGATTCTGTACGCCCTCGTTAACAGTCAGTCCCTTGTATTGTTTGTCGTTCTCAGGGTGTTGCATTTTATTCGACGTCCCAAGTTACTTTTATGGTCTTTTTCGGTTGGTTCGGGTCATTGGTGATAACCAGAATCTCGCGGGTATAATTGCCTGCGGGCATGTTTGCACCATCCATAATGGCTGTCAACTCAATCTTGATCTCACTCTTCTTGCCCGATTTAATTGCACCTTTGGGGGCAATGAGATTGATAAATTCGCTGTTGCTATAAGCGCGGCGTACGATCAGACCATTAACACCGGCGTTGGCTATCGGCAGTGATTTCTTCACTTTCTTTCCGGCTGCGATTGTACCAAGGTTAATGGCGTCTTGCACTTCCAGAATAGGTGCCTGTTGGCGGTCTGCGACACTCAGATTTGAGAAGTCTTCGTCCACTTCTGCTTTGAAAGTCAGTTTGTATTCGTCAGTATGTTCGGCTTTACCGTTGACTTCGACATAAGCATACAACTCAACGGGACCGTATAGTTTGCAAGCTTCGGAATCAAAAACGAAGGCGAGTTTGCCGGTTTCGTTTGTCTGAACAGTCGGAAGAGTCACTTGCCATGCCAGGAAGTTGTCTTGCGGATGTGTCGCCAAATCAACTTTCAGTTCGTGGTCGGTATGATTGGCATACTCAATCTCGTGATTGATTTTCTGTCCTTTCTTTATGGTTCCGAAGTTGATATTCTTGGCTTTCAGACTCAATTCGCCCATTTGAACCGGATATTGGTTCACCGGCTTGGCAGGCTTTGGAATAACCTCTCCTTTAATATACACGCGCGTGGTGGCTTCAGTAGCGTTTGAAGTGATGGTTACTGTTTTCTGGAAACGTCCGGGACGTCCGTTCGGATTATAGGTAACTGTGATTTGACCAGTCTGTCCCGGTTCAATCGGTTCGCGGGTCCATTTAGGGGTCGTGCAACCGCAACTGGCACGTACATTGGATAAAACCAGAGGTTCCATACCTTCGTTCTTAAACTCAAACACCGTCGTTACCCGACCGTCTGCTTCATTGATTTTACCGAAATCATGTTCGGTGGTCTTGAATGTGATGACCGGCTGCTGGCCCATCATTGCTACAGCGCAAAGCGCCAATGTCACAACTGACAAAATCTTTTTCATATTTTTATTGTTTTATTTGTTGTAATCTTCAATACTTTTTGCCGATACAATCTCCGGCATAGCTGTCAATGCTTTGAACAAATCATGCAATTCCCGCCGGTCATATACATAAATCTCCATAGTCCCCTTGAATATACCATCCTCTGAGGTGATGTGTATGCTTCTGAGGTTGATGTGGAACTCCGTTGATACGATTGCAATCACCTTCGACAATACACCGAATTTGTCAATTCCCCGTATCTCGATATGTTCCACAAATGATTGTACTCTATGGGTGTTCCATGTTGCAGCGCAAATTTGTTTGCCGTGCGAACTCTTAAGTTTGAGAGCCTCGGGGCAGTCAATCATATGGATGTGTACCATCCCAAGATCATCTACATAACCCAGTACTTCATCTCCCGGAATCGGGTGACAGCAATCCGCTAAAACATATTCGCGCCCCAAGGCTTCGTCTGTCAAAACGATCTTTCGTATTTGTGTGTTCTTTTTATCTTTTTTTTCTTCTCCGCCGCTTTGCTGGTTGGTATCGGCATTGTCAAGTAGCAATCCTTCATCTCCGCTGTCTCCTTTACTGAAGGGGTTTAGCCGTTTCCAGAGGCTTTTTTTCCGTTTGGGGAATGCCACTTCCTGCAGGTTATCCAGCAATATTGTTCCTTTACCTATTTCCAGATACAATTCGTTCGGCTGGGTTAGATGGTAATAATTCAGCGTCCGTTGGAGAGCCATATCATGTGCCTCGGAAGCGTGATACATCATAAGGGCATCATTGAACAGCTTTTCGCCTTTGCGAATCTGCGCGCGCTGTTCCCTGCGGAAATACTGTCGTAAGGCGGTCTGCGCCTTTGCCGTCGTCACCATGTTCAGCCATTCCGGTTGCGGGTGCTGTGAATTAGATGTCATAATTTCCACTTGGTCACCCCCTTGGAGAATGTAGGACATAGGCTGCAACTCGTGGTTAATCTTTGCGCCGATGCAGTGTTCTCCCAATTGCGAATGGAGCATAAATGCCAAATCCAACGCTGTGGAACCTTGAGGCATGGTTTTTATATCACCGCCCGGTGTAAACACGAACACCTCATGCTGAAACAGGTTCAATTTGAAAGTGTCAAGGAACTCTATGGCATTCGGTTCCGGATTTTCCAGTATTTCTTTAATTGTCCGCAGCCATTTATCCAATTCTTTCTCTCCACGCTCCCCTGTTTTATATTTCCAATGTGCCGCCAAACCGCGTTCTGCAATTTCATGCATCCGCTCTGTACGGATTTGCACTTCAATCCACTGACCGCTCGGAGCCATCACGGTGATATGCAATGCCTCATATCCGTTTGCCTTCGGCGTACTTATCCAGTCTCTGATACGTTCCGGATGGGGACGGTAAATCTCCGTTATCGCCGAATAAATCATCCAGCACTGATCCTTTTCCGACAGTCCGTCATGAGGTGTGAAAATTATCCGGACAGCCAGTAGATCATACACGTTCTCAAAGGGTATACCCTTGTCGCGCATTTTGCGGTATATCGAGTAGACAGACTTGATTCGTGCAGTCATCGAGTAGGAATACCCCATCTTTTCCAACTGCTCCTTTATCGGATTGGCAAACGCCTCGTAACTGTCCTCGATTTGCTGGCGAACCTCATTCAGTTTTCCTTCAATCTCCTTGTATGTGTCGGGGTGTTCGTATTTGAAGCTGAGATTCTCCAACTCGCTCTTAATTGGGAACAGTCCCAACCGATGGGCTAAAGGTGCGTAAATATATTGCGTTTCACCGGCTATTTTATGCTGCTTTTCTTTAGGCTGGGCTTCTAACGTCCGCATGTTGTGCAACCGATCCGCAATCTTGACTAAAACAACCCTGATGTCATTACTCATGGTTAGCAGTAACTTGCGGAAATTCTCCGCCTGCTCACTTGCCTGACTTCCGAATACTCCGCCGCTGATTTTAGTCAGTCCGTCCACAATCTGCGCAATCTTGTCACCAAACAAACCTTGGATATCTTCCGTCGTATAGTCTGTATCCTCAACTACATCGTGCAACAAAGCTGCGCATATACTTGTCGAACCTAACCCGATTTCCCGCACAACTATTCGCGCCACAGCTATCGGATGAAGGATATACGGCTCTCCCGACAAACGGCGAACTCCGTAGTGTGCCTGATTGGCAAACGTGAAGGCACGGTGTATCAATTCCACATTCTCTGAGGTCTTGTCGTCCATCTCGCTTGCACCGGTAATATCCATGCCACGATGCTGGCGTTCCAAATAAGCCGATACCACATCTTCGAAAGCAGTGTTGATAATCTGCTCTTCCTCATGTGTAAATGCTTTCGTACTCATTCTTGCATACCTAAAACCGCGCAAAGTTACTGCTTTTTTTTGATACATGCAAATATTAGTGATACTTTTTGAAAAAAACCGTAATACCTTATTTTTTTATTTGCAGATTTGCAAAAAATGTTGTACCTTTGCACCCAAATTGGTTTGTATGCGCAAAAGTATCTTCATATTTGTCCTGATTTGGATGGTATGTGCCACGACTTCTCTTTATGCGGCAACCGTCAAAGCGGATGCCGACAAACCGTTCGTGGTTGTTATAGATGCCGGACATGGTGGAACCGATCCCGGTGCAATCGGAGCGGTTTCGCAGGAAAAGGATCTGAACCTGGCTGTCTCGCTGCTTGCCGGCGAACTAATCAAAACGGCATATCCCGAAGTGACTGTGCTTTATACCCGCAAGACAGATGTCTTTATTCCTCTCCAGAAACGTGCGGATTTTGTAAATAAAAACAATGCCAATCTTTTTATATGTATTCATACGAATGCCTCGCCAAGTTCTGCGGCAAAGGGTGCTGAAACATTTGTGCTGGGTACCGATCGTCTCGACAAAAACCTGGATGTGGCTATGCGTGAGAATGCCGTAATAAAACTTGAAAAAGACTATCAAACAGCATATAGCGGATTTGACCCGAATTCGGTGGATTCATATATCATGTTTGAACTCATGCAAAACCAGTATCTTGACCAAAGTCTCAATTATGCCACTTTGCTCCAGCAGCAGTTTGCGGGTACGCTCAAACGTGGTGACCGTGGTGTCCGGCAGGCTGCATTCTGGGTTTTGCTTAAATCTGCTTGCCCCAGCGTCCTGCTTGAAATGGGATTTATTTCCAATCCGGAAGAAGAGCGATTCCTTGCATCACAGTCAGGGCAGCAGAAAATCGCCCGGGCATTATGTGACGCTTTTTCTTCTTTTTACCGCAAAGCAAGTAGTGTCAAAGTGGATACCACTGTCGTCGTTCCTGATAGCAAGAATGACGGACAGGCATCTGCATCGGTAACCGATGTGCCGAAGCAAGGGGATAAAACATCCGATGCGGACCGGACGGCCAAAGCAAACCAAACACCTGCACCTCAATACGCTGTCCAGATTTTTGCCTCGCATGAACTGCTTGTTGCTGACGACCCTCGGTTTAACGGAAGGACAGACTGGAAATACCTTAAAATGGGTGAATGGTATAAATATTATGTCGGGCAAACGGACAACAGGGAAGAAGCATTTGCGTTGTCCAAAACCTTGCAAAAATTATTTCCGGGTTGTTTTGTGATAAAACTATAACAATTTGAAAATCAAACATATACGTGAAATTAAAGTGGGCATCGTTGCTGTCGTTTGTCTCTTCTTGCTCTACTTTGGATTTAACTTCCTTAAAGGGGTGAATATTTTCTCTCCTGTTCATAATTTTTATGGCACTTATGCCGCCGTTAATGGTTTGACGGAACAGTCGCCCGTTTATATTCGCGGCTACAAAGTCGGGCAGGTGGACTGGATTCATTATGATTTTACTGCGGACAGTGCTTTTACCGTGCGAATATCCGTCAATAAGGACATTAGTTTGCCTAAAGGGACAACAATGGATTTGATTGCGGACGGTCTGCTTGGCGGCGGTGCGGTTCAGTTGTCCGTTCCTACGGCAACACAGGCGGGATTTGCGACATCTTCTGAAAACTACGAAAGCGGAGATTTTCTCCCTACTCAAGTTATTCCGGGATTGATGGATAATCTCTCATCCGGTCTGCTTGGTAATTTGGACAGTACTATACTTGCTGCCAAAGTATTGATCAAAAATGTCAACAACCAACTTGCTGATGACCATTTGCATAGTGCGTTGGCGCGTATTGATTCTCTTTCCGGCGAACTGACTGTTTCTTCACACGCTCTTTCTCAACTCCTTACACAGCGTGTATCCGGTATTGTGGATAATCTTGATACCACGCTCGCTAATGTTTCTGTTATAACTACGGATGTCCGTAATGCTAATCTGGCAGCAACTGTCGGACGGGTGGATACCGTGGTGGAGCATGTTAATATATTGCTCGCGGATGTGCGCGCGCAAAAAGGGACACTCGGACAACTCCTTTATGACAAGTCGCTGTACGCTAATGTCAACACGACTGTACAATCCGCTGATTCTCTCTTGGTTGACCTCAAAGCTAACCCGAGAAGATATATGCATTTCTCTCTCTTCGGTGGCAAGGACAAAAGTGACAAGAAAAAGAATAAAGCACGGAAATAAATTGTACACGGCGGATACTTATTCTTGAATTTTCTAAATAAGAAAAAAATAAAAAAAAATACTTCCCCTAATCTACAGCAGGTTAGGGGATTTGTTTTGATAACTGACATACTACTATATGTTGTAAATCAACGAGTTACATGTTAATAACTTTTGCAACTTGTTGATTATCAGCATATAAAACGTAAATCGCTGAAATACATGTAAATACATAAAACTGCCAAAATGGCAAAACTGTCAAAATTTTGTGGTATCAAAAAAATGTTGTACCTTTGCACCCGATTTCGGAAAAATCAATCCAAATAACAGTATTAAATCGTGACTGAACTCAATCAAAAATGGCAGCAATGCCAAGCTATTTTGCGGGATAACATGACCGCAACGGCGTACCAGACATGGTTCGCTCCGATTGTGCCGGTCAGTTACGATAATAATGTACTTGTACTGCAAGTCAAATCCCAATTCATTGTTGAGTACATTGAGGAAAATTATATTCCGATTCTTTCGCCGACTATCCGGCGGGTTTTTGGTCAGCAGACTTGTCTTGAGTATCGTGTCCTGCTTGATTCCGTTTCCGGAGCAGGGGCTACCGTTCCTTCTTCCGGCAGCAATTCTTTCGGGACAAACGTCATGCCTTTGACAACACGTGATACGCAGGAGGCGTTTGACACGCAACTCAATCCTTCATATACTTTTGATAATTTTATCTCCGGTGAGCCGAACAAACTTGCGCGCGTTGCCGGTATTACCATAGCAAAACAACCCGGATATACCGCTTTCAACCCCTTGTTTATATATGGTGGCAGCGGGGTGGGGAAAACCCATCTGGCGAACGCTATCGGGAATATGGTCGCTAAAAACGACCCGTCCAAACGGGTGTTGTATGTCTCTGCCAACACGTTCAAACTGCAGTACATGGCGGCTACACAGGAGAATAGAGTGCCGGACTTCCTCAATTTCTACCAGCAGGTGGATGTTCTCATCGTGGATGATATACAGTACTTTACTTCCAAAGGTACACAGGACACATTTTTCCATATCTTTAATTACCTGCAGCAGTCGCATAAACAGCTGATCCTGACATCTGATCGCTCGCCGTTGCAGCTTAAGGATATTGAGGATCGCCTGCTTACACGTTTCAAGTGGGGACTTTCTGCTGAAATTCTGCATCCGGATTTCCAGTTGCGTAAGGACATCTTGACCTATAAACTGCATCGGGACGGAATTACACTCGGCGAGGATATCATTGACTTTATCGCCAATAATGTGCGGGATTCCATTCGCGATTTGGAGGGCGTCCTTGCTTCTCTGATGGCATATTCGACCCTCACGGACAGAGACATCGACATGGCTCTTGCCGAACAGGTGGTCGGGCGGATTGTCGAGATTCAGCCCGAAAGTGTTGCCATCGACGATATTATTCGTGCTGTTGCCGATCACTACAATGTCCCCAAGGAAGCTATTTATTCTTCTGCACGGTCCAAGGAAGTTATGCAGGCAAGGCATGTTGTCATGTTGCTTGCCAAAGAACTGACGGCAAACTCCCTTGCCGAAATCGGTTCTGCTATCGGGGGACGGACACACGCTACCGTGTTGCATTCCCTGAAAATAATGAAAGACCAACTGGAGTTTGACCCCGTATTAAGACACCGCGTTTCGCAACTCAAAGCTGCCCTAAGGCGTTAATAATATATTATGGAACATTATATCGTTTCCGCCCGGAAATATCGTCCGGCTACCTTTGAATCGGTGGTCGGGCAGCGTGCGCTTACAGAAACTTTGCGCAATGCCATACGCCAAAACCATTTGGCTCATGCCTATCTGTTCTGCGGACCGCGTGGAGTGGGTAAAACAACCTGCGCACGTATCTTCGCAAAAACAATCAACTGCCTCAATCCGACTCCCGACCATGACGCTTGTAACCAATGCGAGTCCTGTATGGCGTTTAACGAGCAGCGGTCTTTCAATATCCACGAACTGGACGCTGCTTCCAATAACTCCGTAGAGGATATACGATCCCTCATTCAAGAGGTCCGTATCCCGCCGCAAATAGGGAAATACAGCGTTTATATCATTGATGAGGTACACATGCTTTCTGCCGGAGCATTCAATGCCTTGCTTAAAACGCTTGAAGAACCGCCTTCCTATGCCATCTTTATCCTTGCAACAACGGAGAAGCATAAGGTCTTACCTACCATCCTTTCACGCTGTCAGGTTTATGACTTTGCACGGATTACCGTGGCGGACATTATTGCTCATCTGCAGTATGTCGCTCAGAAGGAGGGTATTACCGTTAGTGAAGAGGCTCTTAATGTTGTTGCGCAGAAGGCGGACGGTGGCATGAGGGACGCCCTCTCAATCTTCGACCAGTTGGTCGCTTTCTGCGGTAATGAAATAACGTACGCTCAGGCTATCGAGGTGCTTAATGTCCTCGACTCTGAATATTATTTCCGCCTTGTCGATATGTTGCGGAATGCCGATGTCTCCAATGCACTGCTGCTGCTTAATGAGGTCTTGGGACGCGGATTCGACGCAGGACATTTCGTTACTGGGTTCGCACAACATTTGCGCGATGTTCTGGTGGCCAAAGACCCCGCAACGGTTCAATTGCTTGAAACATCGGATGCCATTCGCAAACGATATGCCGAACAAGCTGAATCGTGCGAGGCCGCTTGGATTTTCCGCGCCTTGGACATTGTCAATACCTGTGATATTAATTACCGCACTGCGCGCAATAAAAGGCTGACGGTTGAGTTATGCTTGGTCAAACTGACGCAGCTGATGGCTAATCCTGCTCCTGTCGCACAACCGCAACACGCAGCACCTGCACCGCAATCCGCTAAACCGGTTCAACAACCGGCTGGGGCTGTCGTACAGCCGCAACCCGACAAAACCGTTGCTGCCGCGCAAATGCCGCAGAGACCGCAAATGCCGCAAATGCCATCCGTTCCCCAAATGCCGGCTATGCCGAATATCCCATCTATCAATATTCAACCGGCTACGGCCGGCAATCCGGCACCCGCACAGACGGGGCAGCAAACGGTACAGGAGGAAAACCGCCCTTTTACGGTTGACCAGTTCATTGACGCGTGGACTGGCCTGCGTCGGATTTTTGCTGACGAACCGCGTCTCCTTGCTATTCTTAACGACCATTTGCCCGAACTCACCGACCCCGAACACTGCACCCTCACCCTCGCTAATCCGTGGCAGAAAGAGGTCTTCAAAAAGGTCGGCAAAATGGCGATGGATCATGTGCGTAAAACACTGCATAACAGCAAACTGCAGCTAACCCTCAAGGTGGCTGAATACGAGATGTCCAACAGGGCATATACTCCCGAAGAAAAATACAAAGTGCTGCTCGCGCAAAACGGCGAGCTTGCCAACCTCAAATCTGCACTGGCACTTCAACTTGAGTAACGATCTGAAACTATATATCCCTACAACGCGCAAAGAATTGGAATTGCGCGGCTGGGATCAGGTGGACATCATCTTTTTTTCGGGGGATGCCTACGTTGACCATCCGCAGTTTGGGGCTGCTGTTCTCTGCCGTGTCCTTGAGGCTGCAGGATATAAGGTCGCCTTGGTGCCGCAACCCGACTGGAGAGGAGACCACCGGGATTTTACCAAATTGGGGAAACCACGGCTCTTTTTCGCTGTTTCGGCAGGATCGATGGACTCCATGGTCAACCATTACACCGCTGCACGGCGGCTCCGTTCCGATGATGCTTACACTCCGGACGGCAGGGCGGGCGCAAGACCTGATTATTGCACAATCACGTACTGCCGGATTCTCAAACAGCATTTTCCCGATGTCCCTGTTGTTATCGGGGGCATAGAGGCGTCCATGAGGCGTTTGGCGCACTACGACTATTGGTCTGACCGCCTTATGCCTTCTATTCTGGTCGATTCAAAGGCCGACCTGCTTGTCTACGGCATGGGCGAAAAAGCCATGCTCGACATCGCGCGACGGGGAATCAGACACGACATCCCCCAAACGGCTTTCATCGGAACAACCGATGACCCCGATGCCGTTCACCTTCATTCTTTTGCGGAAGAACTGCACGACAAACGCGCACATGCGGAAGATTTCAAACTAATCGAAATCGAATCCAACAAGATTCATCCTCATACAATCGTTCAGGACAATGTTGTCGTCAATCCGCCTTATCCCGTACAAACAACGGAAGAACTCGATGCCGTTTACGATCTGCCGTTCCAGTATTGCCCGCATCCCAAATACCGCGGCAAACGTATTCCCGCTTACGACATGATCAAGTTCTCCGTCTGCCTGCACCGCGGCTGCTTTGGCGGATGTTCGTTCTGTACCATTTCCGCACACCAGGGTAAACAGATTACCTCACGTTCCAAACAATCTGTCCTGAGACAAATCGAGAAAATAGCCCGGTTGCCCGACTGGCATGGCGTCATATCTGACTTGGGCGGACCGAGTGCCAATATGTACCGTATGCACGGAAAAGATATGGCTCTTTGCGAAAAATGCGCCAGACCTTCCTGCCTGCAACCTGCTGTTTGTAAAAACCTTAACCGCGATTTCGCACCGCTGTTGGATATCTATCGCTCGGTGAGAGCCTTGCCCTATGTGCGGCATGCCTATGTCTCTTCCGGCGTACGCTATGACCTTATCAATGACGAGTATGGTCGCGAACTCATGACATACCATGTTCCGGGCCGGCTCAAGGTCGCACCCGAACATATTGCTGCCGAGGTCCTGCAACTTATGCGCAAACCGCTCTGGAACGACTATCTTCGTTTCCGCGATTTCTTCTTGCAGATAAACCAACAAAACGGTACGCATCAGCAACTCATTCCTTATTTCATCTCGTCGCACCCGGGTTGCACCGACAAGCACATGGCTCAACTTGCACAGGAAACCAAACGCATGCACTACCATCCCGAGCAAGTGCAGGACTTTACGCCCACGCCTATGACTCTCTCAACCACCATGTTCTATACCGGGCTCAATCCCTATACGATGAAACCTGTCTTTGTCGCTCGTTCAAAAGAACAGAAACGCCGCCAAAACAGTTTCTTCTTCTGGTGGAAGAATAAAAACGCCTAATCTTTTCCCCCTCTTTTCTTTACCCTTTGTGTCCAAATCCGATTTGGACACATTTTTTGAATTTTTATCAAGATTGTTTCTCCAAAACGTCCCATCTGTTTCTCCAAAACGTCCCATCTTTTTCTCCAAAACGTCCCATCTTTTTCTCCAAAATTCCCCCTCTCTTTCCGACTTCTTCCCAAAGGTCGCCCAAAGGTCGCCCAAAGGTCACCCATAAGTCAAGCACAAGTCCCCCAAATGTCACCCATAGGTCATAGGGCATAGATAAATAACCTATAAATACTCGATGAATACTTACCGAATATTCAGAAAAATCGTTCATAAATCGCATATTTTATTTGTACACTCCGATTTTTTGTTGTACCTTTGCGCGAAAATGTATCAAGTCTAAAAAACTAAGCAACTATGTCAGTCGGAAAATGGATATTAGGTGGGTTGGGATTCGTTCTTGGCGGTCCGATAGGTGCCGTGATAGGCGTAGTCATTGGCTCCCTTTTTGACGGTGTTTCATGGTCGGGACAATTAACGGACGGAGATTCGGATGAACAGCAGCAGAGTGCTGATAACACACATCGGACGTATTCTAATCGCCGTCCGACAGCCGGAGATATTCGTGTGTCGCTGTTGGTCCTCATTGCCTGTGTGATGAAATCAGACGGGCGTGTCCTTAAATCCGAAGTCAATTATATCAAACCGTTTCTGATAAAAACATTCGGTGAAGATGAGGCTCTACAAGCCCTTCAAATGCTGAAACAGTTGTTGGAGAAAGAGATTGACCATGCCGCGGTGAGCCGGCAGATTGGCAATAATGTCAATTATTCCACTCGTCTGGAAATCATTCATATGCTGCTTGATCTCGCCAATGCTGATGGCGAGTTTGCCGAACAGGAATACTCCATCATAGAGCAAATCGCCGCTAATATGCGGGTCACACCGAAGGATTTTGAATCCTTGGCATCATTGTACCGCAAAACCAAAGATCCGAATTGGGCATATACGGCTCTTGAAATAGAACCGTCCGCAACCGACGAAGAAGTGAAAAAAGCCTACCGGCGTATGGCGATGAAATACCATCCCGACAAGGTGGCTAATGCCGGAGAACAAATCAAAAAACAGGCGACGGAAAAATTCCGCTCCGTCAATGAAGCTTATGAGCGCATAAAACTGCTCCGCCGTATGAAATAAAATGGATAAAGATTGTTTTTACTAAAAAACAACAAAAAAAAGAAGATATATTTGCGTATCTCCTTTTTTTTTGCTATCTTTGCGCGTTTTTTGAAGAAATAGATACCAGTGAAAGAAAATAAGGAAACACAGTGGTCAACCGTTATCACCCCTCGCGACAAACTCCTCGCACTTGACTGGCGCGAAATATGGCGTTACCGCGATATGTTCGTCCTCTTTGTGGAACGTGCATTCCGCACTGCTTACAAACAGACAATCCTTGGACCTCTATGGTTTATCATCACACCGGTTTTGTCTGTCATTGTCTATGTTACGGTGTTCGGCGGTGTTGCTAAAATCCCTACTGACGGTGTCCCGCCCGTTCTGTTTTATTTGTTGGGCATTTCCGTTTGGGGCTATTTCGCTTCCTGCCTTAACTCCACGTCCAACTCCTTTGTTTCGAATGCAGACATATTCGGCAAAGTCTATTTCCCGAGAATTATCATGCCTATGGTGGCGGTCACAACCAATCTGCTGACTTTCGCTATCCAACTGGCGATATTTTTCGCGTTTTACATCTATTATGCTGCTACTGGAACCGAACTCTCCATCCACTGGCAGGTAATCCTTTTCCCGTTCCTTATGTTGCTGCTCGCCTTAATGGCGATGGGCTTCGGTATGATATTTTCATCCATGACTACAAAATACAGAGACCTCCAAGTGATGTTGGGCAAAATAGTATCCCTTTGGGTTTATGTTACTCCTGTTATCTATCCGATGAGTATGGTGACTAACCCGAAACTACACCTCGCTATGTCACTCAATCCGGTCACACCCGTCATGGAGGCAATCAAGTTCTCGCTCTTGGGACAGGGACAGTTCTCTTGGCTGTGGCTCGCCTATAGCACATTGGTCACGGTTGTACTCTTGCTGGTGGGACTTGTATTGTTTAATAAAGTGCAGAAATCCTTTATGGACACGGTGTGACACAGGTTGATGAATAATGAAACGATTGTACCCTGACCAAATAAATGCCAAAATTGTAAATGCCTGAAAGTGATAATAAAAATAATTATTGGACCACGGAGATAAGCCCTGATACCTATGCAAAAGGATTGGGACTGAAGGAGTTGTGGCAGAAACGCTACCTCATCTGGCTCTTTATCAAACGCGATTTGACGGTGCAGTTTAAGCAGACTATTTTCGGTTTCGCGTGGTATTTCATTTCTCCTCTGTTCTCGATGGTGATGTATATCGTTGTCTTCGGGCGGATTGCCGGAATACCCACCGATGATATCCCGCAGCCGGTGTTTTACCTAAGCGGTATCTGCCTGTGGGAATATTTCTCGTCCTGTCTCAGTGCGGTTTCATCCACCTTCCAGTCCAATGCTGGTTTGTTCGGAAAAGTCTATTTCCCACGGTTGGTTTCACCCGTTTCCGTCGTTATATCCAAACTTTTCCATTTCTCGCTCCAGCTCGGGACATTCATTTTGGTATATCTGCTCTTTGTTATCAAGGGCGTTCATTTGCGACCGACATGGTATTTGCTCCTCTTCCCCGTCGTTATTCTCACCATTCAGGGTATAGCCTTGGGATTGGGATTGATTGTTTCATCGCTGACCACTAAATATCGTGACCTCACAAACTTCTTCGGCGTGTTCGTTTCACTGTGGATGTACGCAACGCCGATTGTTTATCCGTTGAGTTATGTGACCAATCCGACACTCCATACCTTAATGCAGCTCAACCCGATGACGGCTCTCATCGAGACATTTAAGTACGGTGCATACGGTGCCGGTGAATTCTCATGGCAGGCATTGGCATACAGCATTGCCTTTATGGTTGTCTTGCTCGTGATAGGTATAGCGATGTTTAACAAAAAGCAGAAATACTTTATTGACACAATCTAAAAGTTATGTTAATTAAAATATACAGTGCAGCAACGGTCGGAATAGATGCAGTGCCGGTTACAATCGAGGTGCATGCAGTATCCGGATTCGATTTCGTGTTGGTCGGATTGCCCGATAATGCGGTCAAGGAATCCCACGAACGCATCACTGCCGCTTTGACCGTTAACGGATATGACGCATTACGCCGTGATTTCACAATCAACATGGCTCCCGCTGACATCCGCAAAGAGGGTACTGTATATGATTTGCCACTGGCGGTGGGAATGTTGGCTGGATGTGAATTGGTGAAAACGAAACATCTTGAGCAGTATATGCTGATCGGCGAGTTGTCTCTCGATGGCACCTTAAAACCCGTTCGGGGTGTTCTGCCCGTGGCACTCTGTGCTAAAAAAGAAGGGTTCAAGGGAATCATACTGCCTATGGAAAACGCTAATGAAGCGGCTGTCGTGGACGGATTGGAAGTATATGGACTTGACACCTTGCCCGATGTGGTGCGCTTCTTGAATGACGAACAGACTTTTCAACCAACGTATGTGGACTCAAAGGCATTGTTTGACGAATTTGCATTCCCTTCGGACATCGATTTCGCGGATGTACGTGGGCAGTATAAATTGCGCCGTGCCGTCGAAGTCGCAGCAGCCGGCGGACATAATTTGCTTATGATTGGTCCCCCGGGAGCCGGTAAATCAATGATTGCCAAAAGGCTGCCGTCTATCCTGCCCCCTTTGTCCTTGGAAGAGTCGCTCGAGACAACCAAGATACACTCCGTTGCCGGCTTGATGAACAAACGCCAAGGGGCGGGAAGTTCGCTCGTCGTTCAAAGACCCTTCCGCTCACCACACCACACAATAACCGATGTGGCGTTGGTCGGCGGTGGTACCAACCCCCATCCAGGAGAGATTTCCTTGGCGCATAACGGAGTCCTCTTCTTGGACGAGTTACCCGAATATAAACGCACAACATTGGAGGTGATGCGACAACCGCTGGAAGATAGGCATATCACGGTGGCACGGACAAAAACAACAGTCGATTATCCGGCTTCGTTCATGCTGGTGGCGGCAATGAATCCGTGTCCGTGCGGGCATTATGGCGAAAATAATCCGGCACACCCCTGCACCTGCACGCCGGGACAAATACACCGCTATCTGAGCAAAGTAAGCGGACCGCTGTTGGACA
This sequence comes from Paludibacteraceae bacterium, assembly GCA_905235225.1. Taxonomy (GTDB): domain Bacteria; phylum Bacteroidota; class Bacteroidia; order Bacteroidales; family Paludibacteraceae; genus Colicola. The sequence goes on from CAJOKE010000016.1 coordinate 35,146, forward strand.
GAATTGATATACAGTGCGATATACAGGCTGTACCCTATGAGCAGTTGCGTGAAACCCAACCCGGAGAACCGTCTGCTCTTATCCGTGAGCGTGTCATGAAAGCGCGTGCTATTCAACAAGCCCGCTTCGTCCCGTATCCGCATGTTCACTCCAATGCAATGATGACACCTAAAATGGTTCGGCAGTTTTGCGCACTCAATGATGAATGTGATAAATTATTGCAAATGTCAATGTCCAAGTTGGGCTTGAGCGCGCGGGCGTATGACCGCATTCTGAAGGTGGCACGCACAATAGCCGATTTGGAAGGCGCGGACAATATCCAAAAACAGCATATCCTTGAAGCAATCTCATATCGGTCGTTAGATAGGACCGCTCTATAAATAACATATCATGTAGTCGAAAAAGCATTAGATAAATGAGTACAGCGATAGAATTTAATCATGTAAGTAAACAATACCGTTTGGGGCTTGTCAGTACCAAAACCTTGTCCCATGATATCCGCCGATGGTGGGTGACAAATGTCCTTCGGCAGGAGGACCCGTACCTCAAAATCGGCGAGACCAATGACCGTGCCACCAAAGGAACCTCGGACTACGTCTGGGCTTTGCGTGACATTGACTTCAAGGTCGAGCAGGGTGATGTAGTTGGTATCATCGGCAAGAACGGTGCAGGTAAATCCACTTTGCTCAAACTCCTCTCCCGCGTCACCGGACCCACCACCGGAACTATCCGTGCCCACGGACGTATCGGCTCCTTGCTTGAGGTCGGCACAGGTTTCCACGGCGAGATGACCGGACGCGAAAACATCTTCATGAATGGTGCTATTCTTGGCATGACCCGTAGCGAGATCCAAGCCAAACTGGACGAAATCATCGATTTCTCCGGCTGTGAACGCTATATCGACACCCCTGTCAAACGTTATAGCTCCGGTATGACTGTCCGTCTGGGCTTCGCCGTAGCCGCGTTCCTCGAACCCGAGATCCTCGTTGTGGACGAAGTCCTCGCCGTCGGCGATGCCGAGTTCCAAAAGAAAGCCATCGGCAAAATGAAAGACGTCTCCACCGGCGAAGGCCGCACCGTCCTCTTCGTTAGTCACAATATGACTTCTGTAAAGCAACTTTGCAAACATGGTATAGTGTTGAAGAATGGAAGAATGGATTATTCTGGGGAAATTAATGATTGTGTGAATTATTATATCGGAAATAATCTATCAGACTTATAT